>JAGOQR010000001.1:57872-474234 GCA_017991415.1 Candidatus Magasanikiibacteriota bacterium | reverse complement strand
CCTTACCAAACAACTCCATCTCCGATGCAATGGTTGTCGACTCTATCACTGCATCTAACTATCTACCTCTTGCAGGCGGCACTTTGGCTGGCCCATTATTCTTTACTTCTGCCTCTGGTACAGCGGTCACCTCAACCAATGCTATTTTTGTAAACGCTACCTCTACAAACTTATATGTATCTGGAATTTCAAACCTAGGTAATACAACAGTTTCTAATCTCACTGCTACAAGTGCAACCACAACAAATCTCTACGTTTCTGGTTCCCTCAATCTTTCAAGTAACTCCATCACCGATGCCATGGTAGTAGATACAATCACTGCTTCAAACTATCTCCCTATTTCTGCATCCACAAGTCTTGCATATCTAGGTTTTGATTACCCAGCCCTAGCCACCAGTTCATTCCTAGGTATTGGTTACCAAGCACTTGCTTCAAGTACATACTTAACACTTTCTGCTTCTACATCTCTACCAAATCTAACTACTGTAGGAACAATCACAAGTCTAACTTTCGGAAGTGCAACTGGTACAAATGCAAACATCTCCGGTCAATTAACTTTCAACAACTTAACTGGATCTAATGCTTCAACCACCAACCTCTATGTCAGTGGCGCCCTCTCATTACCATCCAACTCCGTAACAGATGCAATGGTAGTAGATACAATCACTGCTTCAAACTATCTCCCTATTTCTGCATCCACAAGTCTTGCATATCTAGGTTTTGATTACCCAGCTGTAGCATCAAGCACATTCCTTTCAATCAACTATCCATCTACTGCATCTAGCACATTCTTAACTATTGCAGCATCAACCAGTCTTGCATATTTAAACTTTAATTATCCAGCTACCGCTTCAAGTACTTTCTTAGCAATCACTGCTTCAACTAGTTTGTCTTACTTAGGTTTCAACTATCCAGCTCTAGCCACCAGCACATTCTTGTCTATCTCTGCTTCTACTTCTTTACCAAACTTAACTCAGATAGGCACTTTAGCCAACCTATTATTTACCAACGCAACTGGTACAAATATTAATATTACTGGCCAAGTTACACTTCCATCCAACTCAATCTCCGATGCAATGGTAGTAGATACAATCACTGCTTCTAACTATTTACTATTAAGTGGTGGTACTTTATCCGGCCCATTATCATTTACTTCCATTTCTGGTGTTGATGTAACTTCTACAAATGCATTCTTTGATAATCTTGTTGCTGTTAGCTTGAACATTTCTGCCAGTTCAACATTTGGAACATCCACTATCGCCGGAGGTTTCTTCCAAGCAGATTTCACAGATTGTAGTAGTGACGCTCAGACAGTTAACTATAACGCAACCACTGGTAAGTTTACTTGTTTAACAGATGGTGGCGGCTCGGGTGGTTCTACTACAACTTGGACATTCTCTGGTTCCAATGTATTTCTTGTTACTTCAACTTCAAAAGTCGGTATTGGCACATCTACTCCGGCAGAAAAATTATCTGTAGTAGGCAATATTTCTAATATTTTGGATTCAAATAACACTACTTCAATTCGTCAGGTCGCTACTACTGCTGTAGGTGATAATCCTCGAAACATTTTTGTTTCCGGTAAGTATGCGTATACAGCTAACACCAATGCCGGAACCATTTCTATTATTGATGTATCTAATCCTTCATACCCTAAACAAATTAGCACCCTCCTTACAGGAAATAACCCGCGTGGAATTTATGTTTCAGGTCGTTATGCTTATGTAATTAACTACGGTGATAACACTGTGTCTGTGGCGGATGTATCTATTCCTGCTAGCCCGGCATTAATTGGTACGACCGCAGTTGGTAGCGGTCCTCAATCAATTACTGTTTCTGGCCGTTATGCTTATATTACTAACTTAGATTCAAATAGTCTTTCTGTTGTTGATATTTCAAGCCCTCTCAACCCTATTCAAATTGCTACAACTTCTGTTGGTTCAGAGCCGTTTGCTATTGCCGTTTCCGGTCGCTATGCGTATGTTGCAAATCAAGGATCAAACAATATTTCTGTTGTAGATATTTCCAACCCATCTCTTCCAATACAAATTGCTACCGCTGCAGTGGGTGCAAACCCTGCCGGTATTTCTATTTCCGGTCGCTATGCTTATGTATCAAACTTTAGTTCCACTTTCATGTCTGTGGTTGATATTTCAAATCCAGCCTCTCCTGTAGAAGTTGGTCAAGCTAATACAGTCGGTGGTACCCCTCATGGTATTTTCGTTTCCGGTCGCTATGCGTATGTTGCAAATCAAGGTTCAAATACCATTTCTATATTTGATGTTTCTAGTTCCACTGCTCCTGGGGAAATTGGCACTACTCCTGTGGGGGCTTCTCCTATGTCTATATTTGTTTCCGGTCGCTATGCTTATGTAACGAATTATTCGGATAGCAATATTTCTATTATTGATATCTCTGGTACTGAAGTAAGTAGTTTGATGGCGCATAGTGCGGACGTAGGAGCTCTTCAAGTTAGAAATGATATTTTTGCCCAAGGTAGTGTAGTGGTTGGCACAGGCTTATCGGTTGGAAATGGTGGAATTATATCTAATGGTGGGTTGTCTGTTTTTGCATCTTCAACTGGGGTAACATCTTCTGTGTTTAGAGTTGGTTCTGCAGCTGTAAGTAGTTCATTACAGGTGTTTGCGGATGGTTCTTTGATTATAAATACTACCACTGTTCGTGGTGCTTTCTTCCAAACCGGATTTACAGACTGTAGTGATGACGCTCAAACCGTAAATTATAATGCAACCACTGGTAAATTTACTTGTTTAACAGATGGAGGTGGTGCAGCAACTTCAGTGTTTACAACTGCTATCACAGTGACCAATGGTGCTGGTGGTACAACTTCTAGTCTTCGTGCAGACGGCTTATTTATCGCAACTTCAACTACAAACATGGATGGTTTGTTCTTTGTAAATAGTGCAGGTAGCGTAAGCGCTTCCGGAACGCTTCAGGTATTTGGCGCTAGCGCCCTAGCGGACCTTACCTTTGTATCTGCTACCGGCACAAATTTTGTAGCTACATCTTTAAATGTTTCTGCTAGCTCTACTTTCCGTACTTCTACTATAGAAGGCGGTTTCTTCCAAGCTGGTTTTGGTGATTGTAGTGGTGAATTACAAACCGTTAACTACGATGCTGCTACTGGTAAATTTACTTGTTTGGCAGACGATGGTGGCGCGGGGGGTGCTGCCGGAGGTGTAAACACTTCAACATCAAATTATTTTGCTGTATATTCTGGAGCTACTTCTGTAACTGGCACTTCTTTAATGCAACTAACCGAAGGAACGATTACATTTACTTCTACAACAAACTTTGCAGATATCTCTGCTACTTCTGTTACATCTACCAACCTTTATATCTCCAGTCTTGCCAACTTTGCTAATACCACGATTACCAATGCTACTTCTACAAATCTATATGTTTCTGGTGTTACTAATCTTAGCACTCTTACATTTGCTTCAGCCACAAGTACAAATTTTGCAGCTACTTCATTAGCTATTTCTGCTAGCTCAACTTTCGGAACATCCACTATCGCCGGAGGTTTCTTCCAAGCAGACTTTACAGACTGTAGTGCAGATAGTCAGACAGTTAACTATAACGCAACCACTGGTAAGTTTACTTGTTTAACAGATGGTGGTGGCTCGGCTGGTTCTACTACAACTTGGACATTCTCTGGCTCCAATGTATTTCTTGTTACTTCAACTTCAAAAGTTGGTATCGGCACATCTACCCCTGCAGAAAAATTATCTGTTGTAGGCAGCATCTCCAACATTTTGGATCCAAGCACTCTGATTAGCGAAGCTTCCAATATTTCTCTTGGTGGCTCTACACCTATAAATATTGCTATTTCTGGCAAGTATGCATATGTACCTTTGTATTCATCCGATGCGGTGGCAATTGTGGATATCTCTGATCCAGTTTTCCCTGTGCTAAAGAGTACTCTTATTACAGGTTCGCAACCTCGTGATATTAAAGTGGCAGGACGTTATGCCTATGTGACCCATTGGAATGCGGCAAACATGGTGGTAATTGATATTTCCAATCCTTCTGTTCCTAGAAAAGTAGCCACTACTACTGTCGGTGCTAACCCTAGATCTATCGCAATATCCGGAAGGTTTGCATATATAGCAAATCGTACAGATAATAATGTATCTATAGTAGATATTTCCAACCCATTACAACCAATAAGAGTCACCAACATAGATGTTGGCGGTAATCCATTTGGTATTGCTGTATCCGGCCGCTATGCCTATGTGATAAATAACGGTGAAAACAACATGCATGTTTTGGATATTTCCAACCCTTATTCGCCAGCAAATATCGCTACTGTAGATGTTGGTAATCAGCCAGAAAGCGTATATGTATCTGGCAACCGTGTTTATACAGCCAACTATGCCGAAGATAGTATTTCTATTATTGATATTACAGATCCAGCTACCCCTGTTAAAATGTCCAGTACAACAGTTGGCTCTGGTCCGTCAAATGTATTTGTATCCGGTCGTTATGCATATGTAACCAATGAAGGAGGAACTGTTTCTATCGTAGATGTAGCCAGCTCCACAAGACCTATCATGATCTCAAATACAACAATAGGCAGTTCTCCTGCGGCAATAGCTGTGTCTGGTCGTTATGCATATGTGGCAAACAGCGGTAATGCTACTATGTCTATAGTAGATATTTCTGGTACGGAAGTAACTAGTTTGGTAGCGCATAGCGCAGATTTAGGTCAGTTACAGGTTAGAAATGATATATTTATTCAGGGAAGTGTGTATGCTGGTACTTCATTGGTAGTAGGCGCTGGCGGAATTATGTCTCAAGGAGCATTATCAGTATTTGCATCTTCCACAGGTTCTACCTCATCTGTATTTAGAGTTGGATCCAAAGTTTCTAGTAGTTCTTTGGAAGTATTTGCCAACGGATCCATTGTTCTAACATCTACAACTATTAGTAGTTCAACAATTACAAGTTTGAACTTTTCCAAAATGTTTGGTGTTAGTGCGACATCGACCAATTTATATGTTTCTGCCAGTTCTACTTTCCGTACATCCACAATTACAGGTGGCTTCTTCCAAGCCGATTTTACTGATTGTAGTGCTGAATCTCAGACTGTTAACTATAACGCAACCACTGGTAAATTTACTTGTTTAACAGACGGTGGTGGTACGGCAAGTTCAGTTTTTTCTACAGCGGTTACAGTTACCGATGGAACAACTACCTCTAGTCTTCGTGCAGACGGGTTATTCATTGCTACATCTACAAGTAATTTAGAGGGCCTATTCTTTGTTGATTCTACTGGTAGTGTGAGTGCTTCTGGTTCGTTGCAAGTTTTTGGAACAAGTACCTTTGCTGCAGATGTAAATTTGGGTGCCACAGCTAATTGTAATGGGGCCGATCAAGCTTTACAGACGGGTGCTGGCGGGTTGATAGTTTGTGGAAATATTATTGCTACAAGCGGTGGAGCTGCAGGAGGTGTAAACACTTCCACAGCTAATTACTTTGCTTTTTATCATACCACTACTTCGGTAACGGGTACTTCGCTAATGGCAATGGTAAACGGTTCAATTTCTTTTACTTCTACAACTTCCTTTAATACCACTACAATTTCTAGTTCTACAATCACCCATGCTAATATTACTACTCTTACAGTAGGTAGTTGTATTGGTTGTGGTGGTGGGGTAGATAGTTTTGATATTTTTGTATCTAGTTCCGCAGGAAGTGGTACCTGGACAAAACCGGCTGGAATAGACTTTGCTCAAGTAATTGTTACCGGTGGCGGCGGTGGTGGTGGTGCAGCGGCGGGCGCTGGTGCAGACACTACCTCAGAACATGCGGGCGGCGGCGGTGGTGGTGGTGGAACTGCTATAAAATTATTTGACGGGATTAGTTTAGGTAGCACAGCATCCTTTACTATCGGAGCTGGTGGTGCCGGTGCTACTTCTGTTGGTCTTGGAAGTATTGGTAATACATCCACTTTTGGTGGGTTTATGACTTCCTCGCCAGGTTTGCCTGGAAGGGGTCAAGCAAATGGTAATGCTTGTACTGTGGCTGCAGATGGTGGTTCGGGTGGTTCTGGTGGTGCTGCAACCGGTGGTGATATAAACATACCTGGAGGTGAAGGTGCAAATGGTATTTGTGCAGCAGAATTAGCTCAAGGTGGTAGAGGTGGAGCAAGTTATTGGGGCCCTGGTAGTGTTGGTGCGCAAGATGTTGCCAATGGTGCGGTCGTTGGTCCGAATGGTACAAACTGGGGATCGGGTGGTGGTGGAAATAGAGAAGAAGATAGTAGCACCGCTACTCCGGCTGCTGCTGGGAATGGAGCTGTTGGAGCTGTAGTAGTAACTTCTTATGTTGCAAGCGGTGGTGACCTTGCCGAATGGTATGAAACAAAAACCGATGTTGTGCCTGGTGATATAGTGTCGGTGGGAGTAGACATGTTAGAATACAACTCGTTTAATTTAGGTTTAGAAAAAACATCAATTTTAGAAAAGGCAAAACCAGGTAGTAGTATAGTTGGTATCGTATCTACCATGCCATTTGAAGTAATGGGTGGAGATTTGCTTGGTGCAAGTACAAATGCTAAACCAATTGCTTTGGCTGGGCGCGTGCCAGTAAATGTGTCCGATGAAAATGGGTTAGTTAAAGCTGGCGATTCTCTAGCAATTTCTTCTATTCCTGGTGTAGCAATGCGCGCTATAAAAAGTGGAAGAATCATTGGAACAGCGCTACAAGACGCTACATGTGAAACTGGTCAGGTTTGTAAGGTTTTAGTGTTGGTAAGCAGTGCGTATTTCAACGGTATGGCAATGCAAAGAATCCTGGAAGATAAAGGCTTGGATATGTCGGTAATTCCGGAAGGATTTGATTTGAGTCGTATTATTCTTACTAAAATGATAGCGGATAAGGAAAGTTTTGTAGCCAGTAGCACTACATCAGAAATATTTACTGATAGAGTAATGGCTGGATTAGAAGTAATTACTCCGCAAGTTATTGCTCAGCGCTTAATTGCAGACACGATAGAGTCTTTCTCTGGAGAAGGTTTAGGGCTTTCATTGGCAGACGGAGAGCTGTTTAGTATTTTTGGTGTCACCACCACTTCTAGTACTATTTCATCTGCATCTTCCACTCCGGTAATTACCTTTGATAGCCTTGGCAACGGTTTCTTTGCTGGTAGCTTAACTGCAAATTCAATAACTGCCAATGAAATTATCGGATTAAATATCCTTACAAATAAATTATCAATGCTCGCAGATGCTGTAAGTGAATTAAACGATGCGTCTTCGACACCTTCGTACCTTTCTATAGCCGGAATGGAAGTAGGTTCTTTGCAGGTAAGTAGTACTGCTACATTCCTAAGCGGTCTAATGGCGATTGGTTCCAGCACGTTTGCCGGTGATGTTTCAATTAGTGGAAACTTACAATTATTAAAACTTTCAGTAGTTGACATCGAAAGTCCATTAATTAGTTCTATAACTTCTAGTTTAGGAATATTAGTAGAAGGTTTAAGTAGTGTCAGTTCCACAATCGCAGATCTCAGTACGCGTGTTTCTGCTAATGAATTATTATTAAGCTCTCTCACCGCTACTAGCACTGCCACAAGTTCTGCCACAGCACTTGATATGAGTGTGTTTACACAAGGTAGTGGCTTACAATTCGAGTATGCAGTTTTGTTTAAAGCAGGCCTGCAAACAGATGTAATTGGTTCTGTTTCCGGCACTACTACCATGATGAGTGACACGATTTTCTTTGGCAGACCATATCTAAACTCTGATTCCGGTGGTTATGCTGTAGTAGCTTCTGGTACTAGAGAAGTCGTAATTACTTTTGATCGTGAATATATAAATAAGCCAGTGGTACAAGTAACTATGTCTTTTGAAGATGTTACTAGCTCTATAGAAATAACTACTACGACTATTGTGGGAACAACTACTATTACATATACAACAACTACAATTGTACAAGATTTAGAATTTACTCAGGCTCAAGCAGACGCTGTGTTTAGTGCAGATATTAGGTATTTGGTTTCTCGAGTTACTGCAAAAGGATTTACTATTATGTTAAATAAGCCAGCACCGTTTGACGTTAGGTTTGATTGGCTTGCTCTTGCTATAAAAAATCCAAAATTATTTATCCAAAATCCAAGTTCGCCTAATGCTGATGAGCCCGAAGCGCCTGCAGCAATTGAGCCCCAGGAAGAGAGTGTTCCGGAGCCAGTTATTATAGAAACTTCAACACCAGAAAGTGAGCCGCTTGCCCCTACGATCACGCCTGAAACAGAAGAGGTTGTTGAGCCGCCTTCGGTCGAACTCGCCCCTGAAAGTAGTGCGCCCGAACCCAGCTCTTCAACTACAGAAATTATCCCAAGTCCATAAATTGGCAATCTTATTTACTCTTAAATAAAGAATGTGGTATAATTTAGCAAAAGTTTTATCTTTTTAAATTAAAGGTCGCAAAAAGAAAGTAATTGCTTTCATCTAATAAGTAACATTACATTTATTATATTTATTAATATATGCCAACAAATAATTTAAAACTAGTTTCTGTGGTATTAGGAGTTTTGGTTCTTATACTCGCCGGTACCAGCTTTATGTTTTATAGTCAAAATCGAAAGTTAAAAGTTAGTCCGCAAGAAGTCGCGCAAGAAGAAAATCAAAAAATAATTGATGCAGTTGGAAAATTAGTTCTCCTTCCTGAAGGAGAGGCGCCGACTATCGCCACGGTTACCGATCCAGACAAGCTCAAAGCAGAACAAACATTTTTTGCCAAAGCTGCCACTGGGGATAAAGTGTTAATCTACACCACAGCCCTAAAAGCTATTATGTATCGCCCAACTGAGAATAAAATTATTGAAATAGCTCCTTTGGTAATCGGTAGTCCAACTCCAGCACCTACCCCAACTCCAACAGAGCAGTAGTTAGTTTCGGTCGGTAAGCTGTAGGAAAAATTATGGCTACAAGAAAACTAGTCACATTTTTAATTTTACTCTGCTCGTTTATAGCGACCGTTGTTTTAGCTCAAGAATTCAGTTCGACTAATTTTGTGGATTCCAATCCGGTTGTAAGTGTGAGTGGAGCAAAATCGACCTCCACCAACTTTCAATTGTTTAGTGGTTCAGGACAAATTATTATCGGAGAAAATTCCAGCAGCGCCTTTATCAGTCGGGCTGGTTTTTTTTATTTTCCTTCTGTAACTACGCCCATTATCTCGGCTACAGCTGGAAATGCGCAAGTTTCTCTTGGTTGGACATCTGCCGTAGGTTCTTTAGGGTTTACGATTAGCGGGTATTCTGTTGGTCGCTCTACCGTCTCTGGCGGACCTTACACTTTTACAAATGTGGGTGCTGTTTTGGCAAATACCGCTTCTGGGCTTGCCAATGGCACTACCTATTATTTTGTGGTAAGAGCCTTAGATTTTTTTGGAGATGCAGTTGTTACTTCTAGTCAAGTTTCGGCGCTCCCTACAGCTCCAGCTGAAACAGGTGGGGGTGCAGGTGGAGGAGGGGTTGGCGGAGTTCCTTCTGTTCCACAAACAACAGTAATTTTTTCTGGTCGTGCATATCCAAGGAGTACTATTACGCTCCTCAAAGATGCACAAGTGGCAGCCACTACTGTAGCTGGGGCAGATGCCAACTTTCAGATAACATTATCTGGATTATCTGGGGGTAATTATATCTTTTCTTTATATAGTGAAGATAGTCAAAGTAATCGTTCTAGTCTCCTCAGTTTTCCGGTTGGGGTAACCGCTGGAGCAACCACAAATGTGAGTGGTATTTTTATAGCGCCAACTATTAATGTGGATAAGAGTCAGGTAAAAAAAGGCGATAATATTGCTATTTTTGGTCAAAGTAGTCCTAACGCCGATGTTACCATTGTGGTAAATTCAGAAAATGAAATTTTTGCAAAAACTAAAAGTGATACAGGTGGCGCTTATTTGTATAATTTTGATACAACTGTGCTTGAGCTTGGTGAACACTCTACTAAATCCAAAGCAGCGGTAAGTAACGAGATTAGTAGTTTTGGTAAAGTTGTAGGTTTTAGTGTGGGTGATAAAAATATAACAAAAACAGAAACAAAATTTTTAAAAGGGGATTTGAATAAAGATGGTAAGGTAAATTTAATCGACTTTTCCATTGCTGCCTATTGGTATAAGCGTTCTATCAGCGAATCATTTAAATCAATTGAAGTAGAAAGGCTAAATGGCGATGGTAAGGTTGATCTGGTGGATATGAGTATCATTGCATATTATTGGACAGGTTAGTTGGAAAAAGTGTGTACTATAGATAATTAGTTATGAAAATAATAACAGTAATAAGTATATTTTTTGTCTCTACAGTAATTAGTTTTGGATTTTTAGCCAATCCTGTTTTTGCAGCTAATTTTTCTTTTGATTCTCCAGCCAAGGTTGGTCCAGGTCAAGAATTTCAAGTAGATTTTCTCCTCGATACAAAAATGGAAAATATAAATGCTATCGAGGGCTCGGTTGTATTTGATAGCACTATTTTTTCTTTAAAAGAAATTAGGAGTGCAGATTCGGTTGTGGCCTTGTGGGTTAAAAATCCAGCACAAGGAAATACTGCCGGGGTAGTAGATTTTGCTGGCATTACCCCTGGTGGCTATAATAGTCAAGGTGAGCAAGGAAAGATTTTTTCTTTGGTGTTTTCTGCAACAAAAGAAGGGGAGGGAGTTATTAGGGTGAGTGATAGTTTGGCGGCTCTAATAAGTGATGGTCAGGGCACTAAAGCTGAGACAACTTTTACACCCGCTACTATTGTAGTTTTGCGTGGCGTTTCGATACCTCCTTTGCCTGCTCTGTTCGATACAGAAAAACCAGAGCCATTATTTGTTGAGGTTATAAAAAATGAAAGTCTAGATAAAAATAAATGGGTAGCTGTTTTTTATACCCAGGATAAAAAATCAGGCATAAGCCACTATGAAATAGCCGAACAAGCGGGGCAGCAAATATCTGATTATACAAAACTACAGTGGCGTGCTGCACAAAATCCAGAAGTTCTTTTGGATCAAGATCGACGCAGTTTTGTATATATTAAAGCTATAGATAAAGCTGGTAATGAAATTATTTCTATTGTGTCACCTCTTTCTCAGCAAAAACTGTATCAAAATATTTGGTTTTGGTGTATAATAATCGTATTATTACTTCTGTGTTTAGGAGGCTTCCTATGGAAGAGAAAAATAAAAAAATAATTTTAGGATTTGTAAAAAAGACAATATATTTTTTGTCTTTTTTTGTACTTTTTTTTATTGGATCACATACGCGAGCAGCTACTCTTTATTTTTCGCCAGATTCTGGCACCAAGCAGGTTGGTAAAAATTTTTCTATATCAATTTTTGTTTCTGCTTCAGACCAGTCTATGAACGCTGCATCGGGAGAGCTTGATATTCCTACTGATAAATTGGAGGTGGTGTCTGTTTCAAAATCTGGGTCAATTTTTTCTTTATGGGCGCAGGAGCCTTCTTTTAGTGCGGGCAGTGTTAACTTTGAAGGTGTTGTCTTAAATCCTGGGTACACTGGTTCGGCAGGAAAAATAATCACTGTCACGCTAAAGGCTAAAGCGGCAGGTCAAGCAACAATTAGATTGTCTTCTGGTTCGGTTTTGGCCAACGATGGAAATGGCACTAATATTTTAAAAGGGTTAGGATCGGCTAATTTTGTTCTTACAGATCCAGGATCTATAAATGACGATGTGGTATCACCGCCAGAAGTAAACACTATTCCAAATGCTCCTAAAGTTAGCTCAATAAATTGTCCGCCACCAGACGGCTGGTGTGCAGGTAATGACCCAAAATTTTCCTGGATTTTACCACCAGGCACTACGGGGGTAAGTATTTTGGGAGACCATAACCCCAACACTAACCCTGGAACTAAATCTGACGGGGTTATGAGTTCGTACACGTATTCAGATGTAGAAGAGGGAAGCTGGTATTTTCATATTCGTGTAAGAAACTCTTCTGGTTGGGGTCCAGTTACGCACTATCAATTTCAGATAGATACGCAAAAGCCAGATTTTTTTGACATGTCTTTGTCAGAGCCAATAAACTCTCTTGACCCTGTTGCGCAGCTGTATATGAAAGCTCGGGATGGCGGTTCGGAAATAGGTAAATACGAAATTGTAATAGACAATGGGTTGCCTACGATTTGGTTTGATGAAGGGGGTCATATTTTTAGAACAGAACCTTTGGATCCAGGTATGCATACGGTTGTTGCCAAAGCTATCGATAAAGCTGGTAACTATCTTACTTCTTCACTTGAGCTTACCGTAAATCCAATAGATTCTCCTAATCTTGTAGAGTATCCCCAAGAGCTGTTTGTTGGTCAGAATTTAGTTGTATTAGGTAACAGTTACCCTGATGTTACTATTACTTTTTATCTTCAAAAAGATGGCGCTGAAGCCGTATCTCAGTCTGTGAAGTCGGACGAAAATGGAAATTTTAAATTTATCTTTGAAAAACGATTGGCAGAAGGAGAATATTCCGTTTGGGCTCGAGCGCAAAATGAAAAAGGAGCAAAGAGTAATCCGAGTGAAAAAATTATTATTACGAGCACACAAAGAGCACTGTTTAGAATAGGTTCTTTGGTAATAGGGTACGCGACCCTCGTTATTGCTTTGTTAGGCTTGGTTATTTTGTTACTAGTACTAGTTCTTTATATTTGGCACAAGTTTAGAATGTTAAAAAATAAAGTCAGGACAGAGGTGGAGGTCGTAGAAAAAAATGTGCATACGGCCTTTGATGAGTTACGAGAAAGTACTCGTAAACAAGTTTCAACCCTAGAAAGGGTACGGTTAAAAAGAGAGCTAACAAAAGAAGAGGCTAAAATTTTGTCTCAGCTCAAAAACCAGCTCAATGCGGCTGAAAAGTTCATTAATAAAGAAGTGGGTCAAATAGAAAAAGGATTAAAATAAAAAACTAAATAAATACACACCGTATCTGGGTGTGTATTTATTTTTATGGTATAATCATATAGTTATGAACATACCCTTATCTTTGAAAAATTTATTGATTGGAGCAAGTATTTTTGTAGTCGGTGTTAGTCCAGTGCTAGCTGCTGTAGATACAGACTATTTTCCCGACGCTACTTCTGTGTATTCTTCTGTTGTTGCAGATTCAGGGGTAACAGTTCTGCAGTCCGAAGAGGTTGGGGTAAAAGAGCCAAGTCGTATCGACGAGCCAGTAATTAGGGTTGGTCTCTACAAAACAAGCGAACCTATTACCTTTACATCAGAATTTTCTTATACGGTTTGGAGCGGAGGCGTACTACGAGGAGTTATTTTGCCAGCAGAGGCAGTGCAGTTATCGTATAAAAAAGGAAGTTATTTCTTAAAAAGCCCCAATCTTGAGTTTGGCTCAGCAGATTATTTTAGATTGGTTCCAGAAGATAGTGCAAATTTTTTTAGTCTTACAAATTATACTCGATTAGTTGCAGGAAGAAAAAAGATTAATTTTAATGTATATCGCGGTACGCTTGAGTATAGATACTC
This sequence comes from Candidatus Magasanikiibacteriota bacterium, assembly GCA_017991415.1. Classification (GTDB taxonomy): domain Bacteria; phylum Patescibacteriota; class Patescibacteriia; order Magasanikbacterales; family GWA2-37-8; genus XYD2-FULL-39-9. Next base: position 460,739 of record JAGOQR010000001.1, on the reverse strand, counting down.
ACCCAAAAGTAAGCTGCCGTATATTATAAATGAGCTTCCTTTGGATTTGTATGTAAAAGGCATAGCCGAAACGCACGATGATGCGCCGATTGAATACAGTAAGGCTTTAGCTGTTGCAGCTCGTTCGTATGCCTATGCCTTAATAAGTAAAAAACCACCTACAGAAAAAAGAATGTTTGATGTCTATGCTACGACCGCCGATCAATTATATTTGGGGTATAATTCGGAATTATTTATGCCTAAATTTGTAAGTGCAGCCCTGGCTACTTCTGGAGAACTTGTAACATATAATAACAACCCTGTTATCACTTTTTATTTTAGTCGTTCTAGTGGCAATACTAAGAATGGTGGAAAAGATAGACCGTGGCTCAAAAGCGTAGTAGCAACGTATGATAAAGGAAAAAAAATGCTAGGACATGGTATTGGTATGAGTAATAGTGATGCGCAGCAGCATGCTGCAAAAGATGATTGGAATTATCAACAAATTTTAGAGTATTATTACTCTGGTACTACGGTAGAAAAGATTTTTTAAAAAACCCTACAGTATAGTAGGGTTTTTATATTTTAGTGCTTTTCGTGGAATTTTTTATCCTCAGAAGCCAGATGTAATATTTTTTCTCGCAATTCATTTGGATTTGCCACATTTCTAAAATAAAATTTTGGGACAGGGCCAGCAGTTTGCAAAATAATATTTCCGTAGTTAAAAATAGAAGGGAATAGTCCATGTACTTCAGAGGTGGCGTCTTGAATTTGGTATAAATCAACTTCAGAAATTGTGCGATGGAAGAGGCTTTTCTGTTCCATATCAAGAAGTCTGTCATTAGTAACAATCCATAGATCCAGATGAAACGTGACAAAATTAGTATAAAAAAATAAATAACTAAATAAATAATAAACACTGGCACTTAGGATCGCGATAATATATCCATTCGGTGTCTGTAAAAGTGCATTAAGAGAAGAGTTGGCTAAAAGCCAGTAAACGCCAACAGGGGCAGTGAGAAGGAGAAGAGAAAAAAGTATGTATGGCAAAAAAGTTATCGGGTGTCTTCGACAGGTGAGAACTATTTTTTCGTATGATTTTTGATGGATAAGATTGTTAAGAGGCATATTGGTACATTAAAAATATTCTCCATTTCCTGATTGGAATAAATTAGTAATTGATCCGAGGTTTAAGGTGAATAATGTTTCCGTCCAGTTGATGTCCTGTAAATAATACCAGGTTCCGTAGAAGGTTAAGGCAGATGCAGCTATAACAATGCACGTAACAAGAAAGCTTTTAAAAGTGGCAGTGCCAGTTAAAATGATATGAAAAAAATTTATGAAAAAAAATGTAAAAAATACAAGTAAGAAAATACCGTAGAGTATAAAAAGGAAATAGAGGGGTATTATAATCATAATAACGTGGTTGGGCGTATAGCGCGCCCTATTTTAATTTAGAGTAGGGTTTGGTTTTTTGGTATATCGTATCCTAAGTGTCGATAGGCTGCAGGGGTAGCCTTGCGTCCACGGGGAGTTCGTTCCAAAAACCCTGTTTGTAATAGAAATGGCTCGTAAATTGATTCGATAGTATCCATCTCTTCGCTGATGGCAGCGGCGAGTGTATTAAGGCCAGCAGGGCCACCATTAAATTTTTCTATTAATGTTTCGAGTAGCCTTCGATCCGTTTCGTCGAGTCCTAGTTCGTCTATGGCCAGCATATTCAAAGCTTCGTCTGCAATTTTTTTATTTACAGTACCGTTATGTTTTACTTCTGCAAAATCACGCACTCTTTTTAAGAGGCGGTTGGCAATGCGCGGCGTGCGACGAGACCGTTTTGCAATGAGCGCACCGGCTTCTGATTCTATGTCCATTGTTAAAATTTTAGCGTTACGTGCGAGAATTGTTTCGATATCTTCGTGGTTATAAAAATCTAAATGAAATGTATGCCCAAAACGGTCGCGTAGTGGGGCAGAAATCATACCGATTTTGGTGGTCGCACCAATAAGAGTAAATTTGGCGAGCGGCATACGTATAGTGCGAGCGGCAGGGCCTTTGCCGATAATTATATCTAGCGAGTAATCTTCTAGAGCTGGATAGAGGACTTCTTCAATAGTTTTGTTTAGTCGATGAATTTCGTCAATGAAAAGAATCTCTCCGTTTTGTAAATTGGATAAGATGGCAGCTAAATCACCTACTTTTTCTAGAGTTGGTCCCGAAGTAATCTTGATATTACTATTCATTTCTCGGGCAATAATATTGGCTAGAGTAGTTTTGCCAAGTCCTGGATTGCCATAGAGCAAGATGTGCTCGAGCATTTCGCCACGTTTGTTGGCAGCTTGCATAGAAATACCCAAGTTTTGCTTAATCTGTGCTTGGCCAATAAAATCTTCTAGTTTTTGTGGACGCAAAGTAATATCGAGCGTCACTTCTTCGGTGTCGGCTTCGGGAGTGGTAAGTCTGGGTTGTTCTTCTAGGGTAAAATCCTCCATAAGTGGTTTGGTATAACTAGTAGTTAGAACATTTTAAATTATATCTTAAAAGAATTGCTAAGTCTACCCTAGTTTATTTTTTAAAATATTTTTAAGAGCTCGTTTTTAATTTATGACCCTGTGGATAATTACGGGTATAAGTTTTCTTTTCTTTTCTTTGCTCTTATTTAAGGCCAATCTTGCCCATTTGGCACATTTTTTTTAGAAATGGTATAATGTCTTTTGCCCTCTTTTTTACTATATATTGTGGTCAGAAATAATTTGTACTACAATAAGTAGTAAAGGGACTTAAACCAAATATAATCAATTTTGTATGCAAAACGCCTTGGCGACTAAAACATTTGTCTTGGATAATGATTTTAAATATTCTCCAGAAGGTCTGCGTTTTCCTCGTCTTTTTACCAAAGATGGCGTTAGTCCATATGACATGTTCACCTACGAACTACGCTCTTCTGTTATCCGAGAACCAAATGGCAAGATGGTGTTTGAAATGAATGAAGTAGAGGTGCCAAATACTTGGACTCAGGTAGCTACCGATATTTTGGCTCAGAAATATTTCCGTAAAGCTGGTGTGCCACAATACGATGCTCAAGGTAAGGCAATGATGGACGCCGCAGGAAAGCCTGTGCTTGGTCCAGAGCACAGCATGAAGCAGGTAGCTCATCGTTTGGCGGGCACTTGGCGTTATTGGGGGGAAAAATATGGCTATTTTGCTACACCACAAGACGCAGCCGTGTTTTATGACGAACTCGTTTTCATGCTTATTTCTCAGCGTGTGGCTCCAAACTCTCCACAATGGTTTAATACCGGTTTGTATTGGGCTTATGGTATCAATGGTCCAGCCCAAGGTCATTATTATGTTGATCCAGATAGTGGTGTACTTACGGCCTCTACTGATTCTTATACCCATCCTCAGCCACATGCTTGTTTTATTCAAGCTGTAAAAGATGACTTGGTAAATGAAGGCGGTATTATGGATTTGTGGATTCGTGAGGCTAGATTATTTAAATATGGCAGTGGAACTGGCACTAACTTTTCTAATTTACGTGGAAGTGGAGAAAAACTTTCTGGTGGCGGTAGTTCTTCTGGCTTAATGAGTTTTCTAAAAATTGGTGACAGAGCTGCCGGTGCAATCAAATCTGGTGGTACCACTCGTAGAGCAGCCAAAATGGTAGTGCTCAACATTGATCATCCAGATATAGAAGAATTTATAGATTGGAAAGTAAAAGAAGAAAGAAAAGTAGCAGCTCTTATTGCAGGCGGATACGACGCTGCATACGAGGGAGAAGCTTATCAGACAGTCTCTGGACAAAATTCCAACAACTCCGTACGTGTTACCCAGGAATTTTTGGAAGCTTTAGAAAATGAAGCTGATTGGAATTTACTTGGTCGTATTAATAAAAAAATAATCAAGACTGTGCCAGCTCGTCAGCTGTGGGACAAAATTGCTAGTGCTGCTTGGGCTTGTGCAGATCCGGGTCTTCAATTTGATACTACTATTAACGATTGGCACACTAGTCCAAAATCTGGACGTATCAATGCTTCTAATCCTTGCAGTGAGTACATGTTCTTAGACGACACTGCTTGTAATTTAGCTTCTATTAATCTTGCTCATTATTACAATACTGATACCTTTAGTTTTGATATCGATGCCTTTGCCTATACGACAAGAATTTGGACTGTAGTTTTAGAAATTAGTATTTTGATGGCTCAATTTCCAAGCAAAGAAATTGCGCAAAATAGCTATTACTTCCGTACTCTAGGTTTGGGTTATGCCAATATTGGTAGTGTCCTTATGACAGCTGGTATCCCTTACGATTCACCAGAGGCAATGGCTTTTGCTGCTTCCATTACTGCGATTTTGACTGCCGAATCGTATGCTACCTCTGCAGAAATGGCCAAATTTTTGGGAACTTTTACAGGGTTTGATATAAACCGAGAAGATATGTTGCGTGTTATGCGCAACCATAGACGAGCTGCGTTTGATGCTCCTCATGAAGAATATGAAAGTTTGGCAATCAAACCTATGGGAATTAATCCAGAGCACGTACCTGCTTATTTGCTTGTTGCCGCTCGTGAGAGTTGGAACAAAGCTATAGAAATGGGTGAAAAGTATGGATATAGAAATGCGCAAACAACATTGTTAGCGCCTACAGGAACTATCGGTTTATTGATGGACTGTGCTACCACTGGTGTTGAGCCAGATTTTGCCTTGGTAAAATTTAAAAAATTAGCTGGTGGTGGATACTTTAAAATAGTTAATGAATCTGTCCCTGTTGCCTTGCATGTTTTGGGCTATTCGGAGAATCAGGTAAATGACATTATTAATTATTTACGTGGTCATGCTACACTCAAAAATGCTCCACATATTAATCATGTAACCTTAAAAGAAAAGGGGCTCACTGCAATCGAGTTGGAAAAAATAGAAAAATCTTTACTTGGAGTATTTGAACTAGCTTTCGCTTTTAATGTTTGGACTTTGGGAGAAGATTGCTTAAAACGTTTAGGCTTTTCTAGCGAACAATACAATGATCCAAACTTTAATGTGTTGTCTGCTCTTGGATTTACAGCCGAACAGGTTGCTACAGCCAACGAATTTGTTTGTGGTGCGATGACTATAGAAGGTGCTCCACATTTACGTAAAGAGCATTATGCTGTCTTTGATACAGCCAATAAAAATGGTAAAAAAGGCCAGCGTTATATTCATTTCTTGGGCCACATTCGTATGATGGCCGCAGTACAGCCATTCTTGTCTGGCGCTATTTCCAAGACTATAAACATGCCGCACGAAGCAACTCTTGATGATGTAAAGACAGCTTATGTTGCTTCTTGGAAATTGGGCCTAAAGGCCATGGCTCTCTATCGCGATGGTTCCAAAATGTCTCAACCATTGTCTGCAAAATCTGATAAGAAAAAAACTGAAGAAACAACCGAAAGCAAAACAGTGGTCGTAGAAGATACAAAAATCTCTGCCGAATCTGTAGAAGAAGTAAAAATTTCTGTCAAAGAAGAAGTGCGCAAAACATATAGCCTCTCAAGCCAGAATGAGTCAGTCATCAACCAGATGGTGGCAGATGCACAAGCGCTTATTAAGTATAACCACGATGGCAGTATTCAAGGCAATCGTATTTATGTGCATGGTGAACAAAGAAAAATGCCGTATAAACGAACAGGTATAACCATTAAAACCAAAATTGCTGGACAGTCATTATTCTTACGCACGGGCGAATATCCAGATGGAAGATTGGGTGAAATATTCATTGATATGCACAAAGAAGGAGCAGCCTTCCGCAGTATGCTCAATTTATTTGCTATTTCTATCTCAACTGGTTTGCAGTACGGTGTGCCACTCGAAGAATATGTAGACAAGTTTACCTTTACCCGCTTTGAACCAAGTGGTATTACCGATCATCCAAATATAAAGTTCTGCACTTCAATTATTGACTTTGTTTTCCGAGTGCTTGGTATGGAATACTTAGGTCGTACCGATTTTGTTCAAGTCAAACCAACGGGAATCCAAAAAAATAAAGCTCAACAGATGGAGCAGATTGCAGAAAAATTAAGCGGGCAACATGCTATGCCTCTTGTAGAAAAAAAAGTAGAGAACAGTTTTGTTGCTCAAGCAACATTGCCAAGTATGCCAAAAGAAGAAGTTAGCCAAGATGCGAGTGTTGATGCTATAGGAAAGCAATTATCTGGAATGATGGGAGATGCACCGCCATGCGGCACTTGTGGTCATATCACTATTCGCAACGGTGCCTGCTATAAATGTTTGAACTGTGGTAGTACTACCGGTTGTTCTTAAGAAGCTAGCTACACTATCGATTTAAATACAACTCGCCCCCCATGCCCGTCGGGGCGAGTTGTATTTTTGGCAATTTATTAATTATGATAAAATATAATCTGTAATCAGTAAAATTTAGATGCAAATAGTAAATATTTTATAATAATTTGTATGAAAATATATACAAAAACGGGAGATGCAGGAGAAACTTCTTTGCTTGGTGGTAAACGAGTAAGCAAAAGTTGTGTAGAGATGCAGGTGATAGGAGAGGTAGACGAGCTCAACGCTGCGCTTGGTGTTGTAGTGGCAACGCTTAGGCAAAATTCTAAAAATGATACGAAATCTTTTTTAGAATTTATTCAGCATATTCAACGGGACCTTTTTAAGGTAGGTGCGGAGCTGGCGGCTTTGCAAGGGCCTCTTGAAGGGAGTGTTCAAAAGATAGATGGTAGTAGGGTACAAGAAATGGAAGTTTTTATTGATGCTTTTTGGGCATCGTTGCCAGAATTACGAAATTTTATTTTACCAGGGGGTAGTTTGTCTGGAGCAGAACTTCATAGAGCTCGGACAGTATGTCGTAGGGTAGAGAGGCAGTTAGTTGGTTTTGCTACTACCGTTCCCGTTCGTTCTGAATTAACTGTATATCTCAATCGTCTCAGCGACTTTTTATTTGCGGCAGCTCGGTATATTAATGCTCAAGATGGGGCAGAAGAAATCATAGTTTAAATTTCGTCCACTGTTTGAACGGTTTGGCAAGGCAGGTGGTATGGGGTTGATTATTTATTTTAATAGTGGTAATATTTTTTTGTAATTGTAATGAAGTAAGGGAAAAGGTTGTTTGCTAATGCCCTGGTGGTGAAATTGGTAGACACAAGGGACTTAAAATCCCTCGCCGAAAGGCATGCGGGTTCGATTCCCGCCTAGGGCACCATATTTAAAATAATCCAAATTAAATTTGGATTATTTTTTATTATACATTTATGCTATAATATAAAAATGAAATCCAAATTAAACCAAAAAGGTTTTTCACTCCTGGAAATTTTGATAGCCAGCGCCATTTTTTTATTATTTGCCTTGGGGGTTTATAGTGGTATTAACTTAATTTTCAAGGTGGTATATCAATCACGTATGTCTATTTTGCAAACAGCTCTTTTAGCTGAGCGTTTGGAGGTAGTACGTAATTTGCCTTATGATAGTGTTGGGATTGTGAATGGTATTCCGAGTGGAATTTTACCTTATTCCACCACGACAGTGCGCAATGGCCAAACTTTTATTATTATTACTACGATAAGAAATATAGACGATCCTTTTGACGGCACTCTCGGCGGTACTCCCAACGATACTTCTCCTGCCGATTTTAAATTAGTAGAGATGTCTGTTATTTGTAACCAGTGTTCTCAACAAAAACCAATAACCCTAAGTACTATTGTGTCTCCAAAACAGCTAGAAGGTGCTACTCAAAACGGGGCGCTTTTTATTCAAGTTTTTGATTCCAATGGCCTGCCAGTTTCAGGCGCAAATATTTCAATTACCAGTACTGCACAAACACCAGCTTTGGTCATAAATGATGTCACGGATAATGACGGTTATTTACGGATTATAGATACCCCTACGGGTACTCTTAGTTATAGTATTAATGTGAGTAAGGCTGGATACTCTGCAGATTACACAGTGCCTGTAGGGGCTGAGGTATCTACCCCAGTAAAACCGCCCGCTAATGTAACCAGCCAAACTGTAACCGATATTAGTTTTTCTATTGATCGGTTAAGTAATATGGATCTGCATTTTCTTACCCCTGCTTGCTCTGCTGTCGCGAATACGCCCTTTAATATTTACGGTGAAAAAAAGATCGGCATAAGCCCAGATGTCTATAAGTATAATAGAAATTTAAACGCTAACAGTAGTGGCAATTATACTTTTGCGAATTTTGAATGGGATAAGTATCATATTTCTGTTTCCGGTACCACTTATCTTGTTGGTGGTTCAACGCCGATGTTGCCGATAGATTTAACACCCGGTTTAACGCAAGACGTTTCTGTTATATTAGCTCCTTATTCAGCTCATTCGTTGTTAGTTAAAGTTAAAGATGCTGGCACTGGACTACCTCTTTCTGACGCTACAGTGAGTCTTACAGCCAGCGGTTATGATGAAACTAGGATAACCGGTTATGGTTTTGTGCGCCAGACAGATTGGAGTGGTGGCGGCGGTCAAGTTGAGTATTCTAATACTACAAAATATTTTAATGATAATGGTAATGTTGAAAATAATTCACCAGACGGAGATTTTAAGTTAAGAAAAATTGGTAGTACGTATTTAAATAGTGGTTGGCTAGAGTCTTCGACCATAGATTTGGGGGTAGAAGCAAACTTTAATAATATTATTTTCTCTCCTCTTTCGCAGCCGCCAGAGGCTGGTGTCAATCCTATCATGTTTCAGTTAGCTTCAAGCAATTCTAGCACCCCTAGCCAGTGGGACTTTTATGGGCCAGATGGTGCTTCCAGCACCTATTACACCTCCACTAGTACCCTTATTTGGAGCGGGCATAATGGGAAAAGGTATTTGAGATATAAAGCATATTTAAATACCGACGACACTTCTTTTACACCCACTCTTTCTGAAATCGCCTTTACGTATATTACGAGTTGCATCCCGCCCGGGCAAGAATTATTTACTGGTTTGTCGGCTACAACATATACTTTAAATGTTTCTCATTCCGGGTATACTGCTAGTAGTGAAGTGGTAGATGTAGCTGGTAGAGGAGAAGTTGTAGTTGAAATGTCTCCATAAATTTGAATATGTTTTTTTTGAAAGACTTAAAAAATAATAATCACGGCATTACTCTGGTAGAAGTTCTTGTATCTATAGGTATATTTTCTTTTTTGGTAGTAGGAATAACCTCTCTTTTTTTGACCAGTTGGAAATATAATAAAATAGTTTGGGAACAATTAAAAACTCAAAATGAAGGACGTAAGGTCACTAGAGATTTTGTAAACGAACTCCGAATTGCTTCGATTTCTAGTATTGGTGCTTATCCAATTGAATCGGCTTCAAGTACGGCAATAGTTTTTTATAGCAATCTTGATACAGATAATTTAGTAGAGAGGGTGCGGTATTTTTTATCAGGCAGAACTTTAAAAAAAGGAGTAATAAAACCAACGGGTAATCCACTTGTGTATAGCTCAGCTAACGAGGTAGTGGTTGACGTAGCTCACGACCTGATCACTTCCACCCCTCCGTTTCTTTATTACGATAGTACTTATACGGGAGCTGAGTCTCCGCTTTCTAGTCCAGTTACTGTGACCCAGATTAGAGTAGTTGGTGTTTCGTTGGTTTTAGAGGAGGATCCAAATGCTTCGCCAGTACCATTTTATATTGAATCAAAGGTTATGTTGCGAAATCTTAAGGATAATTAATTTTTTAAAAAATGGTTCTGTGTCCAGCATTTAACCCACTTTAAAAGTATGTTGTTAGATCGTATTAAAAGTTTGACTAAATTATTTTTTCAAAATAGACATGGGAATATTCTTTTGGTTGTTATGATTTTTGGTACGATTAGTTTCACTGTAATTGTTACAGCCCTAACAGGCTATGCAGTCTCAGAAAATTCTGCTTCTAATAAAAAACACAATACTGAAATGGCCTTGCAAATTGCAGACGCTGGTATAAATTATTATCGTTGGCATTTAGCACACGACAAAACAGATTATTACGACGGCAATGGTACGAGTACGCCTGGGCCGTATGTACATGAATATAAAAATAAAGATGGAAATGTCATTGGGCAGTTTTCTTTAGTTATAACACCACCTTCTACGGGCTCAACGGTTGTTACGATTGAGTCAACTGGCTCGCTTAATAATCAGCCAAATAGTACGCGTGTTATTAAAGCGCGAGTAGGATTTCCGTCACTCGCAGACTTTGCAGTTTTGCAAAACGCAAACTTGTATCTTACAGGACCTTCAACTGGGAAAGTTCAAGCAAATGGCGGTATCAGATTTGAAGGTACAGCGAATGCGCCTATTATGAGTGCTATGGCCACCTATACATGCCCTACTATTCATTGTGGGAGCTCTATTCCTAATAAGCAGGGCGTTTGGGGTGGGGGTGGTCCTGTTGGGTACTGGCAATATCCAGTGCCCGCCAAAGATTTTACCGCTGTAACTGCAAAATTGGCTGAGATAAGATCTTCAGCATTAGCTGAAGGGGGTGGAAATTGGCCTTATTTATCATCGTCAGGTAATTTGGGGTGGCGGCTGCAATTTGTAAATGATGGGACTGTTAGAGTTTCTAAAGTTTTAACTTGCACTACTCGCTCAGCAAGAGATGTGAACCCTGATACTGGCGTAGCTTTTACGGTTAGTCCAGCACCTTGTCTTGATGCGGCAACCTTCGGTGCGGTTACAACGTACCCCATTCCTACCAGCAGCTATGTTTTTGTTGAAGATAATGTGTGGGTTTATGGTATTTTAAAAGGTAGGGTGACAGTAGGGGGAGGAGCTGGAAAATTCATGGTGATTCACGGTGATTTAACATATTTAGCTAAAGATGGTACTAATACCTTAGGGCTTATTGCTGATCAAAATATTTTTCTTCCGTATAGTAGTCCTAATACTTTAAATATAGATGCGGCGTTACTTTCTCAGAACGGAACATTTAAAAGGTATAATTACTCGTCATTTGGTGGGCCTGTAAAAACAACTCTCAATGTGTATGGTTCAAGAATTTTATATAAAGTCGGGGGTGTTTCGTGGTTGTCAGGAAGTACAGTGGTATCAGGTTATCCAACCCAATCGTATACTTATGACAATAATCTTACCTATGGTCCGCCACCTGGCTTTCCTGTTGGGTCAGAGTACAACTTGTTAAGTTGGGAGGTAGTAAAATAGCGAGAATTGCAAATACAATATAGGCTTGTTATAATTTATATATATAGTCATTGTAATTAATTGTTATTGTGTATGTCCAAAATTCGTAAATTAGTGATACCGGTCGCTGGTCTTGGTACTCGGTTTTTGCCTGCTACAAAAGCTCAGCCTAAAGAAATGCTTCCTGTGGTAGATAAGCCGATTATTCAGTATGTTGTCGAGGATGCAGTAAAATCTGGTATTACGGATATTATTTTAGTTACGGGTCCTAGTAAGCGAGCTGTTGAGGATCATTTTAGCCCCAACTACGAACTTGTTAACATGCTTAAAAAGCAGGGTAAAGAAGATATTGCCGAAGAGGTTAAAAAGATTGCCGATATGGCAAATTTTGTTTTCATTCGCCAAAAAGGCCCTTACGGAAATGGCACGCCAGTTTTATGCGCCAAAAGTATTGTTGGCGACGAACCCTTTGCGGTAATGTGGGGAGATGAGTTTTTTTATACTCCTAAAAAACCACAACTGCAGCAGCTAATTGAAGTCTACGAAAAATATGGCGATCCTGTAGTAACAGCCTGCAATGTAAGCAAAGAAGATACAAAAAAATATGGCATTCTTGATGCAGTTGGAGTAGAAAAAAATGTATATCAAATAAAAAATATTGTCGAAAAACCAGGTCCAGAAAAAGCGCCCTCTACCTTGGCGATGTTAGGTGGTTTTATTTTGACTCCAGATATTTTTGAAGCGTTGGAAAAAACAAAGTTAGGCAAAGATGGAGAGCTATGGCTTGCCGATGCTCATACCAAAGTATTAAAAAAACGTCCATATTACGCCTGTTTAGTTGATGGTACTTATTATGATACTGGTTCTAAACTTGGGTACTTAAAAGCCAATGTAGATTTTGCCCTGCGTGATAAAAATTTATCCAAAGATTTTAGAGATTATTTAAAGAGTGTGGTATAATTATTTTTGAGTAGAGTAATCTGAAGATAGATAATGGGGTAAAAATATGAAAAAAAGTTTTTTTATTTTATTTTTGTTAGTGGTTCTGCTACCGCTAACTGGTTTAGGTTGTAAAGGTTTGTCAAAAGAAGAAGTAACAGCCACTCAGCCAGTGACTTTAGAATTCTGGACTGTCTTTGATGATGTCGACGCGCTGCAAGTGCAGATAGATAAATATAAATCTGAGAGGCCATATTTAACCATTAATTTAAAACAGCTTCGAGCAGATGAAATATACCCTCGACTTCTAGAGGCTCTTGCCGAAGACCGTGGCCCAGATATTATCTCGGTGCGCAATCGTTGGATGAATTTCTACAAGCCAAAATTGTCTGCTATGCCAGCAAGTGTCTCTGATACAACGGTGCGTACTGAGAAAACGACACTCGGATCAAAAACTATTGTAACAGGGTCTAATCAAAATTTACCAACAGTAGCTCAAGTTGAAAAAGAATACGTGCAAGCTGTAAAAAATGATGTCATTATTGACGATAAAATTTATGGTCTTCCTCTCTCTCTGGAAAACATGGCTCTTTTTTATAACAAGGACTTGCTCGATAGAGCAGGCATTGCGGAACCCCCAAAAAATTGGGATGATTTTTCTGCCCATGTAAAAAAATTAACCAAATTTGAAAAAAACTCTGGTAAGATTTTGCAATCAGGAACAGCTTTGGGGACAGGCAATAATGTGGCTGGTTTTGAAGATATTTTATATATTTTGTTTAAGCAAAGCGGTGTTAATTTTATAAATAAAAATGGTGCAGTTAGTTTTGGTTCAGATAATAACGAAACGATCAACCCAGCTATATCTGTAATGAATTTTTATACGGATTTTGCCAATTCTGCTCGTGATACTTATGCTTGGAATGAAGAAGCAGGTGTTGCTCTTGATAAATTTATTAGCGGGTCACTTGCGTTCTTTTTCGGGTATAGCTATCACTACCCAGTAATTAAAGCTCGTGCTCCGCAGCTTAATGTTTCAGTTTTACCGATGCTACAACTTAATCCCGAGCAGCCAATTAATGTTGCTAATTATTGGGTACAAACGGTTACTGATAAATCAAAACATAAAAACGAAGCATGGGGCCTACTCAATTTTTTGGCTCACTCCAAAGCGACCAAAGAGTATCTTGATCAGTCAGCTCGACCATCAGCGTTGCGTGCCTATATTGCAGGTCAATTAGATAATACTGAGCTCTATCCATTTGTCTCCCAGGTTTTAATTGCAGATAGTTGGTATAAAGGAAAAGATTACGACACCACCGTAAAAGCTATGGGAGATATGGTTCATGAATGGCTTTTAGAACCACCGCAAGTTGGACAAGAAATGCAATGGAAAAAAGAAGTTCTAAATCGGGCTGCCTCAAAAATAAACCAAACGCTGTAGTTTTTTGTGCGGCCTAAAGATATAACTATGTCTAGAGTAACAAAATTATTATTTATTTTTCTGCTATCCATTTCGGCCTTTGTTAATGTTGGGCAGGCGCTCGCTCAAAGTACTGCTACCAGTAAATTTATTCCTGATTGTGTTCTGAACCCTCCTACTGGTGATCCTGCAGACGAAGGAGAGTGCCGTAGTGTAAGTATCTATATTATCTTACTTTTTAATGTTGTTAATTATCTATTTGGTATTGTTGGAGCTTTGGCGCTACTTTTCTTTATTTATGGAGGGTTTACCATGATTTTATCTCGTGGTAATTCTGAACAAACAAAAAAAGGTATAGAAATTATTTCGGCGGCCATTATTGGTCTTATTGTTGTTTTTGGAGCCTATATGTTAGTGAGATTCTTAGGGACTACCGTAGGGCTCAAGAGTGTTTATGAGCTTAAGGCAAATTAAATAGTATGTTTTTTCTAAAAAAGAAAAATATTAAACCGATTATTATCATGTTTGTTTTTGGTTTATTTTTGTTTCCAAACCAAAATGTAGTGGCATCAAAGTATGGTTGCTCGTTTGACACTGGTTGTGAAAATATCGAAACAGATTATGTAATCTCTGCGCAAGCACAGTGTGCTGCAAGAAGTGGAGACTTTAGCCATGACCCTTGTGAATTATATGGTTGTGTTAAAAATGATGAATGCAAAGATGTGAGTGTCGCTGGATATTTTCAAGCTGTTTTTTTGTGTGATGGCAATTTGTTTAATAAATCCTGCACCAATTTAAAAAGATATGGATGTAAGCAGGCCACACAGTGCAAAAATATTTTTGTTGATGACTACAATGATTCAGGTTGTGAAGGGGAGTTGTTGCGTAGCTTGTGCCCTACATATACTGGGGATTGTTCTGCCGCGGGTGCTTGCTCCACGTATCGTTGTGTGGTGATTAGTGATCCAGGAACTGATCCGTCACATAAGTATAATGCGGGGGACTGTCGAGAATTCCAGAGTGGAAATGAAGCAGATGCGATTGCTCAGGCCAGAAATTTATGTGCTAAAAATTTGAATGAAGCGAGCAAGGTAGACATTTTCCGTGGTCCATGCGCCTCTTCGGAGCAAGATGAAACTATTAATCGTGGTCGTTCTGCCAACGAATTGCTACTTATGGCTTCAGAAAATCTAAATCCAGCAGGAATTAATACTCCTACTCAGTTTATTAAAAAAGCTATTAACGGTTTAATGGCTTTTATTGGTTCGATTACTCTAGTGTTATATGTCGTTGCTGGTTTGTTGTGGATGACAGCACGTGGTGCAAGCGAGCAAGTAGATAAGGCTAAAAAGATTTTAGTATGGACCACATTGGGTGTAGCCGTTATGTTGTTTAGCTATATCTTAGTAAGCTTTTTATTTAACTCTATCCCAACTTAAGATGAAAAAGGTATTTACAATTAGCATTACAAGCTTGGTGTTTATGTGGGGGTTATTTAGTACACCTCTATATGCTCATGCGGGCATATTTGATGTTTTTACAGATAGCGTAACTGGACAATCTGCCTCAGACGAGTCCCGATCAAATTGTAGGCCAAATAGTCAGGGTCAAGAAATTTGTTATTTGGAAAATCCAATTGGAGTAGGCCAGACAGGAACTACCGAAGTTTCTGATCTTATTAATACAATAATTCGAGCTGCGTTAGGGGTAATTGGAGCGCTCACCCTCGTTATGTTTGTATGGGGTGGTTTCCAATGGCTAACTTCAGCGGGGAATCCAGAAAAGGTAGAAGCAGGTACTCAGACAATGGTTTGGGCAGTAATCGGGGTTGTTTTAGTGCTTGCCAGCTATGTGCTTTTGTCTACTTTCTTAGGTTTTTTAACCTAAGGGCAACTGGGAATAAATTGTTGGGATTTGGCACAACAGTGTGATATACTAAGTAAGTTATGTACGCGTATTATGATCTATTTTCTTTATAGAAAGGGGGTGACAATATGATGAAATTGAAAAAAATCTTAGCAACAGTGGGAGTTCTTTCTGTGTTGCTAGTTCCTGCAATGGCAGGTGCTCAACAGGTAACTTCTCAAGATCTTGGTATCCAATATGGTGATGCTACTGGTCTCGGAAGACAAGATGTTCGCACAACTATAGCTAGAATTATTAGAACAGCCATGGGATTACTTGGTATCGTTGCCGTAGTAATTATCCTTATCGGTGGTTTTAAATGGATGACAGCAGGAGGAAATGACGAACAAACTGGAGAAGCAAAACAATGGATTTTCTCTGGTATTATTGGTTTAGCTATTATTTTATCCGCTTACGCTTTAGCTACCTACGTTATCAACAGTCTAGTTTCAGCTACAACCGGACCGTAATTATTTTGCAGAGAATTGTCCGAATTATATTCGTACCTGGCGCGCTTGGCCTACTTTATCTCATGAGAGTCAAGCGCGCCTGCTCTGTAACCTAAAGGGTATAGTTTGTTTTTTTAAATTAAATACAGAATCTAAATAGAAAAAAGATTTTATATTTAATTTAGAACGGCAAAATTAATTTGCATCATATAAAATTATGACAGTTTTTAAAAAAGTAATTTTGTCCCTTATAGCAATTCTAACCGTGATAACACCTGCTTTTGTGTTTGCAGATAATTTTGGTCTACAAGATGCTGCAGGTGGTACTCAATTAATTGGTAGTGCTTCTACGGTAGATTCAAGTACAGCATTGCCAGAGCTAATAGGTAAGGTAATTGCAATAGTATTGTCTTTTGTAGGGGTAATATTTTTCATATTAATCTTGTACGCAGGCCTTTTGTGGATGATCGCGTTCGGTAATAGTGAGCGAGTAGATTCAGCCAAAAGTATAGTAGAGCATGCGGCTATTGGGCTGGTGATAGTTTTGGCAGCCTATGCAATATCAACTTTTGTTTTTAGTAGACTAGCAAGTATCAGCAGTTCGCAAAGTAGTAATTCTTCAGAAAACATGGGTTGCTGTTCTAATTATGAGACGGGAAATCGCGTGCAAACGCTTCAAGCAAACTGTTCTGGTCAGACAAGAACATGGGTGGTTGGATCGTGTCCGACAACTGGGCTTGGCTGCTGCTCTAATTCTGCAACTGGAAATAGCGTAGCAACCTTTGAAGAGGCTTGTTCTGGCCCCACAAGAACCTGGGTGGCTGGATCATGTCCGTAATATTATTTGAATTAAAAAGTTTAATTTCTCTCTTACTCCTTTGTATATGAAAAAAATATTTTTAGTTGCCCTAACCGTTTGTTCCATGGTGTTTGCGGTGACCGCTTCAGCTCAAGGTTTAAAAGATGCTGGGAAAATATTAAAAGGTATAGGTGGAGAAAATGGAGAAAGAATCGGTGTTTCTTCTGATCTTTCAAGTAGTATCGCTACAGTTATAAAAACAATTTTGGCGTTGGTTGGTACGGTATTTTTAGTTCTGACAATTTACGCAGGTATTTTATGGATGACAGCAGGAGGAAATAGTGAACAGGTAGATAAAGCCTTAAACATGATTAAGTCAACAGTAATAGGGCTCGTAATCGTAATGTCTGCTTATGCGATTACATACTTTGTTACTAGCAAGCTGACTACAGCTACAGGATCTCCTAATCAAAATTCTACCCAAGTTGGCTGTTGTTTTAAATCAGATTTTAGTGTTTGTGCGGCAAATACGGTGCAGGCTGATTGTAATTTATCAGGGGATACATTATGGGAGGCAGGATCTTGTTCCTCAAATTGTCCTTAATTATTTTTATGAAAAAACACTTTTTAATTTTTTTGCTAGGACTTAATCTGTTGTTCGTTCCAGCAAAAGTTGCTTTAGCTCAAACGGACCTCTCTCAAGATATAGCTGCTAAAAGTGGGTATGGTCAAGTTGATAGTTCTACCTTATCAGAAACTGTGGGGAAAATTATAAGAATAGTGCTCGGTCTTTTGGGTACAGTTTTTCTATGCCTTACTGTATATGCTGGTTTTTTATGGATGACTGCCGCAGGGAATAGTGAGCAAGTAGAGAAGGCTCTTGGAATCTTAAAGACCGCTGTAATTGGGTTGGTTATTATTTTGGCTTCTTATAGTATTACGTATTTTGTCTTAGATAGTATCTTTAAAGTCACGACCTAAATATGAGTAAGATTATTCTAGTTTTATATTTCGTAGCGGCAGCTTTTCTCTCTGCTGTTTTTGTAGATACAGTTGGGGCAGCGACCTCTTCTCTTCGCCAAGATGCATTTGGCCAGTTGGGGGCGGCTGCGGGCGCAAGCGGGGCAAATTTGGGAGATGCTACTGATCCTCGGACGATTGCAGCAAAAATAATCCGAACTATTTTGGGAGTGGTCGGAACAATATTTTTAGTGCTCACCGTATATGCTGGTTTTTTATGGATGACTGCAGCGGGGAATGATGAACAAATAAGTAAAGCAAAAAAATTGCTGTATGATGGCGCAATAGGCTTAGCAGTTATTTTGTCTGCATATTCAATAACGTATTTTGTTTCGAAAGTGGTGCTGCAGGATACGAGTAGTTCAGAAGGCGAATATTGTATTCAAAATCCTTTAGATGTCGAGCGTTGTCTTCAGTAGTTAGTTCAATTTTTGAATATACTATCCAAAATTATCTTACCAGATTCAGGGTAAGATTTTTTTTGTATACAAGAGGGGTTGTTAAGAATCATCTGTATTTTTTTTGTTACGTCTATAGCGGATGTGGCGTGAAGTGCATAGCCATTTTTTTCAAGGTAGACTGTATTATCCTCTTCTTGGCCAGGAACAGAGTCTGCTATGATTAAAGGTTTTTGCAAGCAAATAACTTCAGAGATAGTTAGTCCACCAGCTTTGCTTATTATTATATCAGCACAGCGCATCAGTTCGTCTATAGGGGTATGGGCTGTAGGGGTGAGCACATTATATTTTTCTAGTTTGCCTATATGTTTAAGTAAGCTGGTATTTTTACCAGGTAATACAAAAATATTTATTTCTTTTTTTAACAATCGTATTTGAGCTATAATATCTTCTATTTTTTTGTACCGAGTAAAAAGAGGCATTATTAAAATTGTTGGCCAATTATTTGTAATTCCCAACTTATTTTTTATTATAACAACATCTTTTTTTGCAAAAAATTCAGGGGCAATAGGGATGCCGCTTACAATAGACTCAATATTATTTTTATGAAGATGCTTCTTTATTTCTTCTGTGGCCACAAAAGTTCCGCTTGTTTTAGGAGATTGCCAAACTGCATGGGCATGGTAGTCGGTTATAACCGTATAATGGGGGATAGAAAAAGCTCGAGGAAAAATAATATGCGGTAAAAAATGAGTAGAGATTATGACGTCCGGCTGGTATTCTTTTATATATGCAAAAAGTCTTCGAGAGCTTAGGGCAAGAGCTGGTCCAACTAGTCCAAAGAATTTTTTTGTAAAGGCATTATCTGTCTGGTAGTACAGTATTTTGTAGGCAAGAGGAAATATTTTTGAAAAAAAATTATAACCAAAAACGATATAGAGGTAGGCAAAAATATTAAAGTATTTTGCAATATCTATATGAGAAACCTGTACCTCAGGGTACAAATTGGCACAATGAAGACGCAAGGCTTCGCCTGCTCGCCAGTGCCCCATACCCGTAGAGCAAGATAGAATAAGAAGTTTTTTTGCTTGTGGCATATTCTTGCTATTCTAAGGATTTGTCTCGAAATCGGGTTTTTACTAAAAATTTATTTGGGTGGCCTACGGGAGTTGAACCCGTGTTGCGAGATCCACAATCTCACGTAATAACCGTTATACCAAGGCCACCATAGTTGCCCCTGTGTTCCCAGTAGGAATCGAACCTACACATCCAGCTTAGAAGGCTAGTGTCCTATCCATTAAACGATGGGAACTTTTTATTTAATAGAGCTGGCTATATGTAGAGTTCTCTTTTTTCCTATACCCGTATGTTTGGTAGAAAATACTTATTTTTTTCACCAAATTAAAAAAGGCAGTAAAAAGCAAAACTATTCTATCTTATTTTTACAGATAAATCAAGATGTGGTATAGTTAGAGCACGTTTAGACACGATACCTCAGTGTAATTTGCTTTATTTCTATGTTAAAAAAGATTGTTTTTTGTCTAGCATTAGTGGCATCTAGTTTCATTCTGACTGCTCCAGTTTTAGCTCAATTTGGCCTAAAAGAAACTGCCCGTCAGGCTCAGTATGGTGAATCCGATATTTACTCCTATATAGGCAGTCTTATTAGTATTATATTATCCTTTGTAGGGATAATATTTCTAGCCATTATGTTTTACGCAGGTCTACGTTGGATGACTGCTCGTGGCAATGAGGAATTTGCTACCAAAGCTAAGGACGCAATGTTTGCAGCTATAATTGGCCTTATTTTGGTGGTTGCAGCTTATGGCATAGCCACTTTTATTTTTAGTAGGATTACAAAATAAAAATTATTTTTTGAGCTTATATTTTCTAGTCTGCTATTGACAATTATCCTATTTTAGGATACCCTTATGAGGTAATTTAAATCCCCAAATCTTGGGGGCGGACTGCCGAGAAACATACTCTCACGTCAGCTCGTTAACTACATAAATTCGTATGTTAGATAAAAAGAAAAAACAGCAGTTAATCAAGAAGTTTCAGTTGCACGAAGGTGATACTGGATCAAATGAGGTTCAAATTGCTATTTTGGCCGCCGAAATAGAAGAATTGGCAAGCCATTTAAAAACTCATGCTAAAGACCATTCTTCCCGCCGTGGTTTGCTCCGCAAGGTAAGCAGCCGTCGCAATTTGATGCGTTATTTAAAGAAAGAAAATCCAGCAAGCTACGAAGAGCTAATAAAAAAATTAAAAATAAAGCCAGTTAGAGCCATTACCAAAGCTGACGGAGCTTCTGTGGAGGTAGAAGAAGACCTAGGCGATGATGTGGATATAATTGGACAGAGCCATGAATCCGCTTCCTAACAAAAAAAGAAACACTCTTAAACACCCCGACCAGAGAGTAGGGGTGTTTATTGATGTGCAAAATATGTACTACAGTGCTAAAAATTTATTTGGCGCTAAAGTTAATTTTGGTAATATTGTCAAAGAGGCTACTGCTGGCCGCAAACTTATTCGTGCCATTGCTTATGTCGTAAGCACCGAAAGCAAAGAAGAACAGCCATTTTTTGATGCTCTCTACAATTTAGGCATAGAAACCAAAGACAAACCACTTCAGATTTTTTTGGGCGGTGAAAAAAAAGCCGATTGGGACGTTGGATTGGCAGTAGATGCGATTAGATTTTCTCCAAGCCTTGATGCAGTGGTTCTTGTAAGTGGAGATGGTGACTATGTGCCACTGGTAGACTATTTAAGAGGTCAAGGAAAGCAGGTAGAAGTAATGTCGTTTGGTGGGACTGCTTCTGGTAAATTAATAGAAGAAGCCGATGATTTTATTGATTTAAGTCAGGATAAGGCAAAATTTTTAATCGCAGACAAAAGATTTGTCCCAGCTAAAAAAATCTATCCACCAAAACCAAGTGCAGTAAGTCAGCAAGTAAAAAATAAAAATCAAAGTTAGTTTAATTAAACTATTGAAGCTGGTTTGAGGACACATAGACCTTTTTGGTCTGTAGCTCTCAAATCATCTTCGGAAAGTCCAAAGGATACTCCTTTGGGAAAAATATATGGCAGTAAAAAATTGGTCCATGCAGTGGGGCGGAAGAACCCTCTCTGTGGAAACAGGTAAATTGGCGCTTCAAGCCAATGCTTCTTGTATGGTTAGCTACGGCGAAACTGTATTTTTAGCTACCGCTACCATGAGTAAAAATACTCGTGATGGTATCGACTTTTTTCCATTAATGGTAAATTTTGAGGAAAAGTTGTATGCCGCAGGAAAAATAAAAGGCAGCCGTTTTATCAAACGAGAAGGTCGTCCAAGTGATGATGCTATTTTGTCTGGCCGATTAGTTGATCGAGCTATTCGTCCTCTCTTTGATGAGAATATGCGCAATGATGTGCAAGTAATTTTAACAGCTCTTTCTTTTGACGGAGAAGTTGATTCTCAGATCCCGGCTATGGTAGCTGCGTCTATTGCATTATCCCTCTCTTCAATTCCTTGGAAAGGTCCTATTGGGGGCGTGCGAATTGGGTCTGTTGATGGACAATGGAAAATAAATCCAACTATCGCCGAAAGAGCATTAAGTAGTGTGGATATAGTGGTTGCAGGTACTCCTGAGAAAGTAATTATGGTAGAAGCAGGTTGTAAAGAAACTGCAGAAAAAGATGTTGTTGAAGCTATGAAATTTGGTGCCAAAGAAATGGCTCCACTTATTGATTTTATTAAAAAAATTCAAGCCGAAGCTGGCCAGACAAAAAATGTTGCAGCAGAAGCTGATAGTGAAAAACAAGCTGCATTACAAAAAGCCGAAAAAGAAGCAGACGAGCTTGTAGCTAGTCATGTAGAAGATTGGATTTTTGACGTTCCAAAAATAGATAGAAGAGAGCGCGTTACCTTGATTAATAAATTTAGCGACGCTATCAAAGAAATGCTTGTAGCAAAAGAAACAGATGAAACAACAATGAAAATTGTGTTAGGTAGAGTAAAGATTTATGTTGAAAAATATATTACCGAGCAAATTCTAAAAAAGAATCAGCGTTTAGATGGTCGTGCTATCACCGATGTTCGTGCCCTTAGTGCTGAGGTTGGATTGCTTCCTCGTACTCATGGTACAGGTATGTTTATGCGCGGCGATACTCAGGTGTTGTCCGTTGTTACATTAGGAGCTCCTGGTGATGTGCAGACTGTAGATACTATGGAAGAAGATGGTACAAAGCGTTACATGCATCATTATAGTGATACTCCAGCTACCTATGGCGAAACTGGCCCGCTTCGCGGACCAGGTAATCGTGCGATTGGTCATGGCGCACTTGCCGAACGCGCGCTCGAACCAATGCTGCCTCCAGAGACTGAATTCCCATACGCTATGCGCGTTGTTTCTGAAGTATTAGGATCAAACGGCTCTAGTTCAATGGCTTCGGTTTGTGGTTCTACTCTTGCTCTTATGGATGCGGGTGTGCCAATCAAAAAACCAGTAGCAGGTATTGCGATGGGTCTAGCCAGTGATAAGAGTGGTAATTGGAAAGTTATTACTGATTTGCAGGATGTAGAAGATGGTCCAGGTGGTATGGATTTCAAAATTGCTGGTACAGTTGATGGTGTAACTGCTATGCAAATGGATACCAAAACAGAAGGTCTAAGTTGGGATATTGTTGAGCAAACTTTTACTCAATCCAAAGAAGCTCGAATGAAAATTTTAGGCTTTATGAGTAATATTATTGCTGCTCCTCGTGCTGAAATGTCCAAATACGCTCCTCGTATTGTGACAATTAACATTAATCCAGATAAAATTCGTGATGTTATTGGTCCAGGTGGAAAAATGATTAATAAAATTATTGCCGAAACTGGTGTATCCATTGATATCGAAGATGACGGTCGTGTCTTTGTTACTTCCTCCGATTCCGTTGGTATGGAAAAAGCAGTTAAGTGGGTAAAAGAACTTACTCACGAAGTTACTGCTGGTGAAGTATACGATGGTACGGTGGTGCGCTTAGAAGATTTTGGTGCTTTTGTACAGGTGCTGCCAGGTCAAGATGGTTTGGTGCATGTAAGTGAAATTGCCTGGACAAGAACTAACAGCCCAAGTGATGTGTTGCATATTGGTGATGTGGTAAAAGTAGTAGTGAAAGAAATAGATAGTATGGGAAGAATCAATTTAAGTATCAAGCAGCTATCGCCTAAACCAGAAGGATATGTTGAGCAGCCTCGTTTTGAAAGACCACCTCGTAGTAATGGTCCAGGTGGAAATCGCGGTGGCCATGGTGGCGGTAGAAGTAGATAAAAATAAAATAAAAAAACAACTCCTGTCCAAGGGGTTGTTTTTTTATTTATTACGTGGTTAAATATGCCCATTGCCGCGGTGGTGAAATTGGTAGACACGCCAGCCTTAGGAGCTGGTTCTCGCAAGGGAATGAGAGTTCGAGTCTCTCCCGCGGCACATATGACGGACAGTGAAAAAAAGAAGATTTTACAACGACTTTGGATGAGGGCTTCGACAGGCCTTTATTTTATTAAAAGCGATTATTTAGCAAGGCATGAAACACCGGATATTCTATGGATTAGAAATATTTATATTTTACTTTCTTTTTATACAGAATTATTCTTAAAGGCAATTTATATAATAAATACTGATTTTGAAAGTTTAAATATTTTAGATCAAAAGCTAAGAGGTTTGGGACATAATTTAGATAAAATAGGTATTGAAATTAAGAAGGCACGAACTAACTTTGGAATTAAAAATGTTGTTTTAAAAAATAAGGAGTATTGGATAGAATTTAATGCTGGTAGTTTTTATGTGAAAGATTTTAATGATATTAGGTATGATTTCTTAGATGATAAGGTGCGCACGTTAAACGGTAATGAACATAGGATGTTCAGTGAGCAGATAGAAATCATGCTTAAAATTATTAATGGGGAAATGAAGCCGTTGGTTTGGGGCTTAGAAGAGTCTTAAATTGTTTATGGAAACATCACTTGACACGGTGTTCATTACTTTAGAATACGATAAGTATTTAGTTAGTCTTGATGTGCATCAAGTTAGGCCAGAGGAAATAGAAAATAAAGTTTCTAATTTTTTATTAAAACAAATTAATAATGGTAATTTTAAAGTTCAGATTATTTATGGTAGAGGTGGTATAGGAATTTTAAGGGAAAAAGTACAGGAGTTTTTGGACAAGAATATGCAAGAAAAAAATCAAAATAATAGGTTGGTAAAAGCCTGGAAAGAAGCAGTTTTAGAGAGTGCTGGGGGTAGATGTTTGGTCATTTTGGAGGGGTAAATACAAGGTAAGATTATTTATCCACAGATTGTTAATAAAGAGCAGGTAATAAGGGGTTGACAGAAGTTTTCGTTTTAGCTATAATCGTCTGTACATAAACAAGTCTCGATTCATTCGAGAGCCACGTCCACTATGGACCTCTGGGTAAATCTAAGTTTTTCCCCGTTTAATCGGGATTATCCTAACCATGATAAACAAGACTAAAATTTTACTCAGCTAGGCCAGGTGGATATATCTCACATTGAGAGACCGCTTGAAGGCGGTCGTTGTGTTTTAAAAAGCATTTCAAACGAAGCGAGAAATTTAAAATAAATTTTTCACTTGGGTTGAAATGGTAGTATCGGATGAACCACGTGTACGTTGACAATTCATTGGTCAATTCAACAATAATAGGGTATGTAGGCCTCAATATAAGTTGAGGTACCCAATCTAGTAGGGCTACGGTTCGCTAGTTGGGTAACAAACTACACAAACGCGATGAATCCCGCGGATTCTTAATAGGAAGTCCGCATATGGAGAAGCACTTTTTAGTGCTTTAGTCGTGCGCAATTAAATAAGAGTGTATGGTGAATGCCTTGACACCAAAAGACGAAGAAGGACGTGGCAGGGTGCGATAAGCCTCGGCGAGCTCCCAAGCAAGCTTTGACCCGAGGATCTCCGAATGGGGGAACCCGGCTTTGACGTAAGTCAAAGTCATCTTATACTGAATTCATAGGTGTAAGAAGAAGACCTGGCGAAGTGAAACATCTCAGTAGCCAGAGGAAAATAAATCGAAGAGATTCCCTTAGTAGTGGCGAGCGAAAAGGGAAAAGTCTAAACTATATAAATGTTTTTGTGGTAATAGGTTGGTCTTCGGATTAACTTTGAACTGCAATTTAAAGGACAGACCGTTGTTTATATAGGGTAATAAGACAGTAGTGTCGACTTTCTGTATGTCGAGTGAGAAATTGATTCTTAGTAAAATGTTCTGGAAAGGACAACCAAAGAAGGTAACAGTCCTGTATATTAAAAGAATCAGCTATCATTGCTATTGTTCTTGAGTAAGACGGAACTCGTGAAATTCCGTCTGAAATCGGGCCGACTATGGTCTAAGACTAAATACTTTTGGTGATCGATAGTGGACAAGTACCACGAGGGAAAGGTGAAAAGTAGCCCGGTGAGGGCGATGAAATAGTATCTGAAACCGTACACTTACAAAGAGCGGGAGCCCGCAAGGGTGACCGTGTTCCTATTGAAGAATGAGCCTGCGAGTATGTTGTGTGTCGCAATGCTTAAGCCCCTCTGGGGCGGAGGCGCAGCGAAAGCGAGTCTTAACCGGCGTTAAGTGGCACGCATATAACCCGAAACCGGGTGAGCTATCCATGACCAGGATGAACCCTTTAGAAATAAAGGGGGAGGTCCGAACTCACGAGCCGTGCAACACTCGGAGATGAGTTGTGGATGGGAGAGAAATTCTAATCG
Organism: Candidatus Magasanikiibacteriota bacterium; assembly: GCA_017991415.1. GTDB lineage: Bacteria > Patescibacteriota > Patescibacteriia > Magasanikbacterales > GWA2-37-8 > XYD2-FULL-39-9. The sequence goes on along the minus strand of JAGOQR010000001.1, from coordinate 434,934 downwards.
AACTCGGTGATAGCTGGTTTTCCTCGAAATATATCTAGGTATAGCCTTAAGTGTTCCTGCTGGTGGTAGAGCACTGGATGAGAATTGGGTCCTTCGGGATACCGTTTTTAATCAAACTCCGAATACCAGTAGCCAAAACTTAGGAGACAGGCAGTGGGGGCTAAGCTTCATTGCCAAAAGGGGAACAGCCCAGATCGCTAGCTAAGGTCCCTAAATCCATATTAAGTGTAACGAAGGTGGTTTTAATTCTCAAACAACCAGGAGGTTGGCTTAGAAGCAGCCATCCTTTAAAGAAAGCGTAACAGCTCACTGGTCAAGAGTTTTAGCGCCGAAAATGTACGGGACTAAAATATGGTACCGAAGCTGCGAACTTTATTATTCCTTCGGGAATAGTAAATTGGTAGAGGAATGTTCTTTATGCGCTGAAGCCGTAGGCGTGAGCCGCGGTGGAGTGTAAAGAAGTAAGAATGCAGGCATAAGTAGCAAAAAGGCAGGTGCGAATCCTGCCCGCCGAAAATCCGAGGTTTCCTGGGCAACGCGAATCGTCCCAGGGTTAGTCGGTCCTAAGGCCAGGCCGAAAGGCGTAACCGATGGAAGAGCTGGTTAATATTCCAGCACTGTGCATAGTTTGGTTTTTATTGCACATCTTTAAGCTTTTAGCGTATTTTGGTTATATACGTATCGCAAGATGGAGACAAATCCTTCGGGTGGAGTCAACTAAGAGTAGCGAGGTGTCTAGAAAAGGTAAAAATCGTTAAGCTATGTATAACCGTACCGTAAACCGACACAGGTGGATAGGTCGAGTAGACCAAGGCGCATGAGAGAACCCTCGTTAAGGAACTCTGCAATACAACGGCCGTAACTTCGGGATAAGGCCTGCCCATAGCAATATGGGCTACAACAAAAGACCAGCTGCGACTGTTTACCAAAAACACAGCTCCCTGCTAAATCGTAAGATGATGTATAGGGGGTGATGCCTGGCCAGTGTCAGAACGTTAAAGGGAGAGGTTAATCGCAAGATGAAGCCTTGAGCTGAAGCGCTGATGAACGCCGGCGGTAACTATAACCGTCCTAAGGTAGTGGATTCAAACATTGAGTTCACTAGGATTGGGACGGATATAGCAAATAGTAAACAGTACCAAAAATAATTACCATTGCAGATAATTGTTTTTACAAGCCATTTAAAAAAGCTGCCTTATTTTATAGCAATATAAAATATAATCCGATCATAGCTATATGCTGGGAAAACCTGAATGCGAATTCAGGAAGATCAGCAGGGAAGGCCAACAATGTGTTGGAACCCTCAGAGACTAAACGCTATGCCCCCGCCTCTCTCGAGAATCGGGGTGAAGATAGAGTCCATTGTAGAGGAATCAATAAGCGAAATTCCTTGTCGGGTGAGTTCCGACCCGCACGAATGGCATAACGATGGCTGGACTGTCTCAACGAGGGACTCAGTGAAATTGCAAGGGAGGTGAAGATGCCTCCTACCCGCAACTAGACGAAAAGACCCCGTGAAGCTTTACTACAATTTGATATTGGTATAAGAATAAATATGTTGAGAGTAGGTGGGAGCCGCAAGGCGACGATGAGACACCACCCTTACTTGTTTTTATGCCTAATTTTCCGACATGAATCTGCCGGAGAAGACAGTGTCTGATGGGTAGTTTAACTGGGGCGGTTGCCTCCTAAAATGTAACGGAGGCGTTTACAAAGGTCAGCTTAGCTCGGATGGAAATCGAGCTGGACGCGCAAACGCAAAAGCTGGCTTTACTGCAAGAGTCACAACTCGAGCAGTTACGAAAGTAGAAGTTAGTGAACCGACCACCTCAAATAGGAGAGTGGAAGATCAACGGATAAAAGCTACTCCGGGGATAACAGGCTGATCGGACCCGATAGTCCTTATAGACGGTCCGGTTTGGCACCTCGATGTCGGCTCATCGCATCCTGGGACTGAAGAAGGCCCCAAGGGTTTGGCTGTTCGCCAATTAAAGCGGTACGCGAGCTGGGTTCAGAACGTCGTGAGACAGTTCGGTCTCCTATCTGTTGCGGGCGTAGAATGTTGAGAAGGCTCTTTCCTAGTACGAGAGGACCGGAAAGAACAAATCTCTGGTGTACCAGTTGTCCTACCAAGGGCATTGCTGGGTAGCTATTATTTGGCACGGATAAACGCTGAAAGCATATAAGCGTGAAGCCGTCTTCAAGATTAACATTCGTTACAGACCCCTCGTAGACTACGAGGTTGATAGGCTCTATGTGTAAGCATCGTAAGATGTTAAGCTGAGGAGTACTAATCGGTCGAGCGCACGAAAGAAGCACTAAGATGTGCTTTGACTATAGAAATCCTTCGTCTGATTTCTATAGAGACCCTGTTATTGTTGGATCAATGAATTTTCTAAAATAAAAAGACCATTTTCTTGGTGACATGAGCGATTGGGTCACACCCGTTCCCATCCCGAACACGGAAGTTAAGCCAATCAGCGCCGATGATAGCAGCAATGCAAAAGTAGGCCGTCGCCAGGACAATGGTCTTTTTTTAATTTCGTGAAATTTAGGTTTGACGCTCATTTTTTTGTATGTTAATCTTAAGTATAATTAAGATTGAATTTTGTTATTTTTTAGCATAGAAACTATGATTAGTTATAAGAAATTGGGCTTTGTTAATACTCGCAGTTTATTTAAAAAAGCATTAGCAGGGGGTTATGCCGTACCTGCCTACAACTTTAATAATATGGAGCAGTTGCAAGCAATTGTGCTTGCCTGTCTTGAATCTCAGTCTCCTGTAATACTGCAAGTAAGTAAGGGAGCGCGTGAATATGCTGATCCAACTATGCTACGCCATATGGCAGTTGGTGCCAGCGAAATGATGAAGCGCGTGGCAAAGGAAAAAAAATTGAAAGTTATTCCGCTTGTTCTTCATTTAGATCATGGTGCAGATTTTGCAATTTGTAAGGCTGCTATTGATAGCGGTTTTTCTTCTGTCATGATTGACGCTTCTTCTTTAGATTTTAAAAACAATATTGCTTTGACCAAAAAAGTTGTTCAATATGCGCATAAGCATGATGTGACTGTAGAGGCAGAGCTAGGCGCACTTAAAGGCGTAGAAGATGATGTGCGTGTAGAAGAGGCTCATTATACAAGACCCCAGGATGTTAAAGAATTTGTAACACGTACAGGTGTAGATTCGCTTGCAGTATCTATTGGCACTTCACATGGAGTTTACAAATATCAATCTGGCACAAAGCCGCATATTAGATTGGATATTTTAAAAAGCATAGAAAAAGAAATTCCAGGATTTCCTTTGGTAATGCACGGGTCATCTTCAATTCCACAGGAGTATGTAGATCAGATAAATAAATATGGGGGCGACCTAGTGCAAGCAGCTGGAGTACCAGAGCAAGAGTTGCGTGAGGCAGCCAAGGGGCAGGTATGTAAGATAAATGTTGATAGTGATGGTAGGTTGGTAGTGACAGCAGCTGTTCGAAAAGTTTTTGCTCAAGATACAAAAGTAGTTGATCCAAGAGTGTATTTGGGCGCAGCTCGTGAGGAGTTAAAAAAGTATTTGATAGAAAAAAATAAAAAGGTAATGGGCAGTACGGGGGTTGTAGTATAGCGGTATGTTTGAATATTCTTTTGTAGACTGGGACAATACTATATATGACACCATGGCGTTTGAGGCAGATATTTTTTCGGTATTTGCTCAACATAATGTTTCAGCCGAAGATGTGCGAACAACTTTTAAAAAGTCATTATGCACATTTTCTCCCTATAAATACGATTATAGCTTTACCGAGCATATACAGTTTTTACGTGATCTTGGTTATGCTATTCCTGATTCTACAGAGTCAGAGTTAAATACCTTATTTTTAAAAGATTATCTTTTTACAGACGCAATATTGTTTTTAAACTTTTTAAAAACAGTTTCGAGCCATGTTATTTTACTATCTGCTGGCGATCTAAATTTTCAGATGAGTAAAATTAAAAATAGCACCATTGTTTCGTATTTTGATGATATAAAGATTGTAGAAGGCGAAAAAGAGAAACAAGTAATTAAATATGGAGAGCAAAACAAGATTTTTTTTGTAAATGACAATCTTCGAGAAAACTTAATGGTTAAAACAGCAGCTCCACTAGTTACAGTAATAACCAGGCTTAACGCAGCGCGTTATAGTGAAGATGATGCGAAAAAAATTGATGTGCCTTATTTTTCAACCTTAACTCAAATTAAACAGTATGTTGAACAGCAATGTAAATAATACTTATCTTAGTGCGGCTTCTGATAATGCTCAGGTAGGCGTTGTCATCTTAGCTGCCGGTGATGGCAAACGCATGAAAAGTAGTGTTCCAAAAGTAATGAATCTCTTACGGGAGGAGCCTTTGGTAGCGCATGTAGTACGCAGTGTAGAGGGTGCTAGTTTTGGCGTTAAGCCAGTTGTTATTGTTAATCCAAGCCACAGTTTGGTCCAGGATTACCTGCAAGAGAGGGCTACCTATGTAGTACAAAACGAACAGCTTGGAACCGCTCATGCCGTGGGCTGTGCCGAACCAGTCCTAAAAGACAAGGCAGAATGTGTCGTAGTTTTATACGGTGATATGCCTTTTATTAAACCAGCTTCCCTCCAATATTTAGTAGAGACATACCGTAGAGAAAAAAGTGCAATAACACTGATGACCGTAACTGTGCCAGATTTTGATGGTTGGAAAGCTCAGTTTGCAGATTTTGGCAGGATAGAGCGAGATGAAGAAGGTAATATTTTAAGTATTGTAGAAAAAAAAGATGCCACGCCGCAGCAGCTGGCAATTACAGAAGTGAACACTTCTTATTTTTGCTTTGATGCAGATTGGTTGTGGCGCAATTTAAAAGCTGTTAAAAATGAAAATGCTCAAAAAGAATTTTATCTCGTTGATCTAATTAAAATTGGTCGTGCGCAGGGTGTGAAAATTGGTACCGTGCAAATTGACCCGAAAGAAGCAGTTGGTATTAATACCAAAGAGCATCTTGATATTGCTCAAGCTATATAATAATTGTATGTGTGGTATCGTTGCGTATATTGGCTCAAAACAAGCGTTACCGATTTTAATAAACGGTCTGCGTCGTTTAGAGTATCGTGGCTACGATAGCGCTGGTATTTCTTTGATAAACCAAGATGCGAGTATGAGTTGTGTCAAAGCAGTTGGTAAGATTGATAATTTATCAAATAAGTTACAGGGTACAAATTTTGATAGTACTTTCGGTATTGCCCATACCAGATGGGCTACGCACGGTAGCGTTACCGAAGATAACGCGCATCCACATGCCGATTGTACAGGCAAAATTGTGCTGGCCCACAACGGTATTATAGAAAACTATCGAGAGCTCAAGGAAACTTTAGGAAAAAACCATATTTACAAATCCGAAACCGATTCGGAAGTTTTGGCTCATCTTATCGAGACAAAATATACAGGTGATTTGCGTAAAGCTGTTTTGGAAGCGCTCTCTTATGTGCGTGGAACATATGGTCTCGTAGTAATGCATGTGGACCACCCAGAAGTTTTAGTATCAGCCCGAATGGGTAGTCCGCTCGTTATTGGTTTGGGAGAGAACGAATATTTTGTAGCCAGCGATGCTACGCCAATGCTTGCGTATACTAAAAAAGTTATCTTTCTAGAAGATGGAGAAGTTGCCGAAATAAGGCGTGATAGTATACATATCGTAAATTTAAAAGATCAGCATATTATTAAACAGACTCAACAAATAGAGTGGAATGAAGAAAGCGCACAGAAGCAAGGATTTCCTCATTTTATGATCAAAGAAATTTTTGATCAGCCTACCGTACTGCAAGATGCAATCCGTGGTCGGTATAAAATCGAAGAAGGTGCAGCGCATCTTAGTGGATTAAATATGACAGACGTTGAGATGCGGGGCATAAAAAAAATTATTCTTATTGCCTGTGGGACAGCATCCTATGCAGCACTTGTTGGTAAATATTTATTTGAACGATTGGCAGGTATTTCGGTAGAGATAGATGTCGCGAGTGAGTTTCGATATCGAGATCCTATTATAGATAGCCAAACATTAGTTTTTGGTATTTCTCAATCTGGAGAAACTGCAGATACGCTAGCTGCCCTAAAAGAAGCGAAAAGAAAAGGCGCGTATGTGCGCGGTATTGTAAATGTAGTTGGCTCAACCATTGCCCGAGAAACTGATGGCGGTACCTATATTCACGCTGGTCCAGAATTAGCAGTTGCTTCTACAAAAGCCTTTACTAATATGACGGCAGTTTTGTTATTGTATGCTTTGCAGTTTGGTCGTCTTAACAAGCTTAGTATCGCTACTGGTCAAAGAATTTTAACTGCCTTGGCAGAAATTCCAGCAAAGATGAAATTGATTTTGGATCAAAATGAAAAAATAAAAGATTTGGCAATTAAGTATTCTTCTTCTCGCGACTTTTTTTTCTTGGGTCGAGGTATTAACTTTCCAGTTGCTTTGGAAGGGTCCTTAAAATTAAAAGAGATTAGTTATATACATAGCGAAGCAATACCGGGGGGAGAAATGAAACATGGACCTATTGCACTGTTATCACCAAATTTTCCTGTATTAGCTATAATGACTAAAAATCAACTGTACGATAAGATGCGTAGCAATATCGAAGAGGTTAAGGCGCGAAAAGCACCAATAATTCTTATAGCTACCGAAGGAGATGTTGGGGCAGCCGACCTCGCACAAGATGTGGTGTACGTTCCGCCTACAATGGAAGTTTTAGAACCCTTGCTTAACACAATTCCTCTCCAGCTTTTTGCGTATCATACAGCCCTAGCTTTAGGCCGGGATGTTGATAGACCAAGAAATTTAGCCAAGTCTGTAACTGTTGAGTAATATGACTAAAAAAAAGGTAGTAGTTATCGGTGGTGGTAATGGTTCCGCGGTTTGTTTGGAAGCGTTAAAGAAATACGCAGATAGTTTGGATATTGCGGCTGTTATCTCCATGAGTGATTCGGGAGGGTCATCGGGTAAATTGCGTAAAGAATTTAATACACTGCCTCCAGGAGATATTATGCGAGCAATATTGTCTCTTTCAAAATATGATTACCAGTCGCTAAAAAAGATTTTTTATCAGCCTCGATTTAAAAATGTCGGCAAATTAAATAGTCATAATTTAGGTAATTTATTTCTAACTCTGGTTAGCCAGTTCTCAGGTAATTTTTTATATGCGTTAGATGCTCTTTCTCAAAGTGTGGAGGCGCAAGGGAAGGTATATCCGGTGACGCTCGCAAATACGGATTTAGTTGCCGAGTTAGAAAATGGCAAAATAATTAGAACAGAAAAATTTATTGATAATCCAGTCTATAATAGAGGATGGAAAATAAAAAAAGTATGGCTCGAACCAACAAGTAAAGCGTATGCGAAAGCAGTTCAGGTAATAAAAGAAGCAGAAGTTATTTTGCTTAGCCCTGGTAGTCTGTATACTAGTTTGATCGCCACATTGCTTCCGGCTGGTATTGCTAAAAGTATTGGCACCTCAAAAGCAAAACTGGTTTTTGTTGTGGGTAATGCCTATCGTTTGGATGGAGAAACAGGACCAGAAAAAGTCAGTGAAATGATAGGGCAGCTTGAAAAATATCTACCTCGTCCGATAGATTTGGTAGTGTATAATAAGCATGCGTTAAATGCACAGCAGAAAGTATTTTATCAACAAAAAAAATGGGGAGTTTTTACCTTTGATAAAGAAAATTTAACGCATAAAAAAATAAAAACGTTTGATTTGGAGGCCCCCGAAGGTGGTGTGAGCGCCATTAAATTAGCAAAGGTTATCCCACAAATTATATAAGGTATGAATATTAGCAAAGAAATTAAAAAAGAAGGCTATGCGGTAAGGATTGTTGCTTCGGAGAACGGGCAAGAGTGCGGCAGAGCATGGCTTTATATAATATATAATGATTTGCATGTTGAGCCATATGGCTTGTTGGAGGATGTATTTGTTGATGAAAATCAGCGCGGTAAAGGCACTGGCACTACACTGGTACAGGCTGCAATAGATGAAGCCAAAAAAATAGGATGTTATAAGTTGATTGCCACTACCAGGCATCATCGAGAGGTTGTATGTGTCTGGTATGAAAAGTTTGGCTTTAAAAATTATGGGGTGGAATTTAGAATGGATTTAATATAAACAATTATTATGTCGGAATATAAAATTTTAACAACACTAGTTGGGGAAGGCTACGAACTCCTTGATAGTGGTGAAGGAGAAAAATTAGAGCGTTATGGTGAGGTGGTGGTAGCCCGACCAGATCCACAATCCTTATGGAATAAAAATTTATCCGAATCAGAATGGGAAGAAGCAGATGCCTATTTTAAACGGGCAAGCTTTGACGCTAATTGGAGTTTGCGACGCGATTTACCCGAACGCTGGCCAGTAGAATTGGCGGGCCTTAAATTTTGGATTAAGCTGTCGGCATTTAAGCATACAGGTATTTTTCCTGAACAAGTTGGAAATTGGAATTGGATTAGAGAAAAAATTGGTAAAGAAAAAAGAATGGAACCAGTTAAAGTTTTAAATCTTTTTGGTTATACTGGCGGCGCTAGTTTGGCCGCCGCTCAGGCTGGTGCAGAAGTGGTTCATGTTGATGGTTCCAAAAGTGCTATTGGCTGGGCGCGTGATAATGCTGCTTTATCTGGTTTGGCAGAAAAACCAGTTCGTTGGATTTTGGACGATGCGCAAAAATTTGTGGCTCGAGAAATTAAGCGAGGCAAAAAATACGATGGTATTATTATGGATCCGCCTGCTTTTGGGCATGGTGCCGAAGGTGAAGTATGGAAAATTGAAGAAGATTTATTACCGCTCTTAGAATCATGTAAACAAATTTTAAGTGAAGAGCCTCTATTTTTTATTATTAATGGTTATGCCTCTGGTTATTCAGCGGTCGCATATCAAAACAGCTTAGGAGATCTAATGAAGAGTTTTGGTGGTCAAATTGAGATCGGTGAGCTTACTATTGCAGAAAAAAATAGTGAGCGATTATTACCAGCTGGTATCTTTGCGCGATGGAGTTCTGTTTAGTTAATTGAAAAATTGATATGGAAGTTCAAGTTTTGTATGAAGATAATCACCTGATTGCGGTCTATAAACCACTTGGAGTTTTGGTGCAGGGGGATAAAAGTGGTGACTCAAGTCTAATGGACGATGTAAAAAAATATTTAAAAGATACGTACAAAAAGCCTGGCAATGTTTTTTTAGGACTGGTACACAGATTAGACAGAAATGTTGAAGGGGTGGTGCTGTTTGCCAAGACAAGCAAAGGTGCAAGCAGGTTGTCCGAACAATTTCGTCAGCATACCGTAGAAAAAATATATCATGCGGTAGTATTAGGTAAACCTGTAAAAAATAAAGAGACGCTCGTGCACTGGTTAAAAAAAGATGAAAATACAAATCGAACTACGGTGTATAATCAAAAAATAGGTGATGCCCAGGAAGCACAGCTATCGTATGAGGTAGTAAAATCAAATAAAAAATATTCTTTACTTAAAATAATACTTGGTACTGGCAGGTCTCATCAAATTCGTGCTCAGCTTTCTTTTGTTGGGTGCCCTTTGGTTGGAGATATTAAATATGGCGCTCCAGAGATTTTGCCAGATCATGCTATTACTTTGGCGGCAACTTCTCTTAGCTTTGACTTAGCTACAGGAGAAGGGCGAAAAGTGGTAGAGGTTGCTATTCCGCCCCAATGGACACAGTATTATGCCTGAAAAAATTGTTGATTTGCATATCCATTCTCGCTATTCTCGGGCTTGCTCTGCAAGTTTGAATTTACCAAATATCGCCTTAGCTTGTGAGAAAAAAGGCATAGATATTGTCGTAACTGGAGATTTTACCCATCCTGCTTGGATAAAACATATTAAAGAAAATTTGGTAGAAGAAAATCAGGGTGTTTATAAGCTCAAAGACAGTACAAGTGTTACCAGATTTATTTTAGGTACGGAAATTTCTTGTATCTACAAACATAAAGATGTAACTCGTCGGGTGCATCTACTTATCCTTGCTCCGAGTATAGCGGTAGTAGAAAAGTTTAATGCTATTCTAGAAGAGAAAGGGGTAAATATTCGTTCCGACGGTCGGCCTATTATTGGTCTCTCGGCCAAAACTATTTTGCAAATTATTCTTGATATTGACCCTGGATTTATGCTAATCCCAGCCCATATTTGGACGCCATGGTTTGCTGTCTTTGGTTCAAAATCTGGGTATGATTCTCTGGAAGAATGTTTTGAAGAATTAACTCCGCACATTAAAGCAGTTGAAACTGGATTATCGAGCGATCCGACGATGAATCATCGGCTAAGTGCTTTGGACAACATTACCCTTGTTTCCAACTCGGATGCTCACAGCCTTAATAATTTAGGAAGAGAAGCTAATGTGCTGCGCCTAAGTGATGCGTATACGTATACCGAGATTATAGATGCTATTAAATCGGGAGATAGAAAAAAAATTGTATCTACTATAGAATTTTACCCCGAAGAAGGTAAGTATCATTTTGATGGTCATGCGATATGCAAGGTGTCTTTGTCTCCTCAAGAAACAAAGAGGAAAAAGTTTTTATGCCCAACATGCAAGAAGCCAGTAACGGTAGGCGTGCTGCATCGTGTAGAAGATTTAGCTGATCGGGAAGAAAAAAATATTCCAACTGGAAAATTTATTCCTCATGTGTATATTGTTCCGCTCAAAGAAGTAATTGCCAAGGTTTTTGGTGTTGGGGTAGCTAGTAAAAAAGTTTCGAGAGAGTACGAATCAATGATAAAAAATTTAGGGAGTGAATTTTTTATTTTACTCTATGCAAAAGTAGAAGAGATAGAAAAAAATGTAAGTGATAAAAATATATCAAAAGCGATTGCTAATATGCGCGTCGGTAATGTAAAAATTACCCCAGGGTATGATGGTATTTTTGGCTCAGTTGAGGTAATTTGGCCCAGCCAAACATATAAAAAATAAAATACCGTTTTAATTTTAATTAGAGCAAACAAAAATCTCTCCTTGCGGAGAGATTTTTTAAAGACTATCTGCGTTTCTTGGTAGTTTTCTTTTTAGCTACTTTCTTAGCTTTTTTAGCTTTCTTTTTGGCTGCCATATTGTGCACCTCCTCTCATTTTTTAAAGTTAGAAATAAATTTTTTCTACTCGCGAGGAAAGAAAAAATTTATTGAAGTAATTTTTACAAGACAAGCATTGCTGTAAAAATTTTTCTCGACATGTTTATTATAGAATGTTTTTTTTAAATTGTGAATAGTAAAAGTGAAAGTTATGCACAGGTGATAGTTTTTTTAAAAAAATAAATAAATACAAAAAGTATTGATCTGTTTAAATTTTAATTTTGAACTTGTGTTCAGGCTCAGCTGTAGTATACAGATGCCGAGATTTTATAATTTTTCTAAGTTACTCTATTGATAGAGTAAAGAGAGAAAGTGCTAGATGAATAAAGGTAATTAAAATTTATAAGTATCCAAGTAAAAAATAAAAACTTCCGAGGAGTCGGGAGTTTTTATTTTTGCTCGAGGGTTGGTCGTTTTTTTTGTGTCGAGCAGCACAAGTTTGCTCGCTCTAGCGCTGGCTCATGGTCGCGCCGCTGGGCATGACCGAGATGAAGCTGCTCCAGATGCGGGGCAGGGACTCTTGAGGTGTCGTGACCTCGTGCACTTCGGGTCGGAAACTCCCGAAGCGGAGTCTGTCGTAGGCGGCAAGCGCCGCTACGATAAGTAGTGAAAGGACGATGGCTTTTTTTCGCATAGACAGCAGTTTACTGGACGCGAGCTAAAAAGTCAAGATGATGCCTATGTGCCAGATATAAAGAATAAAACAAAAATACCTCGATTCTCTCGGGGTATCTTTGTTAGGGGCTCGAAGTGATGGGGTAGAAGAGCGCCTGTGCGACACGTCGAGCAGCGTGTTGAGCAGGTTGTCCGCGATGGACGTGAGAGTGTTGGCTTGAGCTGATGGACGACGGGTCGTGTCCTTGGGCTACGCTAGAAGCACTCCTTGATTGCAGAGATGACCTTCTGGGCAACGGCTACGACGGGGATCGCGAGGAGTATGCCGCAGAAAACAGTGCGGCGCACTTTGTGGCTGAAAATCGTGTTGACGACGTTGCGGTGGTGGGTGTGGTCAGCAGTTTTTCCACTCATCAAGGAAAATTATATTCCTGTTTTTGGGTAGCGTCAATGGTTTTTTTATGTTGTTATTGGTGGATAACTTGGTTGTTAGATTTTGGATAAAAAAACACTCTGATTAGAGTGTTTTTTATACGTGTAATTTGTGCTCCCAAAGGGAATCGAACCCCTATCTTCAGGTTCGAAGCCTGATATTCTATCCGTTGAACTATAGGAGCAACTTGGTGGGTCGCGTGGGGATCGAACCCACGACCTTATCCTTAAGAGGGATCTGCTCTACCAGCTGAGCTAGCGACCCGTTACTATCCTTTTGCTATCCTTGTAATTTGATAATATTAATTTTTGGTCCCTTCCAACCTTTTATTTTTAATCCTGCTTCAGCAGCTTCTGTTTGGGCTTCTTGTTTGCTCGTGCCTTCACCCGAAGCTATTAATTCTTTGTCTAAGTATACTCCAATTTTAAATGATTTGATATGGTCGGGTCCTTCTTCGTGCAATACTCTGTAGGTAGGAGTGACTCCTTCTATTTCTTGGGCTGACTCCTGAAAGCGGCTTTTGGCATCTAAGTAAAGTCCGTTTTCTAAAATATATGGTAGTTTTGGTAAGATCCAACGAGCAATAAATTGTTGGGTTATTTCATAGCCTCTGTCCAAATAAATAGATCCAATGAGGGCTTCGATAGCATTAGCCATAATATAGTCTCTTGCTTTTGTGCCTGCATCTTTTGCTTCGCCATGGCTCAAGAAGAGATATTCTTCCATGCCTATTTCATAGGCAATACTTGCGAGTATTTTGGCATTAACCAGAGCCGCTCGCCAGTTGGTAAGCTCTCCTTCTGGGTTGCCATATTCTCGAAAAAGAAATTCGGTTACAATTAGTTCAAGCACTGCATCGCCTAAAAATTCCAATCGTTCATTGTGGCCTAATGCAAAATCATGATGTTCATTAAGATAAGAACGATGCACAAAAGCCTGAACAAGTAGTTCAGGATTTTTAAATTTTATTCCTAATTTTTCTTGTAAATCAGGAAAATCTTTGTCCCTTACTTCCTCGATAGTAAGGATGTTATTTTTTGTCATAGCACTCTTTTGTAGTTAGGGGTTTGCAGCTGGCAATTCTTCTTTTCCTCCTGTTAAATCTTTATATATCGCGCCAAGTACGCCATTTACAAATCTTCCAGAAGAAGGTCCGCCAAAATTTTTGGCAAGTTCTATCGCTTCGTTGATAGCGACTTTGGGAGGAACTTGGTTGTTAAATTTTAATTCATAGATACCAATACGTAACACGTTGCGATCGATAATCGTTATTTGTTCAATAGGCCATTGAGGGGCGTAGGTGGCAATTATCTTGTCAATGTCTTTTAAATTTTTGTGCACTTCTTCGATAATTTCTTTAGCAAATTCTGTTTCGTCGAGGCCAGGGCCAAATTCTTTTAAATCTCGCTCCATTATGGTTGGTAATACATCATTTGGTTGCCCTTTGAAGTCCCATTCAAAAAGAGCTTGCATGGCAATGCTTCTAGCTAAGTGTCGATTAGACATAAAGTTAAGATGTAATGAAAACTTAACTGTTATCCTATGTTATAGAATAACAATTGAGCTACGTTATATTACTTAGCGGTTTTTGTTTTTCTGGTAGTGCGAGAAGTGCGTTTATCAACGTTAACTACAGCTTTGCCTTTGTATGTGCCACAAAAAGCGCAAGCACGATGTGGGCGAAGTGGTTTTTTGCATTTTGGGCAAGCGTTAAATGTAGTTTCTGACAACGCAAAATGCGCTGCGCGACGACGTTTATGTGAGGATGTTCGTCTATGACCAGGTAAACCCATATAATTTTAGATTTAAACTTTAAGATTAATAAGTCATAGGATACACTAAACTCAAAAATTTTGCAAGAGATAGGCTAAAATAGGCCTAAAAAAGCGTGTTTAGATTGACAAAATGGCTAAAAAATGGTATACTATTAAGGTAATTTGTTATTTTTAACATAAATTATATGAGAGAAGGACAGCAGCAAATACATAAGGATATTGAGGATGCCTTAAAAAACCCTTTATTGTCGCCAAAAGGTCCTGATGGTAGAATGCCGCTTGAGCCTGAAGAATTTGCTGACGGTACAAAAACTGGGATTAGAATTGAAAAACCCTCCTCTTTAGAGGATGAAGTGGCTGTAATTGCAAGCGGATTGAAACAAGTTGAGTTTATTCCAGAAGTAGCTAAAAGAACGAAGGAAATTGCAGCAAAAAAGGTTTTAGATGCCCAGCATGCCGATGAAGAGCGTGAATGGGAAGGGGCTATTAAGCTTGCCAAGCAGAAAATTGCTGATGCCGAAGCAATTTCGGCTCAATCTGCTCCAAAAGGCAAAGGCGTTGATTTGAGAGACAAAATAAAAACTACCTTAGCCGCAGAAGAGGCTGCACGAAAACAAGCTGATGACGATAGATGGGAAGCAGCAGAACTATCTGCAAGAAAACGAATAGGAGAAGAAGAGCAGGGTTGGGAAGATGCAGAGCTTAAAGCACGAAAAAAATTAGGGCTTGAAGCGCATGCTCAGGATGAAAAGCGTGAAAAAAATCAGTCAGGAATTAGAAGGTTAATGGAGCGTCTTGGTTTAAGAAAAAAAGAATCAAAATAATGTATACCAAAAAGACCTTGAAAATTTCAAGGTCTTTTTGTTTAAGTTCAACATGTGTTATAATTATAGTATATTCACTATCTAACATATGAAAGAAAGATTTGGCAAATTTATTCCAGAAGATTTTAAAGAGAGCGACGCGTTTAGCGACGCTTTTAATAGTCAGGTTGACAAGCCTGTTAAGCCAGAAAAGGGTCGAATAGTAAAAATGTCAGTGGCTGAACGAAAAAAAGGTGAAAGGGATTTTAATGCCAAAGAAAGATTAAAAAATGAAAGGCAAAAATCTAACACTCCAGAAGCTCGAGCTCGTCATAAGGCGTATCTGGATGCCTTTGATGCAAGAACAGACAAGTTGTTGCACTTGAGAAAAGAGCGGGAAAAGACTCAAAGACCTGATGCTGTCGCTCGGCATAAAAAAGTGCTTGATAATTTTGATGATAGGACAGAAGATATTCTTGCAGAAAGAAAAAGGTCAAAACTAAAAATGTGGAAAAATTTGGTTGAGACCTATTTGGCAGGAGGCGAAGAGGCAGTAGAAGCAGAACTTTTTGATTCAAATAGGGCGGGCACAACACTCACTAAGGAAATGTTAGAAAAGGATCTTTCTTTGCAAAAACAGCTTGCTGGCATGTTTGTTGCAGACTCTAGAAAAAGAACTGTAGAGGATTTTCTTGTTTCCATGCCGACAGAAGAGGAGTATGTAGTAAATGTTACAAAAAAAATAAACACAAAAGATGATGATCAGGGTATAGTTTCTGGCGAGATTAATAATGCAGATGGGTTATCAGTTAAATTGCCGAGTGACGACATTTTAAATGAATTAGAGCGAGTAAGAAAAGAAAGAGAGGAGGAGGAGTTTTTAGCTGAGTTTAAGAATGTTCAAACACCTGTAGAAAAAAAACAGGAGTTAGTTTTGGCGGAACAGGCACAGGATGCGTACGTAGAAGCGTATCGTGTGTATGATCCAAAAATCACTAAAGATAAAGTAGATGATACGGTCGCACTTCTAAGGCCTCCATTTTTTGCTTTTGGGAGCGAAGCAAAAAAATTAAAAAAATTGTATACCCTAATGGTAGAAAGAAATAATGTGGCAGCTATTTCTGTAACACCAGAACAAATTACAAAAAATTTGGCCGCAAGCGATTTGGTAAAATCAAAATCCGGCATTACACCCGAACTTACGCGAGCAGCAACAGAGATTAACCAGGAAGATCAGGAGGTAGACTGGTTTGCTAATAAACAAGTAGGAGTAAATGAGGAGGTAGATCGTTTAACACAGAAGCGCACGTTTCCATTACCTTCTCTTAAAAATATAAAAGAAAATGCGAATAAAGTGAAACCTGGATTTACAAGTCCTGTAATAGAAAATTTTAAGCGTGCCAAAACTGTTCAAGAAGGTATAGCATCTTTGAAAGAACAGCAAGTTGAGGGGATAAAAAAACGTCTGCAAGAAATTGAAGTATTATTTGCTGATAAAAATCCATATTCAAAAACAAAAACAGTGCGCCAATATTTATTAGGCGAAGATATTAAAGGTTGGTTTAAAGGTGAGCAGAAACAGTTGCAGCAAGAATATAAAAATTTATATAATAGCCCTACGTATCAAGAGTGGTTAAAAGATTAATCAAATAAAAAAGACCTGCTAGTATTCAGGTCTTTTTTATTTGATTTTTCCTCTGGGCTTAGGTAAGATATGCCTATGGAAATAAAAATTATTCAAAATAAAGAAGAGTGGGATGGGTGGATTTTTGCTCATTCTTCAATACATAATTTTGTTCAGTCGTGGGCCTGGGGCGATATTTTGATTTCCGAAGGAAAAAAAATAGAACGATTGGCAGTTGTAGAAGGTGGAGAGGTGGTAGCCCAAGCGCACGTAGTGTATACCCCAATTTTTTTTGGGTGGCACTATGCTTTTTCTCCAAAGGGTCCGCTTCTTAGTAGTCAACAAGACAAAAATTTGAAATTAAAAATATACGAAACAGTTATACGGTATTTGCGGGGTAAAAAATGTATATTTTTTAGAATAGAACCCGAAGTCTTACCAGCCTCACCTCATTCATTGCATATTAAAAAAACAATAGATATTAATCCAGCTGCTACACTGCTTCTTGATTTAAACAAAAATGCTGCCGACTTATTGGCAGGCATGCATGCAAAAACGAGATATAATATACATCTGGCTCAGAAGAAAAATTTAAAAATCAGTCAAGAAAAAAATATAGAAGTATTTTGGAATCTAATGAATAAGACGGGTAGTCGTGATAAGTTTAGTTTGCACTACAAGGCTCATTATGAAAAAGTTCTGGCCTCAAAAGATATTGTTCAGCTAACCGCGTACCTTAATGACAAGCCCGTGGCCTGCGCAGTATTTATTGGTTTTGGTAATACATTTACGTATCTATATGGTGCTTCAGATTACGAATATAGAAATGTAATGGCTCCGTATTTATTACAATGGGAAGGTATGGAGATTGGTAATGATTTTGGTAGTAAGTGGTATGATTTTTTTGGTGTGGCTCCACGCCTTGGTTTGGGTAGTAATTATGAATATGATCTTAAACATCAATATGCTGGGGTTACTCGCTTTAAGCTTGGCTTTGGTGGTAGTCCGTATCAGGTGCCAGGAACATTCGATATAGTGGTGAGTAGGTATAAGTATATAATATATACTTATATTAGGCGGTTACGGCGATTATGGTAAGTAGTGCTGTCCTTGTAGTCTAAAGGATATGACGTCAGCCTCCGAAGTTGGAGATCCAGGTTCAATTCCTGGCAAGGGCACAAATTTGTATTAAAACAAAACCCCGCTTTTCATAAAGCGGGGTTTTGTTTTAATACATTATTCTGTTTCAGATGGTGTCTCGGTTGCCACAGATTCCTGACTTTCTTTTTTATAATCACATTCTTTGTTTGAGCATTTAATAATGCCTTTTGGTGCAAATACAAGTGGTTGTTTGCAGGTAGGGCAGAATTCTCCTGTTGGTTTTTCCCATAAGGCAAAATCACAATCTGGATATCGGTTGCAACCGTAGAATGGTTTGCCTCGTTTGCTACGGCGCTGCACAATGTCTCCTTCGCCGCACTTAGGACATTTCATGTTCATTTTTATTTCTATATTTTTTATATTTTTGCATTTTGGATAACCAGAACAGCCTAAGAATGGTCCAAAGCGACCGCGACGTAAGGTCATTGGTTCGCCGCACTTCTCGCATTTTTCGTTGGCATCCTCTACTGCTTGTTGTTGTTTTGCTTCCTCAGGATTAAGAGATTTGGTAGTCTTACATTCTGGATAGTTTGTGCAGGCGAGGAATTTTCCAAATCTGCCAGTCTTAATAATCATGTCTGAACCGCATTTCTCGCACTTTTCATCAGATTTTTCTTCGGTTAAAACTTTTTTGTCTATTTCTATTTCTTTTTTGTCTAAGTTTTCTTTGAACGGAGTCCAGAAACCAGCAATAACAGGGCGCCATTCTTTTTTACCATGTGCAATTTCGTCGAGGCTATTTTCCATTTCTGCAGTAAATTGAAAGTCTACAACATGGTGAAAATGTTCGACCAGCAGGTCGTTCACAATATAGGCAATATCTTTTGGGGCAAATCTTTTTTTATCATCACGTTCTATATAGCCTCTGTCCTCAATGGTAGAAATAGTCGGTGCATAGGTTGAAGGTCGGCCAATGCCATAGTTTTCCATTGCTTTAACCAAGGTCGCATCCGAATATCGAGCTGGAGGTTCGGTAAAATGCTGTTCGGGTTTAAGTTCGGTGCAGATAAGTTTTTCATCCACGGTGGTTATTGGGAGTAGGTTTTCTTTTGTTCTTTCAGGGAACAATTTTAAGAAACCATCAAAAATGATAGTTTGGCCATTGGCTCGAAACTGGTACTTGTTGTGGCTTGATATGTCGATGGTTGTAGCATTTAGTTCGGCTGGAGCCATTTGAGTAGCTACCGCTCGACGCCAGATAAGATCGTATAATCTAAATTGTTGTCTATCCAAATGCGCTTCGATAGATTCGGGGGTACGAGATACTTCTGTTGGGCGAATAGCCTCGTGAGCTTCTTGAGCATTTTTGCTTTTATTGTGGTAAGCGCGCGGCGCATCTAATTGGTATTTCTTACCATACTGGGTGCCAATTAACTCTTTTGATTCAGTGAGGAATTTTTCGGAAAGGTTTACGGCATCAGTACGCATGTATGTAATGAGACCCACCGAACCTTCGGAACCAAGCTCGATACCTTCGTAGAGTTGTTGCGCGAGCCGCATAGTTTGTTTGGCCGAAAAGCCTAAGTGGCTATTTGCCTCCTGTTGCAATGTGGAGGTGGTAAACGGTGGTGAAGGAAGTCGTTTTGTTTTTTTCTCTTCAACAGCTGTTATGGTATACGTAGCATTATGCAGTTCGGCTAAAATTTTATCTACCTGCTCCTTGTTTTTAATTTCTAGTTTATCTATTTTTTTACCGCCGATAGCATGAAGTTTGGCGTTAAAATTTTCTTTTGAATTTGGGGTAAACGTTCCATCTATACTCCAGTACTCTTCGGGGTTAAAAGCTTTAATTTCTCGTTCTCTTTCTACAATAAGGCGTACAGCTACTGATTGTACGCGACCAGCAGATAAGCCTCTGGCTACTTTGCGCCATAAGAAAGGGGATAGTTCGTAGCCTACCAATCTGTCGAGGATTCGTCTCGCTTGTTGCGCGTCAACCATTTTGAGATCAAGTGGGCGTGGATTTTCGATAGCATGGGTAATCGCAGTTTTGGTAATTTCGTGGAATACAATTCGTTTGGCATTTTCTGGGTCTATTCCTAAAATATTAGCTAAATGCCAAGAGATAGCTTCTCCTTCTCGGTCCTCATCGGTAGCGAACAGGATGCCGTCACATTTTTTTGCTGCATCTTTGAGTTCTTTAGCTACCTTTGATTTATCGCGGCTTACAATATAATGAGGCTCAAAATTATGTTCGATATCAACTCCAAGTTTGCTCTTTGGTAAGTCACGAACATGACCAAAAGATGATTTAACTACAAAGTTCTTGCCCAAGAATTTGGAAATCGTTTTAGCTTTAGTGGGTGACTCGACAATAACTAGATTTTTCATGAAAGAAAATATTAGAGGTGTTAAATAGGTAGTTTGTTAAAAATTAAGGATAATATAAATAATTTGAAGTGTCAACAATACAAGGTTTATGAGTTGTATTACTGCCGGATATAATTCATGCCACCTACATTTCGTATTCTACCCTTTATTTCCATTAAAATTAAGGCGCTGTTTAGAGCTGAGCTCTCTAGGTTTGTAGCTTTCTTGAGCACATCTATATGAGTTGGTTCTTTAGATAAAAATTCAAGAATTTGAGTTTCGGTTGGGTTGGCAGGTAGGCTTTGTCGACTATTTATTATTTCTCCCAAGCTTTGGATACTTAAATTATCCAGTATATCTTGGGCGCTGGCAACAAGTTTTGCTCCCATTTTAATTAAATTGTTTGGTCCAGCAGCGGTAGGAGAGGTGATAGCATGCGGCACTGCAAAAACTTCTCGGTTGTAATCGAGGGCGCAGCGGGCAGTAATAAGTGCCCCTGAAGTTTCGGGAGCTTCGATAACAAGAGTGCCAAGACTGAGTCCTGCAATAATACGGTTGCGCGCGGGGAATGAATAGCTGGTGGGAGAAAAGCCCGGAGGGTATTCAGAAACAATAGCTCCACCATTTTCAATTATTTTTTCTGCAAGAGATTGATGGGGTGTTGGGTACACATTGCTTTTGTTTACACCAGTGCCAAGCACTGCAATGGTGGTTCCGTTTTTTTCTAGGGTTGTTTGATGTGCAACACCGTCTATTCCAAGCGCAAGTCCGCTGATAATTATGATGCCCTGGCTTGCTAAAGGGCCGACAATATCTTGGCAGGCCAATTTTCCGTAACTGGTAATTTTTCTGGTGCCAACTACTCCTAAAGTTGGTTTTCGGTCATCGGGGAGATTGCCTCTAAAAAATAAAGTGTGGGGAGGGTCATTTATTTCTTTGAGGAGTTGGGGGTAGTCGGGTTCGTTTATTGAGACAGTATTAATATGTTCTTTTTCTAATCGTTCGACTATTTTTTCAATTGAATTTTTATCTCGCCATGATAAAAATTCTTGAGCGATGCCTATTTCTAAACCAGCAGAAACAAGATCGTTTATTTCTGCTTCCCATAGATTCTGTAAATCGGAAAAGTATGTTGCCAGTTTTTGGTAGCGAGAGGGTGTGATTTTAGGGAAGTGAGCGAGAGCGGCATGATATCTCATGATTTGCGTGGTATTCGGTTAGGTGATTAGTCCTGATAGTTCTTGGATAATATGGTCTGTTGTTTTGTTTAAAATCTTTTTTTCTTCTGCAGTAAATTTTCCTAGTACAAAGCTTGCGGTGTCGGTAATGCTTTCTTGGGTGGCAGGAGCAACGCCTACGCGAATGCGCATAAAGTTTTGCGTGCCAAGCTGTTCGATGATGGACTTGATGCCATTGTGGCCAGCTGGTCCTCGGTTTGTTTGTACTCGCGTTTCGCCAAGAGGAATATCTTTATCATCGTGGATAACAATTAAGTCCCCCGGTTTAAGTTTGTAAAAAGCAAGTAGTGCCTGTGTAGCCAGACCAGAGCTGTTCATGTATGTTTGGGGTTTGGCGAGGATTACTCGCTTGTTATTAATTTCACCTTTAATAATTTGAGAGTTAGTCTTTTTATCAAAGATTGCACTCGGAAACTCAAATCGAGAAGCTAGTTTGTCGATAATTAAAAATCCAGCATTATGCCGCGTATTTTCGTATCTTGTTTCTGGATTGCCGAGACCAACTATTATTTTCATACTCGAAGTGAGCAAAAGATTTAATCCGTTGGTTAAGTTAATTATAGATCCGATGAGATTAATTTTAGATAAAATTATAATCGAGAGATCGGGGTGTTACGTCGTAACTTGGTGAGTTTGATGACAATCGGTGTTGCAAAAAAACCAAATTTTTCTCGTAGACGATTTTCTATATAGCGAACGTAGGAAAAGTGAACAGAAGTTTGGTATTTAATCATCATCTCAAAAAGAGGAGGGTTGTTGTGTAGTTGGTGAAAGGCCAAGATTTGTGGATGGCGTGTGCCTTTGCCTCGAGAAGGTCGGTGATCTTTGGTAGCGGCTTTAAAAAATTCTTGCAATTCATCCTCGGGAATAATAGCATGTCGTTCTTGCCAAGCACGAGTGATAAGGGGGAATATTTGGTGGATTTTATATTTTGTTTTAGCACTTACAAAAACAATAGGGGCAAAATCTAAGTGAGGGAAGTCGGCGTATATTTTTTCTTTTATAGTATTTCTAAATTCATCAGTATTTTCTTCGGCTAGGTCCCATTTGTTTACTACGATAATAGTGCTGCGAGTGTTTTCTCGCAACAAACCTGCCAGCTGCTGATCCTGAGTAGTAATTGGCTCGCTCGCATCTAATACAAGCAAGACAATATCTGCTTTTTTAATCATGCCGAGACTTTTACCAATACCTGCTCGCTCTAGTTCTCCAGAAACCCTCGCTTTGCGGCGAATACCAGCAGTATCCACAAATATGATTGGCTGTCCGTCTACCTCTACGAGTGTGTCGTGCGGCTCTCTTGTTGTATGTGGTATATCGCTTACAATCACTTCTTCTTTGCCGATTAGGTCGTTAAAGAGGGAAGATTTTCCTACGTTAGGTTTACCGATCAGGGCCACTTTAATTGGATTTTCTTCTTTTATCTTTTTTGGTTTTTTCTTAGTCTTGCTCAATCGTTTGAAAACCTCATCAAGTAAATTACCTACATTAGAGCCATTTGCGGCTGATATAGCAAATGGTGCGCCAAAGCCCAGTTTTAACCATTCTCCTTCGTGCACATCGAGGCGCATTTTTTCGTTATCAGCTTTGTTAGCAACAAAAATAATTCTATTTTTTTCTTTGATTAGACGTTTTGATAATTCTCTTTCTTGAGGGAGTAGCCCTGTTTGAACATCAACTACAAAAACAATCAAATCTGCTTCTTTGATAGCGATTTCGGTTTGTTTAATTATCTCTTCTTCAAGTTCAATGCCTTCGGAGAAGGTGATACCGCCAGTATCAACCAGAGTGAAGTTTTTACCACGCCAGTTTACTAGGCCAATATTTCTTGTTCTGGTAGTGCCCGCAATGTCAGAAACCATGGCTTTATTCTCTTCCATCATACGGTTAAATATGGTGGATTTTCCAACATTAACACGTCCCACTAAAGCTACGGTAGGCAGATCTTGGTCAACAATTTTTGCAGGTGTAGCCATATATATATAGTCTTTAAAACCCGCCAACCCCTTTTGTGTGTAGAAGGGTTTTATAGGCTTGATAATGAATCTTCCCCTAACATAACAATAATGTCTGGTTTGGTAGTGGAAGCATTTGCCTCATTATATGCTACTTGTAGCCATTCTGGCAAGTTGGTACTCGAGGATGCGTTGAGTTTTTTGGATATGTCGTTAATAAGGGTTTGTGGAGTGTTTTGATTGGCTATATATATAGTAGTGAGCGCAACAGGCCTTCGAACGCTGTTTGAAATGCTAGAAATGAAAAAACCTTGTTTTTCGAGCTCCTGTTTTTTAGATGCGGCCAGTCCAGCTCGCCATGTCCCGTTTTGGATTTCAATTTTAGCAAGGGGAATGGTAATAGAAGGGGTTGGGGAAACTGTTTTTTCGGTAGAAAGGCTGGAGTAGGTACTTGTTGGCGTGCTTGTGGCTATAAAAATATTACTAATTGCTGTCTGGATCTCCGAGAAATTGCCAGTTTTTGGAATAAGCAAGTAAGCGCCCCCCTCGCCAATAGTTGATCGTAATAAACCATTAGGCCCATCGCTTAAGACTAAGTTTTTTATATTTTCATTATCAATATCTTTGGCTAGTCCAGCTAAAAACATGATTTCGCCAAAATCTATATTGGTAACAATATGTTTGGAAAGTGAAGAGATAATTTTTTGTACGGTAAGTGGGTTTAAAAAAGTTTCGCTAGAAAGCATTTTTTTCTTAAAAGCCGAAAGCATAAGTTGTTGTCGTTTGGCTCTGGCAAAGTCCGACCCTTCTCCGCCTGAACCGTGACGAGAGCGAGAAAAGATGAGGGCTCGTTCGCCGTTCATCTCTTGTTCTCCAGCTTGAAAAGAAACAGTTTGGTATGAATCGTTTGGTCCTGGATAGGACAAGTCTGTGAAGGAGCGTTCTACGTTTATAGTAATACCACCGACATTGTCTATGATTTCTTTGAATGCTTCAAAGTCCACGCGTGCGTAGTAAGGGATGCTTATATTAAATGTTTCTTCAAAAATTTTTCGAGCGTAATCGGCACCGTTGCCAGGCTGTTCTAGCTCGCCAAATGCATTGGCATTATTTATTTTTCTTACACCATATTTATTTATCTTAACTGCTAAGTCTCGAGGAATCGAAATCATGGCCACTTCTTTGGTGCTCGGCTTGATGCTTAAAATTATGTTAGTATCGCTCAAATATGGTCCGTCATGGCCAGAGCCGCCAATTCCAAGGAGTAAAATATTTATTCTGTCGTCTGTTTGGCCGATCATAACATTGTCAGAATGGAAAATAAAATTTTTCACACTCTGTAAAAATCCAATTTTTTTAGGTTTAAGGATGTCGGCATCGTACTGCATGGCCGATTGAGCTGCCAAGTAATTTTTAAAGAAGATAATTCCCAGAATAGCAGCTGCTAAAATAAAAAATATCACCCATCTGTTTTTCTTTTGAGGAGGAGGGGTGAGTGGTAGGCCTTGCGGTTTGAGCAGATTAATTGGTTCGTTATCAATCATAGAGGTAGTATGTATTCTACTCCAAAAATAATTTGTAGATTATTAATTTTAACATAGAGTTTGGTCAAAGGCAATTTTTATAGTCGCTTGATTTTTACCTATTTTTTGTGTACACTTTAGTAGTGATTATGAATGTGATGGTTAGTTTTATATAAAGTATATGCCAGTTAATTTAAATAGAGAGCAAGCTAATACCGGTGAAGTTGTTTTTAGTTGGGATGTGAGTGAATATCAGCAGCATGAGCGCAGCGGTCGTTGGTACTTAACATCTGGTATTATTGGTGGGTTGCTCTTGCTTTATTCCCTTATTTCTGGTAATTATCTATTTACGCTGGTAGTGGTGCTGTTTGGCATTATTCTGTTCCTTCAGGATACTCAGCCGCCTATGGATGTTTTCTTTGCCATTACAGAGGCAGGAATTATAGTTGGGGAGTTGTACTATCCGTTCAAAGAAATTACCAGCTATTGGATAGTCTACAATCCGCCCGAAGTAAAAACGATCTATTTTACAACAAAGAACGTCCTAAAACATCGTTTACAGGTAAACCTCTTAGATAACGATCCGCTCCCAATCAGAGACTTTCTTAATCAGTTTCTGCTAGAAGACGTGGATAAAGAAGAAGAGCCGTTAAGCGACAGGTTGAGCAGGGTGTTCAAGTTGCATTAGGTAAGAGAAACGTTTAAGTCCTCGTCGTTCAATGGATAGGACACTGGCCTGCGAAGCCGGAAATTTAGGTTCGACTCCTAACGAGGACACAATTTAAACCTTCGTATAAGTTATACACAGCTAGGTACCCTGTGTCTTTTGTGGTATAATATGGCTAATTAAACTAATATTTTAGATTTTCTATGATTACTCACCGAGTTACAACTAAGCTGGCACCAGAACCGCCAGTACGTTTTTATCGTACCATTGCCGTTACTTTTTTAATTGTAACTTTAATACTCTTGGGAGTGATAATATTTTTTACTGCTAAAAAAGCAACAATTGTTATTGTAGCTAAAACAGATAATAAAAATATTAATTTAGAATTAAATGTTGCCAAACAAAAAAACAGTGAACTTTCTTTGGTTGGTTTGGTAACAACGACTCAGTTTAGTTGGGTGCAAAAGTATTTTCCAACGGGCAACAAAACTACCGATGGTTTGGCTGTAGGAGAGGTTGTTCTATTCAATCAAACCAGTGCCCCTCAGACCCTTGTTAAAACTACCAGACTACTTACTCCAGGCGGTGTCTTGTTTCGTCTTTCCGATCGGGTACTTGTGCCTGCAGGAGGTCAAACAACAGCCGCGGTATATGCCGACCAGGCTGGAGCCAGTGGTAATATTGCGCCAAGTACTTTTACTATCCCAGGTTTAAGTGAAGATAAGCAAAAAGTTATTTATGCTTCGAGTAGTGCGGCTATGGTAGGTGGTGTAAGAACTATTGGAGTTTTAAGTGCCGAAGATGTAAAAGCTGCAAAATTAGATTTTGCAAATAAGGTAAAACAAAGCATAGAAAATAGTTTAGGAGAGGATGAGGATTTTTCTCAAAAATTAATTTTTGTTCCAGATAATAATATTTCAGTAGATAAAGAAGTGGGCCAAGAAGTTTCAGAATTTAATTTATCAGGCACCAGTACCGCTGTAGTGGTCTATTATAACAAAGAAGAATTAAAAAATATTTTAGCCAAAGAAATTTCAAATCATGTTGACGATACGGTAGAGAAGGTTTTATCTCTTAACAAAGAGCCACAAGTTACTCTGGGTACATACGATGTAGATAAACAAAAAGCAACACTCTCTGTGTATCAAGATGTTTTAGTTACATTAGATGTTAATGGTGAAAAATTATCTGTTAATAATTTCTTTGGAAAAAAGAAAGATGAAATCGAAAGGTATGTGTTTGGCTTGGGTCATGTGGTAGGAGTCGATGTAAAATTTTCTCCTTCTTGGATGAGAAGCGCTCCATCTGTGCCAGACAAGGTGCAGGTAGTAGTAAAAAATGTAGAATAGTTTGACAAAGTAGTTCGGCTAGATTAGTATAATTGGTGCACGTTGGTACGAGAACCAGCCCAGCTGTAAAGCATGGTACCACTCTCGGAGTGTGAACAGGTAAAAGCGAAACATTCGGGTGGAACCGTCTTGATGATTACATCTTGACCCCGATATACAATTTTTGTATATCGGGGTTTTTGTTTAATTAAATTTATTTAAATACTAAGTTTTAATCTATGACAAATGAACAGCTAGACCATATTCGCCATTCCGCTGCTCACATGCTCGCAGCTGCTATTTTGGATTTGTATCCTGGTACTAAGCTTGGTATTGGGCCAACTGTAGAAAACGGTTTCTATTATGATTTTTTGTTTCCTGAAGGTGTGGTGGTTTCCGAAGCCAATTTGAAAGATATTGAGAAAAAAATGAAGCATATCATTAAAGGCAATCATAAATTTGTTGGTAGAAAAGTTACAGCTAGCGAAGCTGAGGCCGAAGAAAAAGATCAGCCGTTTAAATTGGAATTAATTAAGGAATTTGCAGGCGAAGGCAAAGAGTTAACTATTTACGAATCCGGTCCATTTAAAGATCTGTGTCGTGGCGGGCACGTAGAAAATACCAATCAAATTCCTCTAGATGGTCTTATGTTGCAGCGTGTGGCTGGTGCGTATTGGCGCGGTAGTGAAAAAAATCCAATGCTTACCAGAATTTATGGTTTGTTATTTGAAACCAAAGAGGAGTTGGATGGTTATTTAGAAAAATTAGAAGAGGCTAAGAAAAGAGATCATCGTAAGTTAGGTGCTGAACTCGACTTGTTTACCTTCTCTGACTTGGTAGGTGCTGGATTAGCCTTGTGGACGCCAAAAGGCACTTTGTTACGAAATACTCTCGATGATTTTGTGTGGCAATTACGTAAAGAGCGAGGCTATGAGAAAGTTTCTATTCCTCATATTACTAAAAAAGATTTATACGAAACAAGTGGTCATTGGGACAAATTTAAAGATGATTTATTTAAAATTACTACTCGTGAAGGTCATGAGTTTGCCATGAAGCCAATGAATTGTCCGCACCATACGCAGATATATAACCATCTTTCTCGCAGCTATCGCGATTTGCCGCAGCGGTATGCGGAAACCACGATGTGTTATCGTGATGAACAAAGTGGTGAGTTGCACGGTCTTTCGCGTGTTCGTGGTTTTGCTCAGGATGATGCCCATGTATTTTGTCGTGAAAGTCAGGTAAAAGAAGAAATGTTTAAAATTTGGGATATCATAGAATTGTTTTATAAAGCAGTTGGCTTTGGTGATTTGCGTGTACGATTATCGTTACATGATCCAAAAAACTTTGAAAAATATTTAGGAACCAAAGAGGTGTGGGAGCGTACAGAAAAACAATTGCGTGAGATGGTGCAAGAAAGAGGTGTAGAAGCCTTTGAAGCCCTAGGAGAAGCAGCTATGTATGGGCCAAAAATAGATTTTATGGCCAAAGATTCTATTGGCCGTGAATGGCAGGTGGCCACTATCCAAATTGATCGTATGCAGCCAGAGCGTTTTGATTTGGTTTGTACGAACGAGCAGGGAGAAAAAGAGAGAATTGTAATGGTGCATGCTGCAATCATGGGTTCTATTGAGCGTTTCTTGTCGATTTTGATTGAGCATCATGCTGGTGCTTTCCCGGTATGGGTTTCTCCAGTGCAAGTACAGTTAGCGCCTGTTTCTTCTAAGCATGTAGACGGTGCCCGCATTTTGTTAAAAGAACTTTCAGAAGCTGGTATTCGAGTAGGAATAGATGAGGCTGATGAAACAATTGGTAATAAGGTACGAAAAGCTGCTGGGCAAAAAATTCCTTATATTGTGGTGGTAGGTGATAAAGAATTGGGCGGTGAGCCGTGGATGATACGGGTAAGAGGACAAAAGGATCAGATCAAAATGGAAAAAGCCGAATTTGTCCAAAAAGTGCAAGTAGAAATAAAAGAAAAAAATGCCTAAGATTAGCAAAAATAATGGTAAAAACCATTGACAAAATCGCTAAAAAATGGTACAATACATATTGTTAAGCTTAATGTAATTCCTGTTATATTAAGATTAAAATCATAACAATATGAGAGAAGGAAGAACCCGTTTATCAGCCGCAGAAATAAAAAGGCAAAGAGATTATAGGGCTGAAGCAGTAAGACCTCCCGTTGGTGCTGAATCCGTAAAACCAAAATCTGGTGGAACAAAAACATTTGAACTCAGAGGGGTAGAGCTCGAGGAAGGGGATCTAAGTGACAGTTCAGAAAAAGCAGCTTAAAAATTAACATAAAAAACATCCGCTGAGCGGATGTTTTTGGTTAGAACCGTCGATTGTATGGAGAAAAAATTACCAAAAATAATTGTTATTGCTGGTCCGACCGCATCTGGTAAAACAGATCTTGGTTTGATGTTAGCAAAAAAATTTGATGGGGAAATTATTTCTGCTGATTCGCGCCAAGTATATAAAAAGATGGATATTGGTACCGCAAAACCAAAAGGCGAATGGAAAAAAGATGTATATATGGTAGAAGGTATTTCGCATTATGGCATGGATATTATTGAGCCAAATCAAGAATTTACCTTGGCAGATTTTAAGGCTTTGGCCACAAAATGTATACAGGATATTATAGGTAGAAAAAAAATACCAATTATTGTGGGTGGCACTGGATTGTATATATGGTCGGTCGTGGATAATTTAGATATACCATCTGTGTCGCCAAACATAGAACTAAGAAATGATTTGGCAAAAAAGAGTTTGCCTGAGCTGGTGGCTATGTTAGAAAAATTAGATCCAGAAACCTGTGCCAAAATAGATCTTCATAATCCTCGTCGTGTCTTACGGGCACTTGAGGTAGTTATTTCGAGTGGTCAGTCTTTTTTTGCGCAACGAACAAAATCAGAACCATTATTTGAAGCCTTGCAAATTGGTATAGAAGTATCCAAAGAAGAGCTTTATAAACGGATTGATGCAAGAGTAGATAAGCAGATGGTAGACGGTTTATTATCGGAAACAGAAGCTTTGGTGCAGTTTGGGTATGGATGGGATTTGCCAAGCATGAGTGGTATAGGCTATAAGCAGATGGGTTATTATATAAAAGGTGAAATGAATTTACAGGAAGCAGAAGAAAAGTTGAAGAGTGATACTAAAAAATTTGCCAAAAGACAGATGACTTGGTTTAAACGTGACAAAAGAATTATTTGGGTAAACGTTAGAAATCTAAGTTTGGCAGTAGATTCGGTAAAGGATTTTTTATCGGTTTAAACCAATTTCTTCTCCCATAAAATCTAGTTTTTCACCAGTAATTGTGTCTTCAGCTTGAATATGAACTTTTGAGACGAGGAGCTCTTGAGTAGGATTTGTTTTATTTAGAGTAACAGTAAAGGGTAGTGCGAGTACGTCTACGCTTTCTGGCATTGAAGGGATATTCCAGGTAATTTTTTTACTGGCAGCGTTGAAATTTATTTCACCAGCCGGCGCTGTTGTTGGAAGCTCTACATGTACATCGCCGTAGACGTCTGCCAAGAGGGTTATATTTTTAAGAGGGTGAAAATTGTTAGTAAGTACCCAGTTAATTTGGTGTTTTTCTCCGTTACCAGATCCAGAAATGGTATCACGAGCTTCAAATTTTAAATCAGAATTAACTGTAATAATAATTTGGTTACTGGATGCAGTCTGAGCTGTATTCGCTAGATCTTTGAAGGTAAGCTCGGCTAAAGCGGTAATTTGAGAGGAGCTGCCGAGGTCGGATAGGTTAGTGAACGTGGTAGCATCTTTAATAGGAAGTTTGATATCGATTGTGATTTCTTGACCTTTGCCAATTTTTGCTAAGTTAGGAATTTTATTTTTATCCCATACAATTTCTCCTCTTCGGAGCGTGTCATTTATTTGTGTTCCGCGGATGTCGCCATCATATTTGTCTTCTATTTTTGCCCAATCAAGAAGGGTTGTTTTTTTGATGGCTGGTCCGTTTAGTCCAAGTTTGAGCACAATATCTTTAATGTCATTAGGGCTTTGATTTTTGAGGGTAAGGCTCATAGTAAGGTCTCCGCCAGGCTGAACGCTGAAGTTGGAAAGTGAGCCATTAATAGCAAGGTTAAAGTCTAAATTATTTTGTGCTACTTCGGTGGTTATTTTTGTATCGGTGAGGTTAAATACTTTGTTGTTAGCTGTAACTAAAATTGCACCAGAAATATCGTTGGAGTTTTCGGAGGTGTCAGTACTACTTGAGCTGGAAGCGGCGTTGGAAAAATTGCCAGTTAGTTTAAATATCCAAATTCCTGGTGTGCTCGAAGCGCTTAATTTTTTATTTGGTTCGATTACCCATTTAAAATCTTTGCTGAGAGCTGGTGAAGAGGATGAAACTAAGAAGTTCTTTGGCCAAGAAGGTTTAATTTCTAGTTTGTTTATAGCTGATTCGTATTCTTTTTTAATGGTAAAAGTATACTCTGAATTGCTACCAAGGGTTGTTTTGTTAGAGCCAGTTACTGCAAGAGAAAAGGGTGTCTTGTCTATGACTGTATCTAAAATCATTGATTTTTGTAATTCAGATCCAAAATTTTCTGGTGTATATGTTAAGAATACCCTCCAAGATTGTTTTTGGTTTATTGAGCCGTAGGAAAGGCCAGTAATAGTGAGCTCTTTCTTTTTGCCAACTGCGATTTCTCCCAAATTCCATTCGGTGTGGCCAGTATTTTTAGCCTCTAAATCACTTGATAAAAATACAAATCCATCAGGGTATTGGACGTTGAGCGTGGCTGCTTTAAGCAGAATGTTTTGATTATTTTCGTATACTATTTTATAGGTAGTAGTAGTGCCAGCAGTGATAGCCGTTGGTCCACTTACTCGTAAGGCAACCTTGTCTTCGGAGAATTGTTTACTATTTGGGATAAAGAAGAATCCAATCCAAGCTGTGGCTGCTAGAATGCCACCAAATAAAATAATGCCTAAGAAAAATTTGAAAGCAGATCCTTTTTTCTTAATTTTTATTTTTTTCATATCTGGTAAATGACCCTGGTCATCTTGGTAAATCTGGGTTAATTGCCTAGAAATTTTTGTTTGCTTAATATCTGCCGAAGATTTTGGCGTAGCGGGGCGAGGTGCTCTTTTTCGACGGATTTTTTTTATTTCTGTTTCTGGGGAGTCAGAAAGTGGTTTGGAGGAGAAAGATGGTTCTTCTGGCATATTTTTATTTTAAATATAAACTGATTTTTTTACGTTTTTTATCTAAAAGGTTCGGTGCCCTTTGTTTTTTTGCCTTGCATGTAAATATGGGCTAGTCTTGTTTTTTCATGACTAAACTCCAGATTCGGTCTGTAGTGAGTTTGATAGAATCTATTGAAAGCCCGTTGCTCGCTGCTTTGGCCATAGCACCATCTTGCCAGATTGGTAACCAGCCTTCTGGGTATATGATTTGGCTCTCAAAAAGGCTTTCTACGCCAGATTGTTTTTGGGCTATCAGTTGGTATTTTGAAGTTGGGCTTTGAGTTTGAAAAATTTTAGCCCACTGATTTAAGTTGGAATCAGTTTGGTTATTCCATGCTTTGAATGGGAGTTTGTAAATAAATTGAACTTGGCTTGTTTGCCCTGGTTCAGTGATAATCCAATTTCCAAAAGCAGTTTTTCCGAATTCGCTTGTAATACGGGTGCCAGAGTTGCTATCAACTGCAGTTTCTTTTTCTAACTTATCTAAAGTAGGGTCTTTTTGAGACCATACATCAGGGGCTTTAAACATTTTTTCATCTGGCCAGATGAAGCCGCTTGACCGCACGAGTTCGCTGCCAGCTGGAACATAGATGCGGACATAATCTATATTAGTTTGTCCGTATAATTTTTCTTCAATCACGCCTGTGTGTTCACGGGTAATTACAACGCTATCTAAGATTGTTCCATCTGGTTGTATTACAGCCTGATGACTGATTGATTGTTTAATTCGAGCATCGCTTTTTTGACCTTGGATATTAGTATTTACTACAAATAAATAGTCTTGGTCGGGATTAGTATTTGTAATTTCACCGCTCCAGCCAAATTCTGTAATAGTTTTTTCTGTATTTTCATCTGAAAAATAAGCCTGTATTTCTTTTTGCTCAAGCGATTCTTCGAGGTTTGAGAGTAGTGGTAAAACCGCGCCTGGTTTCATCTTTTTAAAATTTTCGATAAATAAGGGAGCTAAGTCGGATAGAACTTGCTTTGGTTTGTTTTGTTTTTTTTCTGGTCCAAATTCAACAATGTGTTGGATTGTTTCGAGCGCGTTGGTTTTATCTAGAATTAAATCTCTGCTATTTTCAGCCACAGGACCTGTGATAGAGAGCAGCCTGTTTAAAACAGTTGCGTTGATAGATATCACACCATCGGCCGTGATATTGCGGCTGTGGCGATAGAACCAGAGTATTTTTTGAGCACTTGCAGGAAAATCGGGAAACCAGTTGGCATCTTGGAATTCCCAGCGTTTATTTGAGAGAAGGAGGGGGGTAGGCGGTGCAACATGTTCGGTGAGTTGGCCTTGTAGATCGTATGATCCGCCAGCTGGGATATCAATGTTAATTATCTCTCCATCTTTTATGTCGAGCATCGCAAAACTACCCATAAAACCGCCAGTAGGTCGAATCTCGGCTGGGTTTTGGAAAATAAGCAGGTATCGTCGTAGCCCCTTGCCACCAAAAATTTCTTGTACAGAAGTATTTAATTTGGCAATATTTTCTAGGTCTTTCACATATAGATTAAACAGCACTCGGAATTCTTTAAATGTATCCTGATATTCAAAAGGTAAGACGTCGGAGTCTACATTCTGTAGCTGTGCCGAGGCAGTTTGGTAGTGGGGAAGAGCGGAGTTTAAGTGGTTGCCGAGAGAGCCTAAATTTTTTGTGATAGTGGAATTTGTATGCTGGATTTCGGAGAGGCCTTTAAGGAGGTAGGTATTGCCGAGTGATATTTCTTGACCAGCAGCGATAAGTTTTTGTCGACTTTGAATTTCTTTGTTTACAACAGGAACAGCGCTTATAACTTTTTGTAAAAAATTATATTTAGTATCTAGGATGTTTACTGCTTGATCAAAGTTTTGAAGAGCATCAGTTAGAGAGGTTTGGGCACCGCCTAGATTTCCCGTCATAAGGGCAGATGTAGAGTCGTGCAAGGCAGAAAATCCTGCAGTGCTGCTGTCGGCAATTTTATTGGTAGTGGATTTTAAATCAAAATAGTAAGTACGTGCAGTTGAAGGTACGAATAATAAAAATAATAATAAAGCAGCAGCTCGAATAAAATGTTTAGGCGCAGCTGTTGCCTTCATGGTGTGAGAAATTTTTTGAGCTGCCCTCACATGAGCATTTTTTATGTGGGTAAATTTTTCTGTTATTTTATTTTTTAGTTGCCTGCCTTTGTGCAAAGAAATGGAAGGCAGTTTTACATGAGGGGTTAATTTTTTTGAAGGAGCTATTACAGGGGTTTTTGGTATAAAAGAAGGGCTGTAAATTGGAGGAGGTGCTTTTTGAACTATAGTTTTTGGCTGTGTTTGGTGGAAAAAATAATAGTCATCATTTTCTTTCTCTTTTGGGGCAGCGGCTTGAATATCTTCGTGCAAAGAACTTTTCTGTTGTCGCAAATTAACCAGGTGAGGTGATTCGTGATTTTGGTATTGTACGTGATGGACAAAAAAATTAAGCGGTGGACGAACCGTTTGTTTGTTGGCAAGTGGCGTTATGGCAGCATCATTTTTTATCAGCGGCTCCTCAAATTTTTGTTCGCAGGTTGATTTATTATGCCCTGTTTTTTGACAGAAACCACAACGCCGAAGTTGCATTTTTTTATTTTCAATTTTTCTTTTCGGCATGAAAAAGAGTGTTCTTAATTATAGGGTATATTATACCTTATTTTTACTATTTTGAGGACATGTTTTTGAGTCCAGAGGCTGTGTATAATTTATGGCAGGTTAAGCGATTTTTTCATTCCTTGGATAAAGGCTTGTTCAGTGAATTTTTGGGCAGTTTCGTAGCAGGCATGTTCCATTTTTTTTGCTTTTTCTAGGGTCATAGTTTCTACCGCACGGCAGATGTCTTCTGGTGTAAGTTTTGGTGACAATAACATGCCATTTTTATCATGGGTAATAATTTCTAAAAGACCTCCTTCAGCTATACCAATCACTGGCTTTCCTGCTTGCATAGATTCTACGGCACTCATGCCAAAATCTTCACGAATAGGGATGTAAATGGTAGCGAGGCAGTTACCGAGATAGTGTAAGAGCTGTTCATCCTGTATCCATCCTAAAATAGTAATGTTGGGGTGTCCCGCTGCCATTTTTTGGATCTTTTCTAGCTCTGGACCGCCCGAAGCTACAATTAATTTTTTATCTGGCATGCTAGTAAATGCCTGTACAATTTTATCTACTTGTTTTACTGGGTATAGGCGAGCCCAAGAGAAGAAGTAGTCGCTATATCCAAGGTTTTTAAATGGTAGGGTATTGCATGGTGGGTATACAACAGTAGAATCAATATGTAAGTATTGTTTGATGCGCGCCCTCGTATTTTCGGAGTTAGTAATGATAAGGTCAAGTTGTTTGGAAAGCATCTCAAAACGCCAGCGATTGAAAAATACAAAAGGTATAAAAATAATTTTTTTCCAAAGTGGGTATTCTCGTAGCCGATCCTGATAACTATCGTAGAGATGTCGAGGGGGTGTATGCATGTAGGCAATATTTTTTATGATAGTACGGTTTTGTTCTGTATTTTCTTTTGAATTAGAGTGCTTTTTTTTATTAAAAAATTTCCAAATTAAGGTTCTGAGTATAGTAATAAGGCAGTCCCCACTATAAATTATTATATCGTAATTTTTGGCAAAGCCAGTTTTAAATAAAAAAGAAAGCTGTACTTGCAGGTAGCGAAATCCAGGCAGGTTTGACCAAGGTTTTTCTTTGTAGAGTTCGATGGTATTAATACCTTCCGTACGTGGGTCAAATGCATCTTTGGCTATAAAAGCCGTGGCTACGTCTGCTTGGAGATTTTTGGCCAGGCTAATTATGAGTCGCTCACCGCCTCCCTTGTAGAGAAAGTAGTCATGAAGGATGAGAATTTTTGGTTGTTGGTTAGGCATATTTTGGCTAAATTTGCGGTATTTTAGCTTGCGTGCTACTATTTTAAGGTTAGAGACCAGGCTCATTGTAGCATATACTCAGGCTATTTTATAGTAGTGGTTTTTTAAATTAAAATTATATATGTCTGAATTTTTTGGAGTTGGTTTGAGGAAAGAGTATCCTAAAAATGATGGTCCGCAAAGGCGTGCGGGGCATATTGATGTTCCAGAAAGTGCAGTAAAAGAAGCCAAAGTAGAAGCCGACCCATATGTAGAGTATGATAAAATTTTGAAAAAAACATTATTGGATTTTGGGAATGAAATTTTGGAACTGCACAAGAATAGTCCTATTCCTGGAAATTTGATAGATATGTTAAAAAATTATAGCACCAAGCAGTTAGTTGATGAGATTAAAGATACCAAAATGGAGAATTGGAAAATCTCGGGGGTTATGTTTAAGGCTCTTGTTGAAGAGATTAATCTGAGGTTATGGGAGATAAGAAACAAATCAAGATTGTCAAAAGGTAAGGGGGCAAGTATTGTCCGTCTTAAATAAGTCTTTTTAGGTGCTTGCGTGTTGGAGTGTGGAGAGAAATTCTTGGGCTGATTTTTCCCAATTAAATTTTTTTGATTGTTCAAGACCTGAGTTTTTAAAATGTTCTCGTAGCGTTTTTTCGTTTAGCATCTTGGCTATAGCGTCAGCTAATTCGGATGGACGATTAGGATTGATGAGGAAAGCGCTACTACCTGATATCTCAGGTAAAGATGATCGGTTAGAGGTAATTACAGGCGTGCCGCAAGCCATAGCCTCGGCGACAGGAAAACCAAAGCCTTCGTAGAAGCTTGGGTAGATAAAAAGGGTAGATGCTGCGTAGAGCGCGGGTTTGTCGGTTGCTTCTACAGGGCCTATAAATTTAATCCTTTCTTTTATCGGGGAAGAGAGAAATTTTTGGTATATCTTTTTATCTTTCCAGCCCTTATAGCCTGTGATAACCAGAGAGTATGGAGTGCTGCTCTTTGGTAAGATGGTGTTTTGAGAAGCTTTTTCAAAAGCTTCAATTAAGCCAATAATATTTTTGCGAGGTTCGGCTGTGCCTAAAAAAAGAAGATAGTTATGAGGAAGGTTGTATTTTTGTAGTATATCTAATTTTTGTGTTTCTGGTTGTTCTGAATTTTGTGTACGATGGCAAGAAATGCCAGGGTAAATAACTTTGATTTTTTCAGCAGGTACCTGGTACCGAGAGATAATATCTCTTTTGGTATTTTCCGAAGGTGTTAAAATTAAATGGGCGTTTTGGCATTGGCGTTTTGGGTTAATTGCCCAGTGCCACAATTTTTGTTTGAAAGAAAAAAATTCAGGAAAAAATTCGAATGATAGGTCGTGTACCGTTAAAATATGTTTAGTTTTTTTGCCTAGCGCGCTAAAACCAAAATTAGGAGAAAAGAAATAGTCCAACTCGTGTGAGAGTGGAGGGTTAACAGTTTTTTTAATAATGCTGTCTATGTGTGGAATGCCAAAAATTTTGATGGCAATATTAAAAAATTTGTTTGGCCACTTTTTGTGTACATAGTGTACATTGGC
Source organism: Candidatus Magasanikiibacteriota bacterium (assembly GCA_017991415.1). Classification (GTDB taxonomy): domain Bacteria; phylum Patescibacteriota; class Patescibacteriia; order Magasanikbacterales; family GWA2-37-8; genus XYD2-FULL-39-9. The sequence continues at coordinate 397,727 of JAGOQR010000001.1, read as the reverse complement.
TTGGTTCCATGTAGGTATGTGGTGTGAAGTATTTTTGTATGAATTATAAAAAAGGAAATAGTGGTTCTTTGTATCTATTTTAAGTAGGGCATCTACAAGTTCGTATGTATACTCACCGACACCAGAGCGAGCGGGTGACATGAGTGGGCGAATATCAATTCCAATGTTCATACAAAGCTGTTACCCAAGGAGCGCCTGCTGATTAAAGCCCCTTTTAAATTCCTCATATCGGTCTTCTACATATTTTTTAATACTCGTTTTAAAATTTTGCGCATCAAATTTGGCCGCATGTTCACGAATTTTTGCGCTATCCCAATTTTCATGGTTAAAGTGAAGAATTTTGTCTAGTAATGATTCCCATGTTTGGGCATGAAAGAATATGCCAGTTTCGTTAGAAATAATAGTTTCCGTGGCTCCACCTTGAGAGAATGCAATTACTGGTCGACCGCAGGCCATAGCTTCGACGGCAGCAATTCCAAAATCTTCGAGTTGGGGATGGATAAATGCTTTAGCTCCAGAAAGCACTTGGCCCTTAGCTTCATCTGTTATTTGTCCTAGAAATTCTATATTATTTTTTGCCATTTTTTTCAAGGTGTTTAGTTCGGGGCCAGTGCCAAAAATTTTGAGTGGCCATTGTAACCTATTGAATGTTTTAACTATGAGATCAAATCGTTTATATCCAACGAGGCGGCCACCTGCAGCAAAATAATCGCTGGTTTTTTGTAGTGAGCAAGAGTCAAGTTCGACAGGGGGGTAGATTACGTCGCTTTCACGGCGGTAGTATTTGTTGATTCTTTGTTGTACGGTGCGTGAGTTAGCAATAAAATTATCAACTCGATCTACGCTCATTTTGTCCCAAATACGCAGTCGATGAATAAGGTGAGGGAGGATAAGTTTGATAAGGCGGTTTTGTTTTAAATCGGCAATATAATCATAGTTATCAATCCATAAAAATCGTGGTGGGGTATGGCAGTAAGAGATGTGGAGTGTGTCGGGGCCAGTAATAATGCCCTTGGCAAACATGCTTGCCGTAGAAATAACCACATCAAAATCTTTTAAATTATGCTGTTCGGTGGCAAGTGGCATCCACGGTAAGTACCATTGGTATAAAGAGCTACTCAGTGGCATTTTTGCTAAAAAAGACTCGTTAATATTTTTGTTGTTAAAGAATTTTATTTTTTCTTTGTCATGGAATAAAACAAAAATAGGCGCCTCTGGCCATAGCTGATGTAATGATTTTAGCACTCTTTCTGCCCCTCCATCTTGAGCCAGATAGTCGTGAACTAGAGCAATCTTCATAAATGTTTTATACTACTGATCCGTATTTAGTTAAGACAATAAAAGGGGTTTTGATGAGAATGATAAGGTCCATATATAAGCTCCAATTTTCAATATAAAAAGTATCTAGATTTATTTCTTCCTCATAGCTTAAATTACTGCGTCCCGAAATTTGCGATAGACCAGTAATCCCTGGTTTGATAGCTAAAACTATCTTATGTTGTCGTTTATATCCTTCAACTTCTCGTGGCTGATGTGGTCGTGGTCCAACAAGACTCATTTCTCCTTTTAGGACATTAAAAAATTGAGGTAATTCATCGAGGCTCCAGCGTCTTAAAAATTTACCAAAAGAGGTGATTCGAGGGTCGTCTTTAATTTTATAGATCGGGCCAGCTTTAATGCTCTGTTTGGCAATAAGTTTTTTTTCTGCCAGGAGTGCTTTTTCTCCTTGTTTACCAAATTGTGAGCCAGTAGAAAATTTTTGATACATGGTTCGAAATTTGAGTGTAAAAAATTTTTTGTCCTCTTGTCCTACGCGTTCGTTTTTATAGATAACTGGCCAGCCAGTTTCGATAGCTACAATAATAGAAAGCAGAATAAACAGCGGTAAAAATAAGATGATAAGAAATAAGCTGCCAATAATATCTACAAGTCTTTTAATAATTCTGTTCCAGCCGTTTAATCGAGTAAGGCGAAGTTCGATAATAGGGATTCCGCCAATGGTACTCACGGCCATGTTGGTAGAAATAGTAGAAAAAAGATCGGCGGAGTATTTGAATGTAATATGGTGCTCATTGGCAAAATCTATTGCTTCAATGGCTTCGTCGCCATGAGCTTTCGGGTCTGTAAAAATTATTTCGTCTGGGCGATTATTTAATAAATATTTTCTACTCTCTAGATTAAAATGGGGAAACACATTTGCAAGTTTGTAACCTAAGCCTGGTCGAGAAAGGAGAATATCCTTGATTTGATTAGCTACTAATTCTTTGCCAATAATAACAGTTTTGCGTAAACCAAAACCAGCTCTATGCATTATTTTTTTCAATCCATTCATAGCAATTCTACCAATACAGACATATGCCATGGCTAAAAACCAGCCAGCTAATAGTAAAAATCTAGAATCAAATTTTTGTAGGGTAAAAAAAACATAAATAGTAATAGCTGCAAAACCCGTCGAACATGAGAGTATTACTCGAGTTAAATCTTTAGCGAGCTTGCGATAAGGGTTGGTGTTGTAGAGTCCTGCTAAGGCAAAAATAAGTACCCAGCCAAGAGCAGTTATAAGTACAAGTGGCCAGTATGTGTCCCAGGATAAATTAAATAAAACAGGGCGAATGTTCTTAGTAAAAGAGGTAAAGCGGAGTGCGTATGCAGTAAGCCCTGCTAATACTATAAGAATATAGTCCAGGGGGAGCTGGATAAAAGCAAAAATAAGTTCAAATTTTTTCATACGATAGAGGCGGTAGGAGGGGGTAAATGAACAAAGTTTGTATACGATCTGTTAATGGTTTTATTTTACTATATTGTTTACCTTTGGGCAAGGTAATTTCTATAAATTCTTTTACTGTTTGTTGAACTTTATTTTTTATGGTACAGGATTGACAAAATGGCTAATTTTTGCTAATATATTACTCGTATAGTGATGATCGCCTTGACGTAAGTCGGGGAGGAAAGTCCGAACATTCTTTTGTGGTGTAAGCCACAAGAAAAATGGTAGCGGGTAACACCCGTCGCTCTAGGTAAAACTAGAGAGAGGTGCGAGCAGAGACGTCTCTTTTTGAAAAGAAAGAGAGAGCAAACCTCAAATTCTTGGTAAATCAAGATTGATTGCTTAATTCTTAGCGGAGGTAGCAAGCTAAGAGGTGAAACGGCAAAATCCTTACCTGTATGCAAGAACAGCCTTCGTGTAAAGCAATTTAGACGAGGGAAAAGTTCGTTCGCTTGAGGCCCGTGGCAACACAGGTCCTAGATAAATGATCATTGTTTTACCTGTGTGAACAGGTAAAAAACAAAATTCGGCTTATACTATACAAAAAAATACATACCCTTGGGTATGTATTTTTTTATTGGTTTATTTTTTTTGTTTTGTAACATCATTCACGGTGTTGCCTTGGGTAAAGGATTTTATATTGGTAATAGTAACGTCGAGTATTCGTTGGATTGCTTCCACGCTATTGAAGGCGTTATGGGGCGTAACGATACTATTGGGATGGTCGATAATTATACTATTAAATAAGGTGGTTTTAATTTTACAATCATCTTTACAAGAGATAATTTCCTCATGATTTTGAATGAGATTTTCATCTTCCATAACATCGAGTCCTGTGCCAGCTATATGATTATTTTTGAGAGCCCACACAAGCGCTTCTGGATCAATAAGTGCGCCGCGAGCCGTGTTAATTAGGTATGCTCCTTTTTTTATTTTTTTAATGTTTTTCTTATTTATAAGATGGTGTGTGCTTGGTAGGAGCGGTGTATGAAGGCTGATAACATCAGACTGAGCAAGTAATTTTTCAAGGCTTGTATAGGTAAAACCAAGTTTTTTCTCTAGTTCCTTATTAGGAAAAGCATCATATGCTACAATTTTCATTTCAAAACCACTAGCCATTTTTATAAGACGAGCACCAATATGACCAGTGCCTATTACGCCAATAGTTTTATCTTTTAGGTCAATACCGCGCAGACCGCGAAAATCATATACGCCTTCTTTAACTCTTTTGACAGATGGAAATAGTTTTCGCGTAAGTCCTAAGATGAGTGCCATAGCATGTTCGGCCACAGTATTTTCTCCATATGTTGGCACGTTACAGACGGCAATGTCGTGTTTTTTGGCAGTAGCTAAATCTATATGATCAAATCCTGTGCTCATAGCTGCAATCATTTTGAGTTTAGGTAGTTTTTCTATAATTTCTTTGGTAACCGGGGCTTCTACAAATACTGCCAAGATGTCTGTATCTGGATTGATATTCTGTCCATTTATTTTTTCAGTGGAAATAGTAAGTTTAAGGCCTTTTAAATTCTTTTTTACATACTCAGTCATTTCTGGCCAGATGCCGTAAATAGAGATTTTTGGTAGTGATGCCATAGTGTTAAATTAGGATGTATTAAAGGTGTATTTCTTCTTATTGTATATGATGTGTATGTATGAGACAAGTACTAACGCCGATAAACAAAAAACGCTTTTGAAAAAGCGTTTTTTGTTATCTTAGACTTCAATTACAACAGGTAATATCATTGGCCTTTTTTCTGTTTTAGTAAATAGGAATTGACCAACATAATCCCGAAGTTTATTTTTTATATTATTGGTATCTGCCCAAGAAAGAGGGTCGGAATCAGTTACCATTTTTTTCACTCGATGACGTAAGTCCTCAATTAGTTCCTTATGTTCTTTTAAGAAGACAAAACCACGAGAAATAATATCTGGATTTTGGATTAGTTTTCCAGTTTTGCTATCTACGGTTGCAATAATTACCACCATGCCATCTTCTGCAAGTACCTGTCTATCACGGAGCACAATATTTGTTTCATCACTTACGCCAAGTCCGTCTACAAAGACATGGTCTGAAGGCAATTTTTCCTTGGTCAAAACACCGGCGCCATTTTTAAATTCCATTACCTGGCCATTGTCAGCAATAAAAATATTTTCTTTTGGCATGCCCATTGAAACGGCGATACGGCCATTGAGGCGAAGCATGTAATGGTTGCCGTGCTGAGGGATAAAATATTTTGGTTTGAGGAGTGTCAGCATCAGTTTTACTTCTTCGGCTTTGGCATGGCCACCAGCATGCACGTCCATCATTTCGTTGTGGACTACTTCTGCTCCTTTCCTAAATAGCGTATCTTTAAGGCGTTGGACTGTGCGTTCGTTCCCAGGAATAACTGAAGAAGAAAACACAACGGTGTCGCCAGGTACAAGTTTAATATCTCGGTGTTCACCAGTGGCAATGCGCATTAATGAGGCATTCTTTTCTCCCTGGGCACCAGTACAAATAATTACAACTTTATTAGGCGGATATTTTTCTACCTGCTGCATGTCAATAAGAATTTTTGGGTTAAATTTCATGTAGCCCAGTTCTTTGGCGATCTCTACGTTGCTTTTCATACTAAATCCACCTAAAGCCACAACCTTGCCATGCTTTTCCGAAAGCTCGATAAGCATTTTGATGCGAGATAGAAGTGAGGAAAAGGCGCCGATAATAATGCGGCCCGGAGCTTTTTGAATGATTGTTTCCAAATTTCCGCCAATTTCTGTTTCCGAAGTTTGATGACCTGGCATCATGGCATTAGTTGAATCACTCATTAGTGCTAATACTCCCTGGTCGCCAATGCGGGCAATGCGTTGCAGATCGGCTGGTGGTTCTCCCACTGGTTGATAGTCAAATTTCCAATCTCCAGTATGAATGACTACGCCCTCTGGGCTGCGAATGACGATTCCCATGGAATCAGGAATATTATGGTTAACATGGAAAAACTCTACTTCAAAAGAACCAAGATGTAGCTTGTCGGTAAGCTTTACATTATTAATTGAAAATTTGCCAGTATCTTTAAAATCTTCTTGGCGTTTTTTAATAATGCTATTGGTCATAGGCAAGGCGTAGATCGGAGGGAAGCCTATTTTTGGAATCAAATGAGGGATGCCGCCAATATGGTCGTAGTGACCATGGGTAATAATAACACCGCGAATATTTTTTTCTTTACCCTTTAGGTACGACATATTAGGAATAATGTAGTCGATACCTGGCATGTCTTCTTCGGGGAATTGGAGGCCCATATCTACCAAAATAATATCCTCGCCATATTCAAACAATGTACAGTTGCGGCCAACCTCTTCGAGGCCGCCGATAACAGCTACTCTTAATTTTTTTTCTTCCACGCGAAAACGGGCGAACGAAGAACCTTCTGTTGGCTTGGTCGGTGGTCGTAGGTTATTGGTAGGTCTATTAGTCTGAAAGGTCCTTCGCTGCCTTTGAGGGTTCATAGTTGAGTTGTGAGGGCGCACAGGAAACGGCGCTGCTTGTGGAGCGAGAGGTTGTCTGTTTGGGCTGCCTGCTTGTGAATTTTGGCTGGGGCTGGCTGAGTATCTGGTTGTCATAAACGTGTATAAGTTAGATCCAATTTTTTGTATGAGAAAAATTGAATTTCCTTGATTTCCAGTTTGAAGTTTGGAAAAAGGGTTTTTATTATTTAATATATTAGATTGTGCATGTGGACGAGGAGAGACTCGAACTCTCAAGGATTGCTCCATACGCTTCTGAGACGTACGCGTATACCAGTTCCGCCACTCGTCCCTTAAGACTTAGCTAGTCTTTTTTCCACTGGTGTTTTGTTTTTATATACCAATCACCCAGATCATTAAATCTGTCTGAAGGGGAGTAGATATGTTTGAGATGGATGCCTTTTATTTCTTTGCTAACCACAAAATTATATGTTGGTGTATAAAGAAAGATAGCGGGAATTTCTTTTGCTAAAATTTCTTGGAATTTTTCATAGTTACTGCTTCGGGCAGCCTCAGTAGTAGTAGCTCGCGCATCTTCTAAAAGTTTGTCAGCAGACCTGTTGATAAAGAGTGATAGGTTGAGTCCAGGATAATTGACCTGAGAGGAGTGCCAGAATGGATATGGGTCAGGATCAGCACCTACAATTTCTCCGTATAAAAGAATTTCATAATTTCGACTACGTAAAATATCTCGGGAAATTTGACTGCTACCCACAATCTGAACGTTCGTTTTAATGCCAACAGATCGCCACATTTTTGCTACTGCTTCGGCTACTTGTTGGTATTCCGGTGTATCTACTGTAGTAATGCTGAGCGTTAAAATTTCGTTATTTTTATTTTTTCTATAAAAACTTTGGTCTGGATCCATTCCTTGGTCTGTGTCCGTACCCTGGCGAATACCAAGACTAATTTCTTCTTCTAGTTTTTTAATTTGCGCCTCAGCTTCTTCTGCGGGGGTGCTTGTATTATTTTTGATTTCATCAAAGAAATTCTGCTTTGATTTTATAGCTGCTTCGTATTCAATTTTAAAATAATCTTCAGGTTGAATTTTTGCCCAAGATTTATTTAAGATTTCATTAGCTTTTTCTGGGTCAAAGGAAATAGATGTTGAAGCTATAAAACCAAAAGGTTCTGTTAAAATTGGTGAGCTGACGACCTCTCCTTTGTTTCCTAAAGCGCCAGCAATAATGCTATTTTTATCTACAGCAAAACTGAGTGCTTTACGAAAATCAGTATCTTTGAGAACTATATTTGAATCTTGGTTAAAAAATAGGGCAGTATATTGAGGGAGCTCAAATTCGTAGGAGACGAAATTTTTTCCAGCAATCTTATCAGTTAAATCATTAGGGAGGAAGCTTACTGCTGAAATATCTTGAATTTTTAAGGCGCTGGCAGCTTGGGTAAAATCAGTATAAAATTTGAATGTAAGAGTTTTTAAATGAGGTTGGTTTTTATAATAGAGCGTGTTTCGATCAAGGGTATAGTTTTGAATATTTCCACTCGAATCTTTGGTTAGTTTGTTGAATTTCCAAGGGCCAGATCCTACTGGTTGTAGATTATTTTTGGCAAGTCTGATTCCAGATGGAGGAATGTTTATCCAGATATGTTGAGGTAAAATGCCAGTAGTTAAGCTTGTTAAAAAGGGAGCAAATGGCTCTTTTAAGGTGAAGCGAATTGAATAATCGCCAGTACGTTCTATAGTTGTTCCTTGGAAGGCAGTAATGAGAGGGCTACCGACCTCTTGATCCTGAATAGTTTCAAAGGTGTATATAACATCATCTGCACTTAAAGGTTCTCCATCAGACCATTTTACATCTTGGCGGAGATTTATATCGTATGTTTTTCCTTCGTTGCTAATTGTATAATCCAAAGCTAGGTCTGGAGTAATTTTTTGTTCGGTGTTGTTGTATGTAAACAAGCTAGAATAAATAAGGGAGCTCAGATCCGCGTCTACATCATTGGTTGAAGCGAATAGGGGGTTGATATATTTGGGCTGCCCAATAAGTGCTTCGCTATAGTCGCCACCGCTCGCAGGAACAACAGTTTGGTTTTGTATAACCCAGATTGTGCCCCAGGATAGAATTGCTAAAACGAGCACAGCGAGAGATATGTTAATTGTTATTTTTTCTTTGTTTGTCAAAAAACTACCGAGGTATCTAAATTGAGACCAGTTAGGTATTAAATTTGAGCGCATTTTTTTTATAAGTTTTTGGTCAAAATTATGTGAGGGTAAGGTAGGGGAAAGAGAACCCTTTTTTTTCTTAATCCAAAAAAATAGTTTGGACAAATTCATGTGATTTATGAAGTATAAATTAACGACAGGTGTAGCCCCGTTCGTTTACAATCAAAATTATGGCTTTATAAAGCCAGTCTAATTAGAGAGATGCTAAAAAAAACAATGGAAATAATAATTGTGGCAAGATGAAGGATTTTATCTACGCCTCTTTTTGTACTATAGATGTTGCTTGAACCTCCGAAGACACCGCTGAGGCCAGTACCTTTTTGCTGTAAAAGAATAGCTGTTACTAGTAGGGCAGCTAGAAAAAATTGAACGATATTGAAAATAGTCGTATTCATAAGTAGAAAGAAGTAATTTAAGGTAAAATCATTATACCACTAGATGTCCAATTTTGTCAACATAGTAATAGTATAGTATACTAAGATAAAATCTTAAGTTAATTGTCTCTTTTTTACATAAGATTTATATTTCTTGCATATGTCATGGTATAAAACGACCTGGGGAGTGGTTTTGCTGGGATTGTTGGCTTTATTAGTGGTCGGCGCAACTGTTTTTAGTGTTATTACCATTAAGTTTTGGTACCAAATTAAAAAAGGTAACGGTAATTTGCTGCAGCAACAGGTCTATAACGGGTTTGATCGTCAGAAACAAAATACGAAAGGTGAGGCTGTAGACAGAGCTGTTCTTGAAAAAGGCGATTTTCCTTTTTTGGGTAATCCAAATGCGCCTATTACTATTGTTCTGTTTGGTGATTTTAGGTGTCCTAATACTAAAAATGCCTGGCCTATTTTGCAGAGACTGTTAGGTCAGTATAGTTATAAGGTAAAATTGATATACAGACATTTTCCAGGAGAATCCATTCATCCAGGCGCAAATAAGCTTTCGCAAATTGGTGTGTGTGCCTACGCTCAGGGCCAAGATAAATATTGGGGTGTACATAATTATTTATTTACTAATCAGGATAGCCTGCCTACATATTTGGCCTCTTCAGATATTTCAAATCTAGCCAAAGATGTTGGTCTGGACGTGGTAAAATTAAACGAATGTTTGAATTCAAGTGAAGCTTTAGTGAAAATAAATAGAGACTATGCCGATGGGGTTCGGTTTGGCGTTGGTGGTACACCTACATTTTTTATAAATGGTCAAAAAATAGAAGGAGTCATACCGTGGGAGGTATGGGACGGCTTTGTAAAACAATTTTAGTTTAATTACAATTAAAAATATGTTTCGTAAAATTGTTATTGGCGCTTTATTATTTTTTGTCTTTTTATCTGTTGCCCCAATTACAAACGCAGCTGTTGATGGTTCGAGTGCAATTCCAGCTCTTAATCCTTTTTGTTGGCGTAAAAAAGATTGCAAAATAATTAGAGAGCAGTATTTACCAGGTGCTCCTTCGGAGGCAGAGTTAGAAAGTGGATTTGTGACAGGTAACTCAGTATTTCCATGTGTGGGTGGTGAAGGTGATGAACAGTGGGGTAAGTGTTTGCCAGCGGGAGTAACTAAAACCGAAATATCATTTGGTGGCCAAAGCAAGTTTGCCAATATCGGGGATTTTATTTTGCTCATGTATAAATACCTAATAGCAGTTGCAAGCATTATATCAGTCATTATGATAATTATTGCTGGTTTGCAATGGTTAACCTCAGGTGGTAATAGTGAAACAATTAGCGGTGCTAAAAAAAGAATCGGGGGCGCTGTCATTGGGCTTTTTATTGCCTATATGTCTTATTTTATTTTAAATACGGTAAATCCAGCTTTGGTTAATTTTCGATTGCCCCAGGTGTGGTTAGTGCGGCCACAGCAGCTTATTCCTAAATTTTGTAAGCAAATAAAAGGGGCAGACGGCGACAGGCTCAAGTTTGTGTATTATGCAAATTATGATGATCAGAAATCAGAAGTAGATTTAGATAAGGCAAGTAAGGACCAGTTTAATTACGGAACGCAAAAAGATGGAAATGATAACCCGTTATTTACTTGTGGGCGAAGATTTTTGGCAGAAGGAGCTGGAACACAAGCTTGCTTTGGAGATCTGTGTCCTTGGGAGCCAGGTAATAGACAGGTCTGTACGCAAGAGGAAGAAAAACAGGATATGTCTTGTAAAAAAGGAGAACTTGCAATTCATCTTCGTATTGATGTAGAAGCATTTGATATAGGCGAACAAATAAGCCAGTCGCTCGATAGGGTAAATTTAGGTATCTTTATTACTAAAGCCATGGATTCAAATTGGATTTACCAAACGCAAGTTTTTAGAGGGGTATGTAAAAATGCTGGCACACTTTATTTGGCTAATGGTGGGGATGACAAGAGATGGTCTGTTCCGGCAGGAGGAATATCAAAATCGCCTTATTGGGAATATCAGTTTTATTATGAAAATTTAGTTGATTACCAGGATAGAGGTTGGAACTGTGATAAGGGAGGGCAACTCGTTGGTTATATGATTAGAATAGAAACTGCAGCTCGGCAGTCGGTATGGAATGATTTTAAGTCTAGCTTGAGCCCAGTGTCTGCGCTGTTCCCAGTATATGGAGCAGCTAAATTTGCTTCAAATTTGTTTGGGAATGCATCACAGCCGAATTTAAATATAGGATATGATAGAAGCACAGGACAAGCAGTGTTTGGCACTTTTTCTGATGATATAAAAAGTTTAAATAACTATATTCCAATAGAGGAATTAGAAAAAGGGGGATTGTCTTTAGATGTTCCTCTTACTATAGGAAAGCTGGTGAAAATGAAAGGTAAATCTGGAGAAACTCCGGCAAGTTTTCCTGAAAATATATCACCAGGCGTACCTGCTGAATAAAAATTTATCATAAGTATGTTCAATTAAAACACCCTCTATAAAAGAGGGTGTTTTAATTTTTCTACATATTTCGCCCTGCATCTTTTACTGATTGACATTTTGTTAAAAGCTGGTACAATATACCACTAATTTAAAAAGCAGCCCTAATCAATTGGTTTATGCATGATAAGTTAATCATTAAAGGCGCGCGTGTACATAATTTAAAAAATGTATCACTCGAGATTCCGAAAAATAAATTAGTAGTTATTACTGGTCTATCGGGTTCAGGAAAATCTAGCTTAGCTTTCGATACTATTTATGCTGAGGGTCAGAGACGATATGCTGAATCTTTGTCTTCGTATGCGAGGCAATTTATGGAAGTACGAGATAAGCCAGATGTAGATAGTATTGAAGGTCTGTCTCCTACCATTGCTATTGATCAAAAAAGTTATACGCAAAACCCTCGTTCAACTGTTGGGACGGTAACTGAAATTTATGACTATCTTCGCTTATTGTTTTCTCGTGTTGGACAGCAGTATTGCCCTGATTGTCATGAGCCAGTACGGGCCTATACAACAGGAGCAATTCTAGAAGAAATTCGTGGCTTGGCACGTGCCCAACGAGGAAAAGAGGCTACGGTAAAAAATATTAATGAATTATTAATCTTGTCGCCGCTGGTACGTGAGGCAAAAGTAGTGCGAGCTACGTTAATTGAAAAAGTAGAAAAATCTGGCTATGAATGGGTTCGGGTGAATAAAGAGCTGATGAAAATAAACAATTTTGCTCAGTATGAATTTTCAGATAAAAAATTATACACAGTTGAATTGCTAATTGGTAAACTCGCTGATTTTCAGAAGCAAGACATAATGAAAATGGTAGAAGTAGCACTTGATTTAAGCGACGGACTTATTATTGTAGTGGATGGCAAAAAAGAAAATATATTTTCTACAGCAGGGCGATGTCTTACTTGTGGCAAAATAATGCCTAAGCTTGATATGCGTAGTTTTAGTTTTAATAGTCCGTATGGTGCCTGTCCTCGCTGTACTGGTTTGGGAGTTACACAAGAAGTCGATGCGGCGCTTGTTATACCTAACAACAGATTAACGCTAGCCGAAGGGGCTATTCAGCCATGGACTCGAATTACAGGCAATCAAAATTGGTATCAAAAAATTATTGGAGAAGTGGCGCAGCGACATGGTTTTTCTACCGCTGTTCCTGTTAAAGATTTAAGCTCAAAAATTCAACATATTATTTTGCAAGGTACAGGCGAAGAAGAGTATGTGGTAGATGGTAAGAAAACAAAATTTGCTGGTGTAATACCCAACTTATTACAAAGACATTTAGAAACTGATTCGGAATATGTACGTCGAGAGATAGAGCAGTATATGCGTGAAGCTGTTTGTCCGCTTTGTGCAGGAAAAAGATTGCATCGTAATTCATTGGCGGTAAAGATTGGTGATCACACGATTGCTGACCTGTCTTCTTTAAATATAGAAGATAATATTGAATTTTTCTCTTCGTTGCAAAGTTTGGTTTCTGGTGCCAAAAAACAAAATAGTAAGGCCGAAGATAATTTAAGCCAAGGGCAAAAAACAGCTATTGCCAAACCAATTATAAAAGAAATCATGCAGCGACTTGAGAGTCTTTCCAAAGTAGGTCTGAGCTATTTGGCCATAGATCGGTCTATGAATACATTATCTGGTGGTGAGGTAACACGTACGAGACTGGCTACTCAGCTTTCCACAGGACTTATTGGAGTGATTTATATACTAGACGAACCTTCTATTGGCTTACATCCAAAAGATAATAAGATGCTTATTGAAACGCTCCGATCGTTGCGTGATTTAGGTAATAGTGTCATTGTGGTAGAGCACGACAGTGCTATGATGGAAGCAGCTGACTATATTATTGATGTGGGTCCAGGAGCTGGTGTGGGAGGCGGACAAATCATTGCTCAAGGCACAGTCGCTCAAATTAAAAAAACAAAAAGTTCCCTAACAGGAGATTATTTATCTGGGCGTAATAAAATTAGTTGCGCGCCAGAAGATGTAAAGTCTTCTGTTAAAAAAGCTAATACAAAATCTTTAAAAATTGTTGGTGCTAAAGCATTTAATTTGCAAAATGTTGATGTAGAAATTCCGCTCGGTAAATTGGTTTGTGTAACTGGTGTGTCAGGTTCGGGTAAATCGACATTGGTAATAGATATCCTTGGTAAATCTTTATCAAAACATTTTTATCGAGCTAAAGAGGAGCCGGGTGAACATAAGGAAATAAAAGGTTTAGAAAATATTGATAAAGTAATTGCTATTGATCAGTCCCCAATTGGCCGCACACCTCGCTCGAGCCCTGCGACCTATACAGGTGTGTTTACCTTAATTAGAGATTTATTCGCTGATTTGCCAGAAGCGCGAATGAATAACTATGATGCAGGTAAATTTAGTTTTAATGTAAAAGGCGGAGGTAGGTGTGAAGCGTGCGCTGGAGATGGCTACACAAGGATTCCGATGCAGTTTTTGGCTGATGTGTATGTGCAGTGTTCTGAGTGTGATGGGGCACGATATAATAGAGAAGCGTTGGAGATCCATTATCGAAATAAAAATATTGCTGATGTTCTCAGTATGACCGTTGAAGAGGCGCGTGTATTTTTTAGTGATATACCAAATATTGCTGATAAGCTTAATATTCTGCGCGAGGTTGGTTTGGGCTATATGCATTTAGGTCAGCCAGCCACCAAGTTATCTGGCGGTGAAGCACAGAGAGTAAAGTTAGCTACCGAGCTCTCTCGTAGCTCGACTGGTAGTACCCTGTATATATTAGATGAGCCAACTACTGGCCTGCACTTCGAGGATATACGTCATTTATTGCAGGTGCTTAATCGGCTCGTAAGTAAAGGTAATACGGTATTAATTATCGAGCATAACTTAGAAATCATTGCCTGCGCTGATTGGATTATAGACATGGGTCCAGGTGGAGGTAAGCACGGAGGCCGAGTAGTTGCACAGGGTACAGCCAAAGAAATTATGAAAAGAAAAGATAGTTGGACTGGTAAGTATCTAAAGACCATATAAGAAAAATAAAAAACCTCCTGAGCAGGAGGTTTTTTATTTTAAATGTGAGATTACTTAGTTTTCTTTTCTTCCATTTTTCTTTTGAATTTTGGATCGCGTAAGTAGTGGAGTTTTGCTCGTCTTACTGCGTATTCTTTTACTACTTCGATCTTATCTATAATAGGGGAATGGATAGGGAATATTTTTTCAACACCAACGGCATTTGAAATTTTGCGTACGGTGATAGTTCCGCCAGCTTCTTGACCATGTTTGGAAGCAATAATAGTACCTTCAAAGATCTGGATACGGTCTTTTTCTTCGCCTTTAGCGTTTGTTTCTTTGATTTTTTGGTGAACCTTTACAAGCATTCCCGGCTGGTAAATAGTTGCTTTTGGAGCAGCTTGATCTGTCATATTAATATAAAAGGGTAATTAAGTGGTTTAATAGTAGCCTATTATTCATTTTTTGTCAACTAGGGCTATATGCTTTCTAATGATTTCGGCCACGGTAGCCACCGTTTGGTCTAGCTTGCCTTCATAATTGGTTATTTGGTAGTCATAATCTGTAGACTGGGCAATTTCTTGTTCTGCAATCTGGATACGTTTATCAATCATCTCTTGGGTAATGCCGCCACGGGCTTGAGCGCGTTTTATGAGTGTTTCCATATTTTCAGGTAGAAGAAAAATGGAGATATTTTTTATACCCAGTGTATCCATACTGTGTTTGCCGTTTACATCGAGGTTAGAGAGGACACATTCGTTTTTTTCAAGCATTGCAGCCAGGTGTGTTTTGGGGGTGCCGTAGTAATTGTCGGCGAAGTTATTGTATTCTAAAAAATAACCTTCTTTTATTTTTTGTTCAAAATCTTCTCGGGAAATAAAGTGGTAGGCAAGCCCTTCTTTGTCGTTCGGACGTGGTAGGCGGGAGGTGGTAGTAACGAGGCGCTGGCAGTTGGGAATTATTTTTAAAATTTCAGAAATAACGGTATCTTTACCGCCACCTGTAGGAGAAGAAATTATAATAAATAATCCTGTTTTGTGAGCCATAACCATTTGTTATTTAAGGAGCTTAAGAAAATCAGATAAATTTGTTGGGAGCGGGAGTTCGAATGTTTGTTTCTGGTTATCTAAATCAGTAAAGCCAAGTTTTGCGGAGTGTAAAAATAACCGACCTAATTTTTCATCCCAATGCCGTTTTTGTTTTTTTTGAAAGTAGAGAGGGTCTCCGACGAGTGGGTGATTGTAGGCAAGGAGGTGAACACGGATTTGGTGCATGCGTCCAGTATAAATTTTAACCCGTACCAAGGTAAAGTTTACGAATTTTTTTTCTACCAAAAATTCAGTTTTTGCTTCTTTGGCACTTGGCATATTTTGCAGGCCATTATTTGGAATAGCAGCCATTCGTTCGGATGTCTCTGATCTGGTAATTGGAAAATTTATTTCACCCCAATCCCTGGCGACTTTTCCATGAACTAAAGCGATATATTCTTTTTCAATGGTTCGATTTTTAAATTGGTCTTTGAGAGAGTTAAACATTTTTGTTGTTTTGGCAATTACCATTAAACCTGATGCCTCTTTATCTAATCTATGTACAATCCCAGGGCGAATTGGGTCGTCACCCACCTTTTTAATTTTTGGATATTTTTTTGTAACAAAATCAGCCACGGTATTTGTTTCTTTGGCCATAGTTGGATGGCTTAACATACCAGTTGGCTTATTGATGACAATATAATCCGGGGTGTCGGCTATTATCTGAGGAATTAACTCTTTGTTTTTTGTGATAGATTTTGTAGAGCTCTTTGTTTCTGGTTCTGTAGATTGCGACGAGGTTTTATGTTTAGTAAAAGAAATGGTGTCTGTTGCTTTGAGTCGTTCGCTGGCTTTGGTGGTTAATTTTTTATTCAGAAGAACCTGTTCGTTTTCAATTAGTTTTTGTGCTTGAGAGCGACTGATGGCAAGTTCTTTTGATAAAAAAATATCGAGCCGTTCTTTGGCTTGATCTTCAGTAATTATAATTTTTGTCGGTAGTTTCATAGTTTGTCGCAACTAAATCAGTAGATTAGCGTTTAAATTTTTGGTCTAAAGTTGGTGTTAGGGGGAGTATTATTTTTGCCAGAAGGAGCGTTAAGGCCAGAATCAAGTTTGTTTTTTATTGCTCTGTTAATGCTGCCAAAAATTTTTCCTGAACGTTCATTATTTTGTGTATGGCTCACTGCATCTCCAAATTGATGAAAAGAAGCTGTTGGTTTGTTTTGGTGGGTAATACTGGTAAGGCCAGGTTTTGGTCTGTTTAAAAAATTACCTAAGCCAGGTTTGGATGGTAGTTTGGAGGCGCCAGTAATCATGTTTTTTAGACCAGGCATATTTTTATTTTTAAGCTCAGATGGTGCGCCCGGATGGATTTGAACCGTCGACCCCTGCCTTATATCCACTAGTGAGTGGTAAAATGAAAATTATTTTTCATTTTCCGCGAACGACGTGGATATATTTACGTTGCTTATAAAAAATACAAGTTTCCGGTGCGCCCGGATGGATTTGAACCGTCGACCCCTGCCTTATAAGGGCAGTGCTCTAACCACTGAGCTACGGGCGCATTGACTGGCACACCGGAAACTGGCGTTTTGTTATTAGCTAATAAATATGTTTTCCGCGAACGACGTGGATATATTTACGTCGGTCGGTGAAAGAGTGAGCTCTCTCCCTCTTTCCCTCTCCCTAGTAAATATAAGGGCAGTGCTCTAACCACTGAGCTACGGGCGCTTAATATAGAGCTCAGTATAGCAGCTTTGGTAATAATTTCAAGTCATAGATGGCATTGCCAAACCATGGTTAAACTGTTAAAGTATATCAAATCATATGGACCTAAATGCTAAAATTTTTCTCAAAATTAACAGCTTGGTAGGCAAATCAAAATTGCTTGATAGTTTTGGTCGGGCTGGCGCAGAATGGGTGATTCTGGCGATGATTGCTTGGTATATAGGGGCAACGTTTGTTGATATTATGCCTGATAAGACCAAAACTTTTTGGGTGTTAGCATTTTTGTTTGGTGCGTGGTGTGTGGGCTGGTTGATTAATCTGGGTTTGGCACTATCTGTGCGCGAACCTCGGCCATATGTTTCATATCCATATATTAAATTTTTATTTAAGCCACTGATGAGTTGGAAATCCTTCCCTTCCGATCATAGTTTTTCTGCCTTTCTCGTTTTCTTTATGGCTGGTATTTTTAATTTACCAGGTGCGTGGGCTTTGGGAGTTATGGCTCTGTGGGTAGTTTGGGGGCGAGTGTATGCGGGTGTACACTACCCGCTCGATATTTTAGGAGGGGCTGTTGTGGCCGGGTTTGTAGCCACTATTTCTTATTATGCAGTTCGGTTGGTAGCTTGATCTTAACTATTTTACAATTATGAATGCGATTATTTTGTGCGGGGGGCTGTCTACACGTTTAGGAGAAATTACTAAATCCACCCCCAAAGTTTTATTAGAAATAAAAGGTAGGACGGTTTTGGAATGGCAGTTAGAAAAATTAAAAAAAATTGGTATTACCGAAGTGATACTCGCAGCAGGCCATCTATCTCAAGTGTTAGAAAAAAATGTTGGTTTGCATAAAGATGGGGTAGATCTGGTTTATGCTATTGAACAAGAAAAATTAGGTACAGGTGGGGCTATAAAGCATGCATGGGAGTACGTTGCTCACCCAAATGAGCCGGTAGTGATTTTAAACGGTGATATTTTTACGACCGTTGATTTGGGAGATATGGTTCGATATTTGTCGCCAACAAGCGACGGAATGATTTTAGGTGCAAAGGTAGATGATGTGTTTGCGTATGGCACATTGGAGTATGACAAAAAGTTTCATTTGAAACAGTTTAAAGAAAAAGAAGGCATTCATCAATCGGGGTATATAAATGGTGGAGTATATATATTTAATAATAAAGCTAAAGATTATTTTCCATCAGAAAAATCTTTTAGTATCGAATATGATGTCTTTCCTAAAATGAAAGATTTGTATGTGTACGAATCCAACGAGTCGTGGGTTGATATCGGTGTTCCAGAACGATTAGAGTGGGCTAGGCAGTATTGGCAATCCTAAGTGTATTTATTTACAACATAGTGCGCACATTATGTGTGCACTAAAAAATAGTGCATAGATTATTTTTTTATGTCCTTTAATCAAAAAGCTACCGCCTTTTCTATTTTTCTCATCGTTTTGTTGCCGCTCATTGGTATTTGGTATTATAAAAAATTGCATCCCGTATATGTTCCGTTGCCCCCTAGGCCTGAGGTTAGCCTCACTATTATTCCTGGTTGGAATTTGCGACAAATCGCAGATTACTTGGTAGAAAAAGGTTTTGCTTCTACAACCGAAGATGTTTTTAAAATTACAGGAAAGCCTGCTGCTAAGTATCCTCCCGGCACTTTTTTTGGCCCCTCAGATGATTTGATGGAGCAAGCGCCAGCAGGTGCTAGTATGGAAGGGTATCTGGCGCCAGAAACCATTCGTGTTTTTGCTGATGCCAGTTTGGCAGAAGGGGTTATAGACAGGTTTTATTTTGAGCGAGTAAAAGAAATTACACCTTCTATGTACGAGCGCGCCAAAGAGTTAAAACAAACAATGCATCAAATTTTAACTATGGCCAGTATTATTGAAAAAGAAGTTAAATATGACGAAGACAGGCAAATAGTATCAGACATTTTGTGGCGCCGTTTGGCTAAAGGGTGGGCTTTGCAGGTTGATTCAAGTGTTCATTATCTGGTAGATAGAAGTGGCGATGTTTTTACTACAGAAAAAGAGCGAGAAATTGATTCGTTGTGGAATACATATAAATATCCAGGTCTTCCTCCAGGGCCAATTGCAAACCCAAGTGTGAAATCTATTCAGGCTGCTCTGTATCCAGAAAAAAACACCTATTGGTATTTTTTGTCTGACAAAGATGGCTATATGCATTACGCATCTACACTCGATGAGCATAATGCCAACAGAAGAAAATATTAAATATAAGTATGCTTACCTCTGATTTTGATTATAATTTACCCAAACAATTAATTGCTCAATTTCCACTCGAGCCCCGTGATAGTTCTCGGTTAATGGTTGTAGATAAGGCAGGTCGGCAATCTGTAGATAAGCACTTCTCGGATATTATTGATTTCTTGCAGAAGGGCGATCTGCTTGTTTGGAATAATACAAAAGTGTTTAAGGCTCGGTTACGGGGTAATCTTATGTTAGATGAAAGTGTAATAAAGATAGACAAAAAAATAGATACAACTGATAACATTTTAAATGTTGCTCCGGTGGAGATTTTTTTGGTACGACCTATGGAGAATAATAAAGTATGGAAAGTTTTGGCAAAACCAGGTCGTAAGTTACGGCTCGGAATGAAAGTTGTTTTTGCTGAAGATTTTAGTGCCGAAGTAATGCTTAAAGAAAATGACGGCACCTATCTTCTTCAGTTTGATGAAGATGATATGTCTGTCCGAGCTAAGGCAAATAAATATGGAGAAGTGCCAACGCCCCCGTATGTTGAAAATAAAGATTCTGCATTTGAACAAACGTATCAAACTGTCTATGCAAAAGAGGAGGGGTCGGTAGCGGCACCAACTGCAGGTTTTCATTTTACGCCACAACTTATAGAGGCTTTAAAGGCTAAAGGGGTAGAGTTCGCAGAAGTAACGTTGCATGTGGGGCTTGGAACATTTTTGCCAGTAAAAACAGATAAGATTGAAGAGCACACCATGCATAATGAATGGGTAGAAATAACTTCGAAAAATGTAGATTTAATAAATCAAGCCAAGACCGAAGGGAGGCGGGTGGTGGCAGTGGGCACCACCACTGTGCGAGTGCTCGAAGGGGTGGTAAAAAAAGAAGGAGCCTTGCGTCCGTATACTGGTGATATAAATATTTTTATCTACCCTGGTTTTGAATTTAAAGTTATCAATGCTCTGATTACCAATTTTCATTTGCCAAAATCTACTCTCCTCATGCTTGTTTCTGCCTTTGCGGGGAGTCGAGAGTTTATGCTAGAATGTTATTATAAGGCAGTAGCAGAAAAATATCGATTTTTTAGTTTTGGCGATGCCATGTTTATATCTTAAATATATGTCTAAAGAAAAAAGAGGCGAAGTGATGTTTGTGTCTCCAGAATTGGAGTCGAAGGAGCGTTTAAAGGAAGTAGCTGACTTAATTAAAAATGGTTGGCCTGACGATTATGAACTGCAGCCACAAGAAGTTTTGTTAGCAGAACAGGCTGTAGATTTTTTTAGAAATGGACGGATGGGGGAGGGTGGTATGGAGCGTAGGTTAACTGCTCTTAATCCACAACAGCTTACAAGGGTTGTACGAAGATTTGTGTTAAGTAGTTTTGGCTTGGGAAAAGAGCGTTTTGCCGAAGGTCTAAATGAATACGAAACAAATGAAAAAGAAAAAAATTTTAATTACGCCCTTATAGCTATTCTTTTTTTACAGAAGAATAAAGTAGATGAAGCGTGGCGAACAGCCAATAAGATTGTTGAGCCAGGTCTGCAAGAGTTGGTTAGAACTACAATTGAAAAAAATACTATCAAGACAAATTAAATAAAAAAGACGCTAGTTATGTTAGCGTCTTTTTTATTTAATTTATTTTTTTATCCTTCTACTGTCACGCCCATGTTTCGTGCAGTACCTTCTACCATTCTCATGGCAGCTTCGACAGTATGAGCATTAAGATCGGGCATTTTTTTCTCAGCGATTTCTCTTACTTGAGCTTTGGTAATTTTTCCAACTTTTTCTTGTAATGGTTTAGCAGAACCTTTAGAAATTTTGGCTGCTTTTTTGATAAGCTCTGGGACTGGAGGAGTCTTCATGATGAAATCAAATGTTCGGTCTGCGTAGACAGAAATAATGATTGGCACCACTTCTCCTTTTTTGTCCTGAGTTTTATCGTTAAACTCTTTACAAAAACTTTGGATATTTAAACCATGTTGACCAAGTGCTGGACCGACTGGTGGCGCTGGATTGGCAGCACCTCCAATAATTTGTAATTTAATTTGGGCCACTAATTTTTTTGCCATATTAATCTTGTTTTAATTAAATCTAGACAGAGAAGCTCCCAACAGTTGGGACAGTCTAGGTTATTAATAATTTTAACTCTTCTTTACTTGCATTGCATCCAGCTCTACTGGTGTTTCACGTCCAAACATGGTGATAAGTACTTTTACTTTGCCTCTTTCTTGATCAACATTACTTACTTTACCTTCAAAATTCTTAAATGGTCCGTCAGTAATATGAACCACGTCGTTAATTTCCATATCAATTCTATGTTGAGGTTCGGAAGCAGACATGCGTTTGAGCAAGGAATCAACTTCGGATTGATCAATTGGAGTAGGGGTAGTACCAGAACCAACGAAACCAGTAAC
The DNA here is from genome assembly GCA_017991415.1 of Candidatus Magasanikiibacteriota bacterium. Taxonomy (GTDB): domain Bacteria; phylum Patescibacteriota; class Patescibacteriia; order Magasanikbacterales; family GWA2-37-8; genus XYD2-FULL-39-9. Next base: position 376,000 of record JAGOQR010000001.1, on the reverse strand, counting down.
GTTTGGGGTGTTGCGTACAACATACCAAGAGTCATCGGTTACGATCATTTCAACAAGTACATAACCAGGAAATATTTTTTCTTCTATTACAGATCGCTTACTATTTTTAATTTTAATTTTTTTCTCTTTTGGAACGAGAATATTAAAAATTTTATCGTGCATGGCAAAAGATTCAATACGTTGTGCAAGGTTGCTTTTTACGTTTTCTTCATAGCCGCTATATGTATGAAGTACATACCAGCGTCGTCCAAGATTAAGGGTTTGCTTTGCCATACATGTTAATACTTAAAATACCAAGTAGTTTTTATTTATTTTATTATTTTAAAAACAGGGTAGTTACACCTGCGTTAAAGATATAATCGAGTAGACCTAAAAATAGAGCCATACCAACACTAAGGCCAACAACAAGGGCGCTGTAGTTGATAGTTTGGCTTTTGGTTGGCCAGGTAACTTTTTTCATTTCCTGGTAAGATCCAACAAAGTAGTTTTTGATAGCAGTAAACATAGTATTAGTTTTAATCTGGTTGTAATATTTTGGTTCTTAAAACAGCCTTTTCGGGCTGCTTTAATACTGTGTATAATATCTTATTTTTAGGAATAAGTCAATAGAGCCTTGTCCACAAGAAATATTAGATATCAAGGTTGCTTACACTCTTAGCATGGGTCTGAATAAAGTTTTTGCGCGGGCCAACTTCGTCGCCCATAAGCACTTCAAAGACCTCGTTGGCCAGTTCGGCATCTTCTATGGTAACGCGTTTCATCATGCGGTTTTTTGGGTTCATGGTTGTTTCCCAAAGTTGTTCTGGGTTCATTTCTCCCAAACCTTTATAGCGCTGAATGTTTACCTTGATACCGTTTACTTCAAGTCCTTGGATCTCGCCATCATCTTTTGTTTCGGTATTTTCGGTTTCTTCGGTTTCTATTTTAGGAGTCTTTAATTTTTGATCTTTATTAGTTGAAGTTTTGCCAATTTCTAACAGAATTTTTTCTTTTTCTTCATCGTTATAGGCATACTTCATGTTTTTGCCATATTTTAAACTGTATAATGGCGGTTGGGCGATAAGTACGTGTCCACCTGTAATAAGAGTAGGGTAGTAGCGGTAGAAGAAAGTGAGAAGTAGTGTGCGGATATGGGCGCCGTCTACATCGGCATCGGTCATAATAACCAATCTATGGTAGCGTAATTTGGAAATATCAAACTGTTCGCCAATGTTTGTGCCCATGGCAATAATAAGAGACTTTAACTCATTGTTTGTTAATATTTTATCTAAACGAGCGCGTTCTACATTTAGTACTTTACCACGTAATGGCAAGATAGCCTGGTGTTCACGGTCACGTCCTTGTTTGGCACTACCACCAGCGGAGTCTCCCTCTACGATAAATAGTTCAGATTCTTCAGCGTGGCGACTGCTGCAGTCGGCTAGTTTTCCTGGTAAGGTGAAACCTTCCAAAGCACCTTTACGCAAGATAGTGTCGCGAGCCATCTTGGCCGCATTGCGAGCACGGGCAGAGAGTAAGCATTTTTCTACAATGCCTTCGGCATCCTTTGGATGTTCTTCCAAGAAAATAAGGAAAGCATCATTCATGACTGCTTCGACAGCTGCTTTTACTTCGGTATTTCCTAGTTTGGCTTTTGTTTGTCCTTCAAATTGAGGTTCGGTAACTTTGATGGACACAATACAAGTAAGCCCTTCACGTACATCTTCACCAGTAAGATTTGGATCTTTTTCTTTGAGGAAGCCTTTGTTACGAGCGTAACTGTTTAAGCTACGGGTAAGTGCAGTACGAAAACCAGCTACATGAGTACCGCCCTCTGGATTGTAAATATTATTGGTAAAAGCAGAGAGTAGTTCGTTAAATTCGTTATTATATTGTAAAGCTACTTCTACCTTGACATCGTCTTGTTCTTTTTCTACGTAGAAAACATTTTCATTTTTAACTTCTTTATTTTGGTTTAGGTGTCGTACATACGAAGCAACACCACCCTCAAAATAAAAGGCATAAGTAGGGTTAGGGAACGAGATAGCAGTTTTGTCATCTGATTTTTCTTGGCCTTCACGTCTATCGGTAATAGAAATACGAATACCTTTTGAGAGGTATGCTTGTTGGCGAATATGGTCGACGATGGTTTTCCATTCGTAGTCGATAGTTTCAAAAATAGTATCGTCGGCACGGAAGGTAATAATAGTACCTCGATCTTTGCAGGTACCAATTTCTCTAGCTTTTTTTACTGGCTTACCACCGTCTCTAAATTCTTGTAGCCAAATTTTACCATCACGATGTACCTCGGCTTTGGTGTGAGTGGAGAGGGCGTTAACTACTGAGACGCCTACGCCGTGCAAACCACCAGATACTTTGTAGCTACCTGCATCAAATTTACCACCCGCGTGCAGCTTGGTCATTACTACTTCTAGGGCACTAACACCCATTTGAGGGTGAATATCTACAGGGATACCACGGCCATTATCTTTTACTTCTATATAATGATCGGGCAATAAAGAGATATCAATTTGGTTACAAAAACCAGCCATAGATTCATCGATAGAGTTATCGACAACTTCCCAGATAAGGTGGTGTAAGCCAACAGGGCCAGTTGAGCCGATATACATACCAGGGCGACGACGAACAGCTTCTAAACCTTCTAAAATGGTAATGTTTGAAGCGCTATAGCTCGCATCCGCTTTATCGGAAACCTTGGCTTTTACTTTGGCGGGAGTTGGTTTTGTTTCTTCAGTTTTTTGTTCCATTCTTCCTTTTTCAACTTTTTTGGTAGGCATACAATTAAGATTGTAAATATTTTATGATGATATTTTATCATACTGATATTTATAGGGCAAGGGTGGGGTAATGTGCCAAGTTTATTTTTTGGCTTATTTAAGGGATTTTTTATGTTTATTTAAAGATTAAAGTGAATAAAACCATTGACAAATGAGCGTGTTTTTAGTATACTGCTTTTTATTAGTTTTGAGACTAATAATCGTTCTTTTCAAATTGAAGGAAAAAAGTTGTATAAATGGTCGGGAAGTAGTTACTCTTAAAGACCATGTAGAGACATTGTCTCTACATGGATTGATGAAGAGGGTAATATCATCCTGACCATAGCCAACAGTTTCTGTTTGGCTCAACGTCATTCTCGGGGGGAACCTACATGCGCGGACCTGCCTTGCGTTCTGATGCCAACACTGACTGCGCCACCTCTGACACCCGTCTGTCGGTGCCGTACCACCCGTACCCGTCCCAGGCGGCACCCAAGAACGATGCGTTCCAGGCGTCGGCGGCCAGCGCGAAGCCCGTCCAGACGGAGGTCGTCCAGGCGCTGCCTTCGGTCACCGTGGAGACTTCGTCCCGCGGGAACAAGGCCTTCGTGATGGTGCTCATGGGGCTGGTCGCGATCGCCATGATCGTTGCGACCATCGTCATCTGCAGCCTCTAGTCGCTGCGTGATCCACACCCCTTCCTTCAACTCCTACCCAGCCTTCCACCAGAGTTCCCGTTCAGGGACAAGTCCTACAAGGACACGTGGTCGGCTGGCATCGTTGCATTGTTTTTAAATTTTTACATTTGAGAACAGCGTAAAAAACACAAGCCAAATACTGGCTTGTGTTTTATTTTTTCTAATCATATAATAAATCTGAGGTGCTCGTGCAGTGTCTGTGCTTCGGAGGGCGGCCTTTATTTTATGAAATATTTTACAGAGTTTTTAAAAAAGTTATTTTAAGGTATACTGTAGTAATAATTGCAAAAATAAATTACCATTTTGGTATGCTTAACATTTATAATTCTAACAACCACAACGAAGAAAAAATAAATGATGTATCTTCGGGGAAGGTTCTTCCTAAATCCAGTTTTACCAAATACGAAGATCCGACCAAAGAATTTAGTTCTAGTGAATTAAAATGGGGTTTTTGGTTGTTGCATAACAAAGCCTTGGTTTATAAAATTGTTGTAATTACTTTAATTGTTATTAATCTTGCTTTTATTATTTTTAGTATTTGGAAATGGGCTGTATTTTTGCTTGGCTATACTGATCAGCAAAAATTAGAAAGAAGTTTGACCGCGTCTATAAATTACACAGGAATCCAACCTCATTTTGCTGCTCAGCCTGTGCAGGTAGTAAGTACGCATGTTTTTTCTAGTGGGAATAATAAGTATGATCTAGTGGCAGAGCTAGTGAACCCTAATAGCAATTTTTTGATACAGTTTGATTATTATTTTGTTGTGAGTGGTATAAAAACAAAAATGCAAAAGACTTTTTTACTTCCTGGTGAAAGTAGGTTGGCAGCCAGTCTAGGAGTGGGCGATGTAGGCAGCGAGTCGCCAGTAATTGTTTTAGAAAATATACAATACAAACGTATTTCTAATCATGCTATTGCCAGTCCGATAGACTATCAGCGGTACAGATTAAATTTTCAAGTAACTGATTTTGTTTTTTCAAAATCTTTGGCCCAAGAAGGCAATAACGCTGATGCTGTACAGTTTAAGCTTACCAACAATAGTCCGTACAATTATATATTGCCTAATTTTTATGTAGCACTACTCCAAAATGGACAGCTGGTTGGTGTCTTGCCTCTGCAGCTCGACAGAATTAATTCGCTTGAAGTAAAAGATGTAGACCTTCGTAGTTTTGCTCAAAACTTAAATATTTCCGAAATTGCAATCTATCCGATAATTAATGTGTACGATGATTCGGTATATATTCCATAAGTGGGTGATTCATGTGTAATTAATATATGCTAGATATTGGAAAATTATCACCTCGTAGTTTTGATTGGCAGCTTTTTATCTGCGTGGTGTTTTTAGTTATGATGGGGCTCGCTTCGGTATATAGTGTAGACCTTTCGCGAGGTTCAGAGCTTTTTTATTTTAAAAAACAATTGATAGCTTTTTGTTTAGGTCTGCTTCTTTTATTTATTGCGAGTATCAGTCAGCATATTCTCTGGCGTTATTTGGCGAAATGGTGGTATTTTTTTTCCCTGTTGTTATTAGCAGGCGTCCTATTTTTTGGAGAGACTATTCGCGGTACGAAAGGTTGGTTTTCTTTTTTTGGATTTTCTTTTCAGCCAGTTGAGATGGCTAAAATTGGCTTGATTCTTATGATTGCCTATATTGTGTCGAGGTTTGGACGTAGGTTTGATCGCCCGTTATTTTTTTTGGGTACGGGTGCAGTCTCTTTTTTGTTTATTGGACTTGTGATGTTGCAGCCAGACTTGGGTTCGGCGCTGCTGCTTGGAGCTATTTGGTTTGGTATGATCTGGGCAGTTGGAGCCAGGCGTTTATACTTAGCTGGATTTGTAGCACTAGTTGCCTTGCTTGCAGTCGCAAGCTGGTTTTTCTTTTTACAAGATTATCAAAAAGATCGGGTTGCTAATTTTATTAATCCAGAGAGAGATCCGCTCGGTAGTGGCTATAACATTGCTCAGTCTACAATAGCTATTGGCGCTGGCCAGGTATTTGGGCGTGGTTTGGGTTTTGGTTCGCAAAGTCAGTTGCGCTTCTTGCCAGAAGCACAAACAGACTTCGTGTTCTCTGTAATTGGAGAAGAGTTGGGGTTAGCTGGGGTAGTTGTTATGCTGGCGTTATTTGCCCTTATATTTTGGCGCCTCGTATCTATTATTAGGAAATCAGATGACGATTTTGTAGCGACCACAGCCACTGGTATTCTTATTCTCTTTTTTGTCCAGTTAATTACCAATGTTGGGGCAAATTTGGGGCTTTTGCCTATTACGGGGGTAACACTACCTTTTGTGAGCTACGGGGGGTCGTCGCTGATAATAAACTTACTGCTCATTGGTATTCTAGAGAGTATGATGGTGCGAAGGTATTAAACGGGCATCTTCCACGTCTTGACATTTTTCTTAAAATAATTTAGTATAGGGCATACAAAAATATATGTTGGCAAACAACAGCAACTCAGATTCTTGGCGAAAAACTTTAAAATTAATCAGTCATTGCCCGGTTTGTAATCGTGATTATAAGTCAGAGGCAATACAATTGTTTGCAAACGAAAGCGAAGCTAAATTTGTGCACTTTACGTGTGAAGGTTGTCATGGTTACTTTATTGCCATGGTAATGACCTTGGCAAAAGGTGTGAGTACGGTAGGAATGATTACTGATTTGAGTTTCAAGGATGTGCAAAAATTGTACAAACTGCCCTCTATTTCAGTAGATGAAACTATAGAGGCGCATCAATTTATAAATAGTCCAGATTTTATTACTGCTGTAAGGCGCGATTCCGCCGATTCGGCAAAATTGAAATAATATTTATGACATTAAAATTATCGGCCAAAAAAAGAGAAGAAAAAGGAGAAAAAATTCGTACTAAAACTGTTTTACCAGCAGTGGTATATGGAATGGGCGGAGAAGCTTTGTCTGTTACGTTAAGTCATGACGAATTTGTACGATTGTATAACGAAGCTGGTGAAGCTAGTTTGATCGATTTATTCTTGGATGAAAAAGCAGAAGGTAAAATTTTGATTCACGATATTCAATACGATCCAGTTACTGACCAAATTATCCACGTAGATTTACGCCGTATCGATATGAACAAGTCCATGACTGCTACGGTTGAGTTGCGTTTTGTTGGAGAAGCGTCAGTTATTAAAGAACAAGGCGGTACTTTGATGCATAATATCTCTTCTGTAGAAGTTGAATGTTTGCCAAAAGATTTGATTTCTCACATTGATGTTGATATTTCCTCTCTTAAAACTTTTGACGATGCAATTAAAGTTAAAGATTTAGTTGTTCCAAGTTCTGTTACTATTACCAGTCCTCAAGCAGATGATTTGGTAGCCAAAGCTACCCCAGCTATGACTGAAGAAGAAATGAAGGCTATGGAAGCAGCTGCTCCAGTCGATCTTACTAAGATCGAAACAGCGGGTAAGAAGAAAGAAGATGAAGAAGGTGCTGAAGCTGCAGACGGCGCTGAAAAGAAAGAAGAGACTGAAAAGAAATAAAATAAACAATATACTTCCAAAATTAAAACTGCCAGAGCTTTTGCCCTGGCAGTTTTAATTTTATTTTGCTACTATTACATATATGAAAATGCCTTTTCGTTTATCAAGGATTCGTCCGTATTCGGTATATGCTATATTTTTTTTGATTTTTATTCTTGGGTCGGCAATTTGGTATAGATTTTCAGAAAGATCCCTAGTTGTGTTTCCGTTCCAAGAGGGCGTTTTACACAGTGCTAAAAAAATAGAGTTTCAAAATCCGCTTGATGGTGCAGCAGTTAATTCTCAGGAAGAAACAAGTGTGCGAGCAGTAGGTATTATGATAGATAATCACGTTGATGCATGGCCGCAGTCTGGTGTTTCTCGTGCCAAAATCGTATATGAAGCAATGGTAGAAGGTGGTATTACTCGTTATTTTGCGATTTTTGATAGCGCGCAAGAAGTAGCTGAAGTTGGCCCTGTACGAAGTGCCAGGCTATATTTTTTAGATTGGATTCAAGAATATGGTGATGGCTTATATGTTCATTCTGGTGGGTCACCACAAGCGCTCGCTGCTATTAAGCCTCGTAAAATTTTTGATGCCAATGAGTTTTTCTGGGGGCAATATTTTTGGCGCGGTACACATCATTTTGCCCCACATAATTTATTTATCAGCAGTAAAAATTGGCAAGCAATGTTAGATAGGCGAGCGAACTCGAGCTCATTGTTTACTGCAGATATGGCTTGGAAGTTTGATCAGGATGTTGGTAGTAGCGTAGCAAGTAGTAGTGAGTTACAAATTACTTTTAGTGTTGGGTATACGATAGCTTGGAAATATGATTCTGCTACGATGCAGTATCAGCGCAGTATAAATAGTAAAAATGAACGAGACAGAGATGGTTCGGAAGTGTGGGCTCGCAATATTATAGTTCAAGTTACCAGCGTAGAAGATATTGCCAATGATGATAAGGGTAGGCAAGAAATAAAAACTGTGGGTAGTGGTGAGGCGACTATTTTAAGAAAAGGTGAGGTCGTGCACGGAACATGGGAGAAAAAAAGTCTGTCAGGCCGTACTCGTTTTTATGATGCAAATGGCCAGGAAATTGTGCTTACTCCAGGTAACACCTGGATTGAAGTAGTTGATAAAAATATGAAAGTATCCGCAGCTAATTCGAGCCCGTAGAGTAACTTTTATAGAGAAATAATCACCAGACGATCTAGGTCAGCTAGATCTTTTTTTATTTTAATCTGTGCTTTAGGAATATATTTGAAAACCAGCTGGACAATTGCCTCTGTTTGAGATGGGTCAATTTCAAGGAATAGAAACATCTGGCAAAAATTAGGCAGATCTTTAATTTGGTTTAGTAATTTTTCGTACAAATCAAGGCCGTTATTTTTTGCCACTAGAGCATTTTTTGGTTCTCGCCAAATAGAAGGTTCGGATCTAAATTGAGCTTCGCTGAGGTACGGAAGATTGGCAGTGATAGTAAAAAAGCAAGGAGTGCCAAGGAGTGATTTATTTTTTAAGATAGGTTCAAGTAAATTACCGTGTAAAAAATCTATATGCACCCGGTGTTTTTTGGCATTTTTCTTAGCTACTTTGAGCGCCAAATTGGAATTGTCGATAGCGTATGCCTGCTCTAATTTTGGTAAATTTTTTACAACAGAAATTGGAATGCAGCCGCTGCCTGTACCCACGTCTATATATATGATGTTGGTATTTTTTGTTTCTAGTTCATGGCCAAGAGTTTTTATAGCTTCCTCTACCATAAGTTCTGTATCAGGGCGAGGAATAAGTACGTGCTTGTTTACCAAAAAATCTAAGCCATAAAATTCTTTATGACCAATAATAGCGGCTACGGAATAACCTTTTTTATATAAAAAAATACTGTATCGTAAACGGATGCTCTGAATAAGTGTTAGTTTGTATTCAGGGTGAGTATATAAAAATTCTCTTGGTTTTTTTATGGCTGCTCCAAGTAATACCTCAATATCGAGAGGGGTATAGGTGTGCAATTTTTTTTGTATTTCATGAATATTCATATCGAACTTATTTTTTAAAATAGCGCACGTACACATTGGCCGCCAAAGGGGCTTTAAATGCTGGCTCTTGTTCGTGCCAGTTTTGCTGTAATAGTATAGGGGCGATATCTATACCAACATCTTTATCATCAAGTAATATTATTTCTTGAAATGTATGTATCTGGTAATCGTTTAGCCATTTTTTAATTTCTGAATCTGGATGAATATATCGTAAATAGTTATTAGTAATTAAATAATTATCCCAGTCGGTGTTGTGAGGTACGTAGGCATAGGCAGGTATTTGTGTAGTTAGGTAATGCTCTACCTCGTGTTTTTGGGTAAAGGAATTGTAGATAATAAGTTGTTTGGTGCTGGAATTGTATCTCTGGTTAATATAACTATCTACGGGCTGCCAATTGTTAAGCGGTAAACTTTTGTATAAGGAAAAGGCGTTAATTGTAAGGAGGGTGTAAATAATAAAATGTCCGATATATTTTTTATTAAATGTATGGAGTAAATAAGCAGTAAGTGTTATAGACCATGGCAAGGTAATTAAAAAGAACTTGATATTGAGTAGGTTGAGAAAAAGTGCACAGCAAATAGGAAATAAAAATAGAATATAAATAACTATAATAGTGCTATGCTGATTAGATTGACGTTGTTTTTTAATTAACAAGTATGTGCCATAACCGAATACAAAAAGCGCGAGGATGCCTATTTTCCAATCTGTGTATCCGATAAACAAAGAAGCTATTTTTTCAACGACATCTAAGTAGTTGCTTTTGATATTAAAAAACCATCCGTTTTGGACAGTGTTAAATGTTAGTTTGTAAGTCAAAGAGGGAATTGCCCATACGAGTAAAAAAACAACGGGCAGTAGTATTTGTTTAATCCATTGTTTAATTTGGGTTCGATTGGTAATAAGGAGAGCTATAAATTGGCTTGCAAGTACGAGAGTGGCGGTCAGATGGGTATATAAAAGAAGGGTGGTAAAGAGAATAAACAAAAGAATATTTTTCTTTGTTTTTTCTTGGGAATAAAAAATAGTAAAAAAGTAATAGGTAGAAATAATAGTAAAAAAAAGTAGGAGGGCATAGGCACGAACAGTAGCAGAAAAAAATAAGTGTACAGGTGTTACGGAGAGTATAGCTGCGCTTACAAGGGCAATTTTTTCGTTAAATAGTTTTTTGTTTAAAATGTACAGGATAGCTATGGATAATAAGGAAATGATGGTGCTCGAAGTGCGTGCCCAAAATTCGGTAACGGGCGCAATATAAAACCAGGCTTTAAGAAAGATCATGTGTAAGGGAGGGTTAGTCTCCCATATCCAAAACTTTGTGAGGCTGGAGTACCACGGTTTTTGGCTGTAGGTAATGCTAAACCATTCGTCGCTCCACAAATTACCGTACTTAAAAAGTATAAGTAAACGCAAAAAGAAAGCCGTTATAAGAATAAGGGCAATAGGGAAGTATTTTTTAAACTTTTGCATCTGGATTAGATTAATCTTCGTCTTCGTCGTTTGCGCTTGTGTCAAAACCTTCAAATTCAGCGGTACGTACCGCGAGTATGATTTGCTCAAGTTCGCCATCTAAGATTCGAGGAATGCTATTCCAATTTTGATGAATACGATGATCGGTAATGCGGTCTTGAGGGAAGTTATAGGTACGGATTTTTTCACTACGGTCGCCACTACCAATTTGGGAACGTCGTTTTTCGGTAATAGCCTTCATTTTTTCCTCACGTTCAGCAGCATAAATACGGGCACGTAATACGGCCATAGCTTTTTCTTTGTTGGCAGTCTGAGATCGTTCATCCTGACATTGCACCATGATGTTGGTTGGAATATGGATGATACGCACAGCCGAATAGGTGGTGTTAACACTTTGTCCGCCCGCGCCACCTGAACAGAATGTGTCGATGCGCAAATCTTTTGGTTCAATTTTAATTTCGGTTTCTTCTATTTCAGGTAGTACGGCTACGGTAACGGTTGAGGTATGGATACGGCCAGCTTTTTCGGTATCAGGCACTCGTTGTACTCTATGCACGCCCATTTCGTATTTTAAATCCTTATATACATTTCTGCCTTTGATGGAAAAAATAACTTCTTTAAATCCACCAATACCAATGCGGTTACAATCAAGCATGGTTGTTTTCCAGCCTTGGTTTTCGGCATATCGGGTATACATGCGGTACAGCTCAGCGGTAAATAAGGCTGATTCATCACCGCCCACACCAGCACGGATTTCCATAATCACACTTTTTTTATCAAATGGATCTTGTGGTCTGGTCATTTCATCTAATTCTTTTTCGAGAGATGTTTTTTTATTTTCTAAATCAGGCAACTCGGCAGCAGCCATTTCTTTCATTTGTGCATCCGGTTCAGTATCAACAATAGTTTGAGTTTCTGAGATTGCTTTTTCAGTTATCGCTAGTTCTCGTATTTTTTCTACAGTAGGTTTGAGTTCTGTGTATTCCTGAGAGATGTCTTTGATTTTTTTAGGATCATTAAGCACGCTCGGATCTTGTAAATCGGCTTCTAGTTGTCTAAATTTATTTTCTATCTCTAAGTATTTTTTTTGCATAATCTTGGCTGTTTTTTTATATCTTTAATAATGTTATTAAAAAAACAGACTAAACATAAAAAGTATTATAGTCTGTTTTTTGAGATTATTAAAGCTAAGCCTTTTTGTCAGCGGCTTTTTTGGCAGATTTTTTTGCAGCCACAGCAGCCTTCTTTACTTTTTGGCCTTTGCGAGTAGCGGCAGCAGCAGTTTGTTTGTCTGTTTTTTCTTTGAATTTCTCTACACGACGAGCGGTGTCAACAAATTTTTGTTTGCCAGTATAAAAAGGATGGCATTTATTGCACAACTCAATACGGATAGATTTTAGGGTGCTGCCAGTGGTAAATTTGTTACCGCACGCGCAGATCACTTCTGTATCATTGTGATATTCTGGGTGAATTTCTTTCTTCATAAAATTTGGAAAGGTTTTATTTAAAGGTGCTCACATAGTAGCATCATTGCTTGTGTTTGTCAATATGTTGACAAAAGCCAAATTTTGTGCTATGCTATGCAGTTATATCTAAAGTGGATGTAATAGTTTTAATGTGTGAATAGCCTGTAAGTAAGTGGGTTTTTCACACATTAAAACTCGCCTGAACAAGGCATAATCGAATCGAAGGGGCTCAAATGCGTAAAGTGTTTTGGTTTGTATTCATCTCTGCGCTTATCGCTGCGGCGGTGGCGCTCTGCTACAACGGCTTCGCCTCTTGGAAGCTCTTCCCCATCAAGGGCATCACTACGGTTGAGACGACCTTCCAGGGACAGTCCGTCACTTCGAAGGTGCAGATCAACCACCTGGATGCGGGTATCACTTCGTTCCGAGGTTCTGTCGGACCTGGTCTCAACTCGATCCAGATCGAGGCGCCCAAGGGACTCAGGCCGCCCAAGTGGTACAGGGATCAGGGCTTGAGCATCTTGTTTGATAGTAGAATAGGTGAAGGGCTCAACGTCACCATTCAACTGGAGAAGGACTACCGCCTCGTGTTTCCTGAAATCGGTGTCTTCTCCGTGCAGATGGATGTTCCTGGTCAGGATCGCAAGTGGTGTGGACACTACGAAGGTGTTCGCGAGCCCTGCGAGATCTACCTTTCGGCACCGGGAACCTATACGGTGATGATGACGAGGCTCCCCTGTGAGCATCGGTGTGAAACAAGCCCCCAGACCATCAAGGTCAGCGAAGAGCGTCCCGTGGTGGAAGTTCGCTGGTCTCCGTTCCAATAGTACCTGAAAGCGCAATCAAAAGCGCGGCCGGGTCTATTTCCGCTAGCTCGTCTTCACCCAAGACGAGCCGCTAAATCCAATTATGAAAATTCGTAGTTGGTGAGGCGAAAAAATAATTAAATTCTAAATTATGATGCCAGAAGTTTCAGGTGAAATCTATCCTAAGCAAAATTATAACAGTATCCAGCCTGCTGATTTTTTGCCTTCGGTTATGGTTGAAGAAGGGGTTGAGCACGTGCAACCTGCTGCCTCTGTTGAAAATAATCAGAATGCAAGTAGTCAAGAAACTGAAGATTCTCTACTATTATTACTTGAATCGATAGATGACGAGCTAAGACGTGCTAAAAGTCAGGTACGATCTTATCAGGAAATGGCTTTAAAATATCAATCAAATAGTGAGCTTCTTAACAAATTAAACGAGGAAAGTAGATTCTTTCAGAGGCAATATGATGAGCTGAGTGTTAAGAAAGATCAGGTTTTGCGCAAATTAAAAAGTATTAGAAACTAAAGCGTGGAAACCTTGACTAATTTTGGCTCTTCGTATATAATCCACCCATCTTAATTAACTCTCGCTAGCTACTTTTTTCCTCCCTTGGACCACTCCGGGGCAAAGCTAGGAGGCAATAATAAGGAAAATATGTCAAAGAAAATGCCAACATTGTTGGAAATGCTTAAGGCCGGGGTACATTTCGGCCACCAAAAGTCACGCTGGCACCCTAAAATGGAGCAATTCATTTTTGGTGTTCGTAACGGCGTGCATATTATCGATTTAGAAAAAACTCAAGCTCAACTTGAGAAAGCGTTAGAATATACCAAAAACTTGGCCGCAAAGGGTCATGTTATTTTATTTGTGGGCACAAAACGTCAAGCTCGTGAAGCTATTAAAGCTGCAGCTATGTCCTGCGAAATGCCATATTTGGTAGAGCGCTGGATTGGTGGGCTTCTTACAAACTTCGAAGAAGTAAAACGCCGCCTCAAGAAATATAACAACTTAAAAGAACAGTTTGCTAGTGGTGAAATTGAAAAATATACAAAGAAAGAGCAAGTAGTAATGAAAAAACAATTAGAAAAACTTGATAAGTATCTTATTGGTTTGACTAGTTTGGAAAAATTGCCAGATGCAGTGTATATCGCTGATATGAGAACTGAAAAAACAGCATTGGCTGAAACCGAACGAACCGAAGTGCCAACGGTAGCTGTTTCTGATACCAACACTAATCCAAACAAAGTTACCTATCCTATTCCTGCTAATGATGATGCAGTTAACTCAATCAAGATGATTGCAGATTTAATGGCCGAAGCAGTAAACGAAGGTAGAAAAGAATTTGAAAAGAAAAAGTTAGAAAGAGTTAAGGAAGAGCCAGTTAAACACCAGCACGTAGAAAAAACTGACAAGCCTGGAAGACGAGCTCTTAAAAAAGAAGAATCAGTATAATAACTCTAGTGACTTCAATTATTTTAATATCTAGTATAAAATACTAGATATTAAATATTAACAAAAAATTATATGTCAATCACAGCTGCTGATGTAGCCAAGCTCCGATCTCTAACAGGAGCTGGTATGATGGATTGTAAAAAAGCCTTAGATGAAGCCGAGGGCGATATGGAAAAGGCTGGAGAAATCCTACGAAAAAAAGGTATTGTTAAAGCTGCAAAAAGAACAGATAAAATTGCGGCTGAAGGTACTACTCAGGTAAAAGTAGTGGGTAATGTTGCTGTCGTAGCAGAAGTAAATTCTGAAACTGATTTTGTTTCCGGAAGTCCAGATTTCCAAGCTATGGCAACCAGCCTCGTAGATGCCTTGGTACAAAATAAACCAGCTGGTGTAGAAGAGGCTATGAGTGTTAAAGTTGGTAGCGAAACTGTACAAGATGTGCTTAATAATTTTACTGCTAAAATTGGAGAAAAAATTTCCTTACGTCGATTTACCGTGGTAGAAAAAACTGATCAGGATGCTTTTGGAGCCTACTCTCATTTGGGAGGAAAAATCTCGGTACTCGTATTATTAAAAAATACTACCGATACTGGCTTGGCTGCTGATATTGCTATGCACGCTGCCGCTTCTAATCCAAAGTATATTAGTCGTGACGAGGTGCCATCAGATATAGTAGAAAAAGAAAAAGAAATTTATACTGATCAGCTCAAACAACAAGGTAAGCCAGAGGCAGCTATCCCTAATATCCTAAAGGGCAAGTTAGACAAATTTTATAGTGAAATTTGTTTGCTTGAACAAGCCTTTATCAAAGATGAAGAAAAAACCGTTCAAAAATTGTTACCAGAAAATGCTACCATTGCAACTATGGTACGACTTGAATTGGGAGAGGGTATAGAAAAAGAACAGACAGATTTTGCTGCTGAGGTAGAAGCCCAGTTAAAATAAGATAATAAAACCAAAAAACTCAGCCTGTGCGCTGGGTTTTTTGTTTGCTTTGTCCTTGTAAAATATGGGTATACTTTGGTATACTTCAGACGTATTATTTATAACCCATATAACTGTGAATAAATTAGTTGTCCAAAGACAAAGAGTAGGCCCAATTTTAGGCAGGCATCCGTGGGTATTTTCTGGTGCTTTAAAAAATATCCCTGATGGATTAGAAAGCGGTACGCCAGTGCAGCTGGTCAACGAAGACGGCGCTTTTTTGGCGCACGGGTATTTTAATTCATATTCGCAGATAGCAGTGCGTCTGTGGAGTTGGGATGAGCACGAGGTGGTTGATAAGAAGTTTTTTGAGAAAAAAATTAGCCAAGCATTTAGCATGCGAGATCAGTTTGTAGCAAGCAAACAGACGGATTCATATCGGTTGGTACATAGTGAAAATGATTTGTTACCAGGCCTTATCGTAGATAAATATGGCGATTATCTTGTCTTGCAGTTTCATACAACGGGCATAGAGTTTTGGAAAGATGCTATTGTTGATGCCTTAAAAAAAGTAGTAAAACCCAAAGGTATTTACGAGAGATCTGATGTCCGTACCCGTGGTATCGAAGGTGCTGAGAAAAAAGCAGGTCTGATTTTTGGTAAAGTGCCAGATCGGATAAAAATTTCTGAGAATGGTTATAAATTTTGGGTAGATGTTATTGGTGGACAAAAAACCGGTTTCTTTTTAGACCAACGAGATAAGCGTCAGGCACTTACCAAATATGTAGATAAAAAAAGTATTCTTAACTGTTTTTCATATTCCGGTGGTTTTAGTGTGTATGCTTTGGGTGCTGGTGCCAAGCATGTAGTAAGCGTAGACGCTTCAGAGAGTGCGATGGAATTAGCAGTTGAAAATATAAAACTAAATAAACTAGATGTTAAAAAATGTGAATTTGTTTGTGGTGATGTTAAGCAGTATTTATTTGATGCACATACAGAAAAGAAAAATTTTGATGTGGTAGTGCTCGATCCGCCCGCTTTTGTAAAAGATAGACATAAGATAAAAGAAGGGTTGATGGGCTATAAAAAAATAAACGAAATGGCTTTGCGTGTTTTGTCTTCTGACGGTATCTTAGTTTCAGCTTCTTGCTCGGCACATGTTACCCTATCGGATTTTAGATATATGTTATCTGAGTCTGCTGGCCATACCCGCCGTAGTTTGCAGGTTTTGGAGACGTTTACCCACGGCATAGACCATCCAGAACTCGTATCATTTATGGAAGGAGAATACCTTAAATGTGTGTTTGCGAGAGTGGTGTAAAAAGGATATAATTAATAACGTCTATGTTAAATAAAAAACTCCTTGTACGTTCGTTTATACATGCTGTAGTGGCCTATGCCTATATTTGTGGTATTGCCGCATTCTTTAATTTGGGTATAGAAAAAATGTTTAAAAACGTGCCAGAAATTTTTGGTCCGATTATAATGCTGCCCTTACTTGTTTTGTCAGCCGCTATTATGGCAATTTTAGTTTTTGGTAAGCCTATTTTGTTGTATCTGGACAATCAAAAGAAAGACGCGCTCACTATGCTGTTTTACACGCTTAGTTGCCTGGCTGTTATTTTTGTGGTCACAGTATTTGTATTGTTAGCAGTCTATTAGTTTATTTATTTCCTCATTCATTTCAATATATGGGCTCAAGTCCATATACACTTATTCGTTCGGAAGTTATTAAACACATTTAATAACTTCGCTCACTCATTATCGTGTATGAATATAGCAATTAATGGTTTTGGCCGAATTGGTCGTCAAGCATTCAAAGTCGCCTTTGCTAAAAAGCATAAAATTGTTGGTATCAATGATTTAACTGACACCAAAACACTTGCTCATTTGCTCAAGTATGATACGGCATATGGCACCTATGATTTGTCGGTAGAATACGATGAAAAAAATTTAATTGTTAAAGGTAAAAAAATTCCCGTGTTTGCCGAAAAAGATCCGAGTCTTTTGCCGTGGGCAAAATTAAAAGTAGATGTAGTGCTTGAATGTACTGGTAGGTTTACGGATAAAGCTGGCGCCGAATTACATGTAAAAGCTGGCGCCAAAAAAGTAGTCATTAGCGCGCCCGCTAAAGGCGGCGATGTGCCAACCTATGTACGCGCGGTAAACTGTGCTAAATGCAAAAAAGAAACAAGCTCTGTTATTAATAATGCGTCTTGTACGACCAATAGCATTGGCCCGGTAATGGCAGTGCTTAATGAGAAATTTGGTATTGATAAGGCTATGATGAGTACGGTGCATGGGTATACGGCTGATCAAAATTTGCAAGATGGTCCACATAAAGATTTGCGCAGAGCCAGAGCTGCCGCTGAAAATATTGTGCCAACCACCACCGGCGCGGCTATTGCGGTAACTGAAGTAATTCCTGCCATACAAGGTGTGTTTGATGGGTTGGCGTTACGCGTGCCAGTACCAACAGTTTCTTTGTCTGATATGACTGTCTTGCTTAAAAAAAATGTAACTAAAGAAGAAATAAACAAAGCGCTGGTTGATGCTTCAAAGACAGAGCGATTTAAGGGTGTGCTTGGCACTACAACCGAACAGCTCGTCTCATCTGATTTTATTGGCAATGCAAATTCTTCTACCGTTGATTTAAGTTTAACCAATGTAGTAGGAGGAAATTTGGTAAAGGTGATTGCCTGGTATGATAATGAAGTTGGGTATGCAAATAGATTGGTAGAAATTGCAGAGATGTACGCTGCTTAATTATTTTTTTAAAATTATGTCAGAATATTCAAAAGTTGAACAAAGTGAGGAGCTGTCATTTATTAAGTTGAGAGGGATGGTTAAGGCATTAGAGGAATATAATAAGGAGCATGGTTGGGGTGCTATGTTTGCTGCTGGATTAGCAGGTGGGTTGGAAAAAAATAGTGAAGGTGAATCAGAGGGTGAAAGAAAAAGAAGGAAGTCGTTATCAGATGCGATAAAAGCAAATAACGAGGCATCCAATTTGGGCTTGGAGTTAAATTTTGGTACTAATAAATCTATAACAATGTTTACTTCAACGGAAGCTGGCGTGGCAGAGCCGGCTCACCCGTTGGAGATAAGGATCTATGTTATAGAAGGAGAGGCGCTACTAAAGTTTTTAAACAAAATTGATAAAGTTGATTTTGAAAAATATCCTGATTTAAAAAAAGATATTTTGACTATTATAAAATATACCTCAAGACAAATTGCCGATCCAGACTCCACAGAAGACAGGATAGCATCTTTAGTATCTGTAGGCACTAAAATTTTACATGAATTTGATAGGTTAGGTTTTGGTAAGGATATAGAAAATTTATCTGAGAGTCTGGTTAATGCTCAAGGTGGAACATTAAATGAGCTCCGTGCTTTACGAGCAGTTAAATGTTTGGAAAAGCCGGATGCAAGAGTTTTTGGTCCAAGCGATTGGCATAAAGATATGTTGATTGAGGAGTATAAAAGGAGATGGTCAGAAACAAAGAGGGTGGTATTAGATACATTGCAGAATAAAAATGCAATTATGCTGGCTAGAAAAGCTATGGAAAATTTAATTGCCAATGCGGATTATGCAATTAAAAATATGGAAGAAAAGATAGCAAGCTCGCCAGATATGACAGAAGGATATAAAAGAGCACAACTAGAGTATGTAAAAACATGCCAGGAGTATAAAGCAGTTTATGAGGATTTATTATCAAAAGTAGAGGAGCCGGAGCTTAATTAAGTTCAATGAGTAAATATATGCGTATTCTAACAACTGAAACTGTAAATAAGGTAGGGGAAGAGGTTTTGCTTAAAGGTTGGGTAAATGCCCGTCGTAATATGGGCAAGATTGTCTTTTTGGATTTGCGTGATCGTGGTGGTATTGTGCAAGTAGTAGGTGTGCCAAGCGAGCTTGACGAAGCTTCAAACGAAAGCCTAAAAGAAGTTCGTCCAGAATGGGTGCTGCAAATTAAAGGTATTGTAAAAGAGCGCGGAGAGAAGCAAAAAAATCCAGATATGCCAACTGGTACAGTTGAGATCTTAATGAAGGAGCTTGTAGTACTTAACACCGCCGAGACCCCTCCATTTGAAATAGATAAAGATACAAAAAGTATAAATGAAGAGCTGCGTCTCAAGTATCGTTATTTGGATTTGCGTTCTGAAAGAATGTTAAAGAATTTAATATTGCGCGACAAGGTAGAGACATTTTTCCGTGAGTATCTACATGCCAAAAATTTTATTGAAGTTGAAACTCCAAATTTAACCAAAGGTACTCCAGAAGGGTCCCGTGAATTTTTGGTTCCGTCTCGTGTGCACTCTGGCAAGATGTATGTACTTCCGCAATCACCACAACAGTTTAAACAATTGCTTATGGTGGGTGGTGTAGAAAAATATTTCCAAGTTGCCAGATGTTTCCGTGATGAAGACCAGCGTGGCGATAGGCAGCCAGAATTTACTCAGCTTGATATGGAAATGAGTTTTGTAGAACAAGAAGATGTGTTGAATTTGGTAGAAGGTATGATGGTAGAGTTGGTAGCAAAAGTTGCGCCAGAAAAAAAGATACAATCAGTGCCGTTTCCAAGAATTTCTTATGCAGACGCGATGGCAAAGTATAATAGTGATAAACCAGATTTACGCAAGGATAAAAATGATCCAAATTTATTTGCGTTTGAGTGGGTGGTAGATTTTCCAATGTTTGAAAAAGCTGATGACGGTTCAGTGCAAGCGGTGCATCATCCGTTTACATCGCCGCGCGCAGAGGATATGGATAAACTTGAGTCCGATCCGTTTAGTGTTCGTGCTAACGCTTACGATTTAGTCTTAAACGGCAACGAAATTTTTGGTGGTAGTATTCGTATCCATAAACGTGATCTTCAAAATAAAGTGTTTGAACTGTTAGGGTTGGATGAAAAAACAATTCAAGAACGTTTTGGTCATATGCTAGAAGCGTTTACTTTTGGTGCGCCTCCACATGGTGGTATTGCTTCCGGTATAGATCGTATTCTCATGTTGTTAGCTAACGAAGAAAATATTCGTGAAGTAATTCCATTCCCAAAGACTGGGGATGCGAGAGATCTTATGATGAGTGCACCATCCGAGATGCCAGACAAAGCACTCAAAGATGTGCATATAAAATTAGAAAAATAAATCATGGTTACCGAATTAAAGTTAGAAAAATTTGAAGGGCCTTTGGATCTGCTCTTGCAACTGATTGATCAGGAGAAAATGGATATTAGTGAGATTGCTCTGTCAAAAATTACTGAGCAGTTTTTTACTTATTTAGATAAGTTAGAAAAAAATCGTCCCGAAGAGTTGGCAGATTTTTTGGTAATTGCGGCTCGATTAATTTTCTTAAAATCTCATAATTTGTTACAATATGCCAACCCTCAAGAGGAGGAAGGTGGGCCAGCACTTGCAGATCAGCTTAAGCTCTATAAACAATATGTAGAGGCAAGCAAGACAATAAATATTTTGTGGCAAGCTGGTAAGGTTGCATATGGCCGAACAGAACCCCCAATAAAAGTTGCCGAATTTATCATGCCAGCTAACGCTGATAAGAATAATTTACACACGGCCATGACCACTCTGTTGCGAAGGTTAAAGCCGGTTGATCCATTACCAAAGGTAACAGTTGATCACTCTGTATCAGTAAAACAAAAAATAGATACCATTCGTAATTTGTTAAAGAGCGGTACAGAAGTAAGTTTTAAAAACTTGCTATCTACATCTAAAAATAAAACCGAAGTCATAGTTAGTTTTCTGGCGATACTCGAACTCATCAAAGAAAAAACAGTTTCAGTAAAACAAGCGTGGTCGTTTGAAGATATGTTTATTGTAAAAAGTTAAGCTGTATGTCTATTCAATCCAACATTGAGTCAATATTATTTGTGGCTTCCAAGCCCCTTGGAGCTAAAAAAATAGCATCTGTTTTGGCTATAAAAGAAAACGAAGTCGCAGAGTCGCTCGTAGCTATACAGGCAAAATATAACACACCAGATTCTGGAGTGGTTATTATACAAAATAATAATGAGTGGCAGATGGTATCGAATCCAGAAAACAGAGAAGCCTCTGAAAATTTTATGAAAGCAGAAATTTCTGGAGAGCTTACTCGGCCTCAGCTGGAGACGTTAACGGTTGTGTCGTATTGTGGGCCAATTACTAAGCCAGAATTAGAGCAGATACGAGGTGTAAATTGTGGTGTTATTTTGCGCAACCTTATGTTGAGGGGCTTGGTAAAAGAAAACGAAGATGCTAATAACTTGCTGCCCGCCTACGAGGTTACTATGGAATACTTGCGTCATATGGGCATACAAAGTTTGCAAGAATTGCCAGATTATTCCGAGTTGCACGCCCATCCATATATTACTAATATAAATCCAGAATAGTTTGTATGTTGTCTAAGTTTACTGATTTTTTGTCGTCTATCGGTATGATGTTGGTTGGTGTTTTTTTATTATTTTTTTCTTCTGTTTACTTTGCTTCAGACCATCATTTTTCTTTCGCCCAATTACCGACCAGTGGCAAAAGATCAAACGTTGGTGGTGATATTGTGTTAGAAAACTTACCGCCAAGCAAGCCATCGGTTCCGTTACTGAAAGCAGGTACTAATGTTTTTCCGTCACCACTTACCGCTATTTCTGCAACTGTATTAGATACAAAAACTAAAACTGTCCTTTTTAATAAAAATGAAACTGAGATACGTTCTTTGGCAAGTATTACCAAACTTATGTCAGCTATGGTGCTTTTAGATTTGCCAATGAAATGGGCTTCTACAACCATTATTACCGAAGACGATATCGAAGGGGATCATCATGTGGAGGTAGGGGAACGGTTTTCTTTAGAAGATTTGTGGCATGTGGCGCTTATTGGATCCTCTAATTCTGCTATTAATACTTTGGTCCGAAACTCTGGGGTTGGAGAAGAAAAATTTGTTGAGCTCATGAACCAGAAAGCAAAAGACCTCCGGCTTTCTTCGGCACGATTTTTTGAGCCAACTGGTCTCTCCGAAAGAAATATGGCGACTGCGCCAGATACTGCCAAATTGCTTATCGATGCGCTAAAGTTTGATAAGATTTATAACACGGTACAAATAGCTGAGTATTATGCCAAGCCGCTTGGAGAGAAAAAAACAAAAAGAGTGTGGACTACAAATTGGCTCTTAACAAATTGGATTCCAAATAATTTTAAAACAGAAAATATTGCTGGAAAGACAGGGTATATAGATGATTCGGGGTATAATTTTGTAGTTAGTTTAAGTGATGATAAAAAACATACAATAACTGTGGCGATACTTGGCGCTGCTACTAACGAGGAGCGGTTTAGTGAGGCGCGCGATCTGGCAGCCTGGGTTTTTGATCATTATTTGTGGCCTGATCAGGATGGATATAAAGATTTGGTTGAATAGATCTCCACAAGCTTCTTCTCCAAATGTAACAAAAGTAGTATAATATGTATTATATAGTATATATATTTTTTGTTATTCGTATAAAAGAGCAAAATGTCCATACAGCACTTCGAACACGCGGGAAAATTATTTGGTAAAACCGTATTGCTACGTGTAGATTTTAATGTTCCCTTAAAAGGTAAAAAAGTTACCGATAATTATAAAATAAAAAAGAGCCTAGTAACTATAAAAAATCTGATAGAAAAAGGCGCAAAAGTAGTTATAGTTAGTCATCTAGGGCGGCCTGCAGGAGTAGAAAAAAAACTAAGCCTTAAACCGGTGGCCGAAGAATTGGGCAAGTTTTTACAAAAGAAGATTCCTTTACTGGGAATCACAGATTTTGCTCAAACAAAAGTTAAAATTAACAAACTCGTGCCTGGCTCTGTTGTTTTGCTAGAAAATATTCGTTTTTTAAAAGGTGAATCAGATAGCTCGGACAAATTGGCCAAAGATTTGGCAGGGTTGGCAGATATTTTTGTATTAGACGGGTTTGCTGTTGCTCATCGGGCATCTGCATCTGTATCGGGTGTGGCAAAGTATTTACCATCTTATGCTGGATCACTACTCGAAGAAGAACTGCGTGGTTTAGATATGGTTTTAAAGAGTCCTAAAAAGCCGATGACCGCTATCTTGGGTGGTATAAAAATGGAAACTAAAATTCCAGTGTTAAAAAACTTTTTGAAGCAAGCAGATTATATACTGGTGGGCGGTGGAATTGTAAATACATATTTATGGGCAAAGGGCTATAAGATCGGTAGCTCGATTATTGATAAAAAATTTAAAAAAGAAATTTTAGAATATTGTTCCAAAAAGAAAGTTATTCTTCCGGTAGATGTTATCGTAGGTTCGGCTGATGGTAAAAAAGCGCGGGCAATGTCTGTAAAAAATCTTAGTTTAAAATCAGGAGAAAGCATTTTTGATATTGGGCCACAGAGTATTATGCTTTTTTCTAAGTACATTAAAAAGGCAAAAACAATTGTATGGAATGGTGCTATGGGAAATTTTGAACAGCATCCATATCACTACGGTACGTACTCTATATCTCATTTGGTGGCTTCGCGATCAAAGAGAGAGGCGTTTGGTGTAGTTGGCGGAGGCGAAACAATAGAAGTTTTATCTAAACTTAGCTTACTGCACGATATCGATCTGGCTTCAACAGGAGGTGGGGCTATGCTAGAATATTTAGGCGGAAAGAAATTGCCAGGCGTAGAAGCGTTAAAAAAAATAATTAAATTTTAATAATTAATTTTAATCGGATTATTTTTCTTACGGGGAATAATCCAGAAGGAGATATATGGCTACAACACCAGGTGGTAATAAATTAGACCAGATGGTAGGCGGCTGCTCATGTGGTCGATGTGATGGTCATCATGGCCATCGATTTGGTAAAAAAATTCTACTAACTTTTGTTGGTATTTTGCTTGTATATACAGTGTTTTATCTCGGTACAATGATACGTAAAAACATGAAGGAGTATGATTTTATCGGCAGAGCCGATCGTATGGAGAGAAGCATAACAGTTAATGGGTTTGGAAAAGTAGTTGGCAATAATGATATTGCAGTAACTTCTATTGGTTTTTCAAATACAAGTAAAGATGTGGCGCAAGCTCAACTTGATAACAAGAAAGTTATGGATCAGGTTTATATGGACTTGAAAAAAATGGGTGTAGAAGAAAAAGATTTGCAGAGTAATTATACTATTTATCCAGATTATAACTATACTCAAGATAAGGGCCAAGAATTAAAAGGATATAGAGTTTCTAACAGCCTGACTGTTAAAATTAGAGACCTTAGTAAGATAAGTGATATTTTGGCACTAGCTGGTAAATACGGAGCTACTGAAGTGAGTGGGCTTAGCTTTACTATAGATGATCCGGAAAACTTAAAATTGCAAGCTCGTGATAAAGCATTAGTGGATGCCAAAGCAAAAGCTGCAAAATTAGCCGCAGCGCTTGGTGTTCGTCTAGGAGCTGTTATTAGTTATTATGAAAATGAAGTGGTGCCAGGTGAGTTTTATCCAGTTATGTACGATAAAGCAAGTGGCATGGGTGGGGCTGCTCCAGCGGCTGTCTCAAGTGGTAGTAAGGATGTAAATATGAACGTAAGTGTTGTGTACGAAATATTGCAGTAAAAAATTAAAAAAGAGCCCGAAAGGGCTCTTTTTTGTTTGTAAGGGCTGTGGTATAATAATCTGGCTAGAATTAGGGTTTTATCTCTATTTTTCATTCAATTTGCATATGAAAATCAAACAAATTATCGCTCGTGAGGTTCTTGATTCAAGAGGAAATCCAACTGTTGAAGCCAAGGTAATTTTGGAAAATGGATTAAGTGCTGTTGCCAAAGTGCCTTCTGGCGCTTCGACAGGTGCTCATGAAGCCTGGGAGCTTCGAGATGGTGGTTTGCGATATGGAGGAAAGGGCGTTCTCAAAGCAGTCAAAAATGTTAATACCGAAATTGCTCGAGTAATTGTTGGTATGGAAGTAAGTGAAATAGAAAAAATTGATGCGGCCATGATTGCGCTTGATGGAACAAAAAATAAATCAAAATTGGGCGCCAATGCTATTTTATCTGTTTCTTTGGCAGTGGCGCGTGTCGGGGCTATGGCAGCCAACATGCCATTATATAAATATATACGACAGGTGTATAAGATTGCCTCTACAGAATACAAGATGCCTATTTTGGGTATGAATATCATTAATGGTGGTCGTCATGCAGACAATGGTTTGTCCATCCAAGAGTTTATGATTATGCCTAAACACAAACTTTTGCGAGAGCGTGTTCGTATGGGTTCACAAATTTTTCATGCGTTGGCTGGGCTGCTTAGTCAAAAAGGGTATGCCACTGGTGTAGGAGACGAAGGCGGTTTTGCGCCAGAATTACTTAATAATGAAAGAGGGTTGCAGCTTATCATGCAAGCTATTAAATTAGCTGGATGGGAACCAGGTAAGCAAGTATTTTTAGCTCTTGATATTGCTGCTTCAGAGTTTTATAGGAATAAAAATTATTATTTTTTGAGTAAAAAACAGCCTTGGAACGCTGGTAAAATGATTGATAATTTAAAAAATTGGGTTAAAAAATACCCGATCGTTTCTATTGAAGATGCTTTAGCCGAAGATGATTGGGAGAATTGGACTCTCTTAACAAAAGAGCTAGGTGCAAAAGTAACGCTTGTTGGTGATGATCTTTTTGTTACTAATCCAGAACGTATTGCCAGAGGTATCAAAGAAAAAGTAGCCAATTCAGTGTTGATAAAAATAAATCAGATTGGTAGTTTGTCAGAAACTATAGCCGCAGTAAAATTAGCCCGAGAAAATAAGTATCAAATATTTGTTTCCCATCGTAGTGGTGAAACTGCGGATACCTTTATTGCAGATTTGGCAGTAGCGGTTAATTCAGAATTTATAAAAACAGGATCAATGTCTCGTTCGGAGCGAATAGAAAAGTATAACCGTTTAATGGAGATCGAAGCAGAGCTAGGAATATAATTATTTTCTCATCTATGGCAGAAACAAAAAACACCGTTTTAATTATTGTTGATGGTTGGGGTGTGGGTAGTCAGAAAGACCCAGGTAATCCCATCACACCCAAAACAGCCCCGTTTTATTTTTCAGCGATTAAAAAATATCCAAACTGTACATTAGAGGCAAGTGGTGAAAGTGTTGGGTTGTTTCCAGGCCAAGAAGGTAACAGTGAAGCAGGCCACCTCAATTTGGGGGCGGGACGGGTTGTTCTTCAGGACGCACTCTACATATCCCAATCAATTAAAGATGGTGTATTTTTCAAAAACAATGCATTTCATCAGGCTATGCACCATGTAAAAAAATATAATACCGCTGTGCATTTAATGGGGCTCCTCTCCAATCATAATAGTGCTCACTCTAACCCAGAGCATTTGTATGCGCTGCTTGATTTAGTTCATAGAGAGAAGATTAAAAAAGTATATTTGCATCTTTTTACTGACGGCAGAGATTCTGGTCAGTATGAAGCACAAAAGCATTTAAGATTATTAGAAAAATATTTTCATGGCAATGAAAAAGTCGCAACTCTAATGGGGCGATTTTATGCAATGGATAGGAATAAGAGTTGGGAGCGAGTTAAGCAGGCCTATGACGCTCTCGTTTTGGGTAAAGGAAAAAAAGCTAGTTCGCCCGAAGAAGCTTTGCGTAATTCGTATAATATGGGTGACACAGACGAATTTTTGGCCCCCACAGTTATTATGGAAAAAAATCGTCCAGTGGCAACGATAAAAAATAATGACGCAGTATTCTTTTTTAATTTACGCAGTGATCGGGCTCGAGAACTTACCAAAGCATTTGTGCAGCCTAATTTTAAAGAAATGAACCTCGATTCATTTACTAGATCGAAATGTCCAAAAAATATTCGTTTTGTTGCTCTCTCAGATTTTGGTCCAGATTTACCAGGGGTATTAACGGCGTTTCCGAGTCGAGATGTAACTAACGGTTTGGTGCAATCCCTGTGTCCGCGAAAGCAGATGTATATAGCTGAGTCTGAAAAATTTGCTCACATTACGTATTTTCTTAACGGAGGCTATGCGCAACATTTTTGTGATGAAAATTGGGTAAAAATTGCTTCCCCAGATGCTAAAAATTTTGCTGAAAAACCAGAGATGAGCGCCAAGCAGCTGACCAATTATACGGTTGCAGCTATAAACTCAAAGGAGTATGATTTTATTGCAGTAAATTTTGCGAACATGGATATGGTGGGGCATACGGGTAATTTTATGGCCGCTCAAAAAGCCGTTTCTGTTATTGATAAAAGTATAGAACAAATAATGAATGCAGTAATCAAAAATCATGGTCAGGGAATTATTACTGCCGATCATGGTAATATTGAAGTAATGATAAACCCAGAAAGTGGGGAGCCAGACACCGAACACTCTATTAACCCAGTACCGTTTATTCTGATAAATAGTCGGGTAAAAACACCGCGTAAGTTAGCAAATGGAAAATTGGCAAATGTAGCGCCAACCATTTTAAAAATGATGGATATAGAAAAGCCAAAAGAGATGACAGCCCAGAGTTTAGTTTAGTTATTAATATTTGAAAGATTAAAATTTTCCTGTTTATGAAGTATAAGCCTGTTGTGCTAGTGATAATGGATGGTTGGGGAGTGGCTCCGAGTGTAGATGGTAATGCTATTACCAAAGCGGAAACACCAAATTTTGCAAAATTTCTTCAAAATTACCCAACCATGACTGTGCACGCCTCTGGCAACGAGGTGGGTTTAATGTTTGGAGAAATGGGAAACTCCGAAGTCGGCCATCTTAATATTGGGGCGGGAAGAGTCTATTATCAAAGTTGCCCACGAATAAACAGGTCAATCGACGAAGGTAGTTTTTTTGAAAATCAAGCTTTTTTATCAGCTATAGAAAAGGTTAAAAAAAATAATTCCAAGCTTCATTTAGTTGGGTTGGTAAGTTCTGGTAATGTTCATTCAAGTAATGAGCATCTGTATGCGTTGCTTGAATTATGTAAAAAAGAAAAATTAACCAAAAATGTTTTTGTGCACGCTATTCTTGATGGGCGTGATGCGCTATATAATTCTGGCCGAGAGTTTATCACCGAGCTTCAAGAAAAAATAGATACATTAAAAGTTGGTAAGATTGCAACTTTATCGGGGCGTTATTTTGCTATGGATCGAGATAATAGATGGGATAGGTGTGAAAAAGCGTACCAAGCTATTGTGGCAGGTAAAGCGGATAGAAATAATAGCGATGCGCTTGCAGCCATCGACCAGTCGTATGCGCAAAAAAATTACGATGAAGAATTTATTCCAACAGTTTTAACATCAAAAAACAAACCTGTCGCAACAGTAGATTCTGGTGATGCGGTAATATTTTTTAACTTTAGACCAGATAGAGGTCGCGAGCTAGCCGAGGCTTTTGCAGTGCCATCTTTTAACAAATTTTCTAAAGAGTATATAAAAGATTTGTTTGTGGTGACTATGACGGAGTATGAAAAAAACTTACCAGTGGCCGTAGCGTTTGCTCCAATGGCAGTGCATAATTGTTTGGCGGAGGTCATAAGCAAAGCAGGTCTCAAACAAATGCATGTTGCAGAAACAGAAAAATATGCCCACGTAACCTTTTTCCTAAATGGCACAGTAGAAGAGCCGTTTCCAGGAGAAGAGCGATTACTTATTCCTTCGGCTCGAGTGCCAAGCTATGATCAAAAACCAGAAATGTCTGCTTTAGAAATTACCAAAGAAGTAAATAAAATAATTGATAAGGGGGGGTATGATTTTATTGTCCTCAACCTCGCCAATGCGGATATGGTTGGCCACACAGGCAATTTGGAGGCAGGTATCAAGGCCTGCAAAATTATTGATAAGTGTTTAGGAGATATTGCCAATCATACCTTAGCCCAAAATGGAGTTATGGTAATAACAGCAGATCATGGCAATGCCGAAGAAATGAGTAATTTACAAACAGGAGAAATGGATAAAGAGCATTCAACTAATCCAGTTCCGCTTATTATTATAGGGCAAGATTTTATGGGTCAAGCAGGGCCGTCTGGAGATCCGCCAGAAGGCGATTTAAGTCTCATGCAACCGGTCGGTGTGTTGGCAGACGTGGCACCAACGGTTTTAAAATTATTGGGAGTAGGTCAGCCAGAAGATATGACCGGGGAGCCTCTTATTTAAAGGTTCGCATCGCCAATCATTTTTTTAATTTTTGCGAGCACTTCCGTTTCCACTTCCTTTATAGTTTTGTCAGCTATTACAAAAGAGGCAGTTTTTTTATTGCCTTCTGGTTGAAAGCCTTGTAAAAGTAATTTAGCATCATGTTGTTTGTCTGAGTATAGAAAACCATGCACTTTATTTTCTCCTTTCGTATCTTCGTTAAGGAAAAGAATAATTTTGGCTTCAGGAGAGTTGTGGACTAGTTCTTCGGTAAGGTCTTGTAGCTCGTCTTCGCTTGCTCCAGTTCGGGCAAAATCTTCTCTGGTAATTGTGGTCCAAACCAATCCAAGTTTTGGATCGTTTTCCATATGGGTAAGTGCAATACCCCAAATACGAAGTGAGGCAATAGATTTGGTGCGATATAAATTTTTTACAATTTTTTCTCGATCTGCGCCTAAGCTCATTAATTTGCTGGCGAGATTGAGCGTGTTAGGACTGACGTTAGACGTTTTGAAACTTTGTGTTTGGCTAATCATCCCTGTTAATAAAAAATTTGCCATCGTGGCATCAATATCTGGTTCAAATAGTTGGGCCATTATTTTATAAATACTTTCGGAGATGGAAGTGGCGCTTAAATCTACAAAATTCACTTGTCCAAAATGTTCATTGCCAGGATGGTTGTCAAAATTAATAATTGGTACTTTGTAAAATAAATCAGTGTTGTTTAAAAAAATATTTCCAAGCGACTCTAGGTCTTGGGCATTTATTGAAATGATTAGGTCGTATTTTAAACCAGATTGAGCAGTGCGCAATTCATTTTTAGTGATGATCCCTTGTTTTGGTGTTAAATAAATTGAGAGCCAGTTGTCCTTTATATCATAGCTGAGTGTATCTATTTTTACGTTGCTAATATCTACTTTTAGAATAAATTTTTGTAAATGAGACAGCTGCGGCTGCACCTCTTCGAGACCTTTCAGGAATTTAAGGTTTTTTGGTAAAACAAAATTGTCGGCAATAATGTCGACTTGCTTGCGTTGTTTTTCAAGTAGTTTTTTCCAAGCCATGGCTGCACAAAGAGCATCCGTATTTTGGTTGGAATTAACAACGAGTAAAATATGCCCACTCTTTTCAAGAAGATGGCGTAATTGTTCGGTTTCATTTAGAGCCATGGTTAGTATGTCAAAAAATCTAAATAACAGGCTATTCTAGCAGGGTTTTGGCCACCTGTCAAGCATAAATAGTGGCACCTCCGTGGTTGGCGGAGGTGCAGGGGAAACGCTGTTGAGGAGGGGGTCAGGGACCGTTCTTCTCATGCTACTTCTTGGGTGGGGCAAGGAGCCTTTGTGGTTGGGGCGCCTTGTGCGAGATGATGTCCTTGGCTACGATCGTGGTCATTGTGACCAGGAGGATGACACCAATCGCAGTCAAGATTCTCACAGTCCAGGGATTGTAAGTCGCCATGAACGTCTTCTTTGACAGAGCCCACTGGGCAGGGCAAGCCTGCATGTTGTCCTAGGTCAATTGACCTGGCTACCAACGCGCATATCAATTATAATCATTCGGATAATCACTGATATGCACGTTGGTTCCTTGCTACACCTGGTAAGTAAGCAGCGTTTTGAAATGGGTGTAACCCGATTGAGTTCGGGTGTAGACCACTCTTTCATTATTTATATTACTTGAAAACTGGTGAAATCCATAAATTATGGATTATTGACCCTATCAATTTTTGCCTACCGTGTCAACCGTTTAGTTTGATTATTTTCCTTAATTTTAGTAGTATATTAGCTATATCTACACCCGTATTTATTTTAGAATTATTGATTTGTTTCAATTATGAAAGAACTGCCTAAGGCCTACGAACCCCAACAGTACGAAGATGCAATTTATAAAAAATGGGAAGATTCAGGATTGTTTAATCCTGATGTTTGTATATCAAGTGGTTTTACTAAAAATACTGCCGATTATTTTTCTATCGTACTGCCGCCACCAAACGTGACTGGTAATTTGCATATGGGCCATGCTGCCATGCTGGCTATCCAGGATGTAATGGTGCGTTATCATCGCATGAAAGGCGACCGTACGTTGTGGGTGCCAGGCACCGACCATGCTGCCATTGCCACCCAATCAAAAGTAGAAAAATTAGTTTTGGAAAAAGAAGGCAAAACCAAATATGATTTGGGTCGGGATGAATTTTTGAAGCGCGTAGAAAAATTTGCACAGGAAAGTCACGATACCATTGTCAATCAAAGCAAAAAAATGGGCGCTTCTTTGGATTGGAGTAGAGAAGCGTATACTCTTGATCAAGAGCGCAATCTGGCCGTGCGCACCGTATTTAAAAAAATGTACGACGATGCTCTTATTTATCGTGGGTATCGGGTTATCAACTGGTCTGTTAAAGGCCAGTCCACTGCTAGTGACGATGAGCTAGTATATGTAGAACGCCCTGCCAAACTATATTATTTTAAATATTCCAAAGATTTTCCAATTACCATTGCTACTACCAGGCCCGAAACTAAATTAGGCGATACAGCGGTGGCAGTGAATCCAACAGATAAACGCTATAAAAAATATATTGGGCAAGAATTTGTAATAGACGTCGGCGCCGCCCAGCCGCTCAAAATAAAAATTATTGGTGACGATAGTGTTGATGCAGAATTTGGGACTGGTGCGCTTGGAGTTACACCCGCTCACAGTGCAGTTGATTTTGAAATGTATCAAAAACAAAAAGCGGCTGGTAATGATATCGGTTTAGTGCAAGTAATTGGTGAAGACGGCATCATAACTGAGGCTGGTGGTGCAAACTATGCTGGTCTTACTGTGCTTGAGGCACGCAACAAGTTTGTAGAATATCTAAAGACTAATAATCTATTAGAAAAAGAAGAAGATATTATTCAAAATGTCGGTACTTCCGACAGATTTGGTGATGTGATAGAGCCGCTCCCAAAAACACAGTGGTTTATTGATGTAAATAAACCAGTGGCAGAACGAGGTGGTAAAACGCTCAAAGAATTAATGCAGGGAGTGGTGAAAAATAAGCAGATAGAAATAGTGCCAGATCGTTTTGAAAAAACATATTTTCATTGGATAGATAATTTGCGCGACTGGTGTATTAGTCGCCAGATTTGGTTTGGCCATCAGATTCCGGTTTGGTACAAAGGCGAAGAAATCTTTGTTGGCGTGCAAGCGCCAGAAGGCGAAGGTTGGGTGCAAGATCCAGATACTCTTGATACTTGGTTTTCTTCTGGTCTATGGACTTTTTCTACGCTGGGTTATCCAGACATGAAAGCCGAAGATCTCAAAAATTATCACCCAACCTCAGTTATGGAAACTGGGTATGATATTTTATTTTTCTGGGTTGCCCGCATGATACTTATGACTACATATACACTAGGAGATATTCCATTTAAAACTGTATATCTCCACGGACTAGTGCGCGATGAGCAAGGGAGAAAAATGAGTAAATCACTCGGTAATATTATTGATCCGCTGGACATGATTGCCAAATTTGGTACTGACGCTACTCGTTTGTCGTTGCTTTTGGGCAATACACCGGGCAATGATATGAAATTATCCGAAGAAAAAATTGCTGGCTTTAGAAATTTTACCAACAAATTGTGGAATATTTCGAGGTTTATGCTGATAAATATCAGTGAGCCAAAAATGGATGTTCAAGAACCAAAAGCAAAAACATTAGCTGACGCATGGATTTTAGAAAAACTATATACGATTATTCATCGCACTTCAGAAAATATTGAGAAATTTAATTTTGCTTTGGCAGGAGATGAGTTACGAGATTTTACGTGGGGAGATTTGGCTGATTGGTATTTGGAGATTGCTAAGGTGGAGGGAGATAAATCAGAAATTTTAAATTATATTTTAAACACGATACTTAAGTTGTGGCATCCGTATATGCCATTTGTAACCGAAACTATTTGGCAAGAAGTCTATGGGGCAGACCATATACTAATGGTTGAGCAGTGGCCAAAAGGTGTGGTGCATAAAAAAACTGACAGGATTGATTTTGAGCTAATACGATCAATTATTACTGGTATCCGTTCGTTGCGCGCGGAAAATAAAATAGAACCAGCAAAAAAAATCGGAGCTTTCTTGAATATCGGAGATAGAAAAAATTTAATAAAAGAAAACGAAGAAGTTGTGAAGGCTCTCGCTCGATTAGAAAAATTAGAATTTGTAGAATCTGGAGCAGAGATCGCTTTGGATTTAGCAGGGGCAGTAGATATAGAAAAAGAAAAACCAAGACTAGAAAAAGAAATAGCCGAAATTACAAAATATATCTCTGGGTTAGAAAATAAATTATCTAATCAAGAATTTGTAAATAATGCCCCACCGGTAGTGGTAGAAAAAGAACAGACAAAATTAAGTGCAGCAAAAGTAAAGGTAGAAAAATTAAAAGAACAATTAAAAGCCCTAGATTAAGATATGGCTAAATCCCTTAAGATTATTTTAATAGTTATAGCTGTTGCAGCACTAGGGTATATAATTCCTGTTTTTGTGATTACTGATTTTTCACAGAAGTCTTCTTTAGAAAAGGATATAAGGAGTATGCTTAGCAGAACAGAAAACTTTTTTGTATTGGCGATAGATGATGATGTTGATAGTCATAATAATGAAGTAACTTATTTATATACTTGGTTTGGTGTAAGATACGGGTCAGTACATAGAGTCTATAGTACGGTTAATGGTACGGCACTATATTATAGCGGACTAAACTTTTCTAGATTTTGGTCTGCAGAGATCTCATTAAAAAATTATTAGTATGAAAACAAATACCGACCCGCAAAAAATACAAGAACTTTTAAGTAGGGGTGTAGAAAATATTTATCCGAAAAAAGAATTTTTGGAAGCTCGTCTAAAATCAGGTGAGCAGCTTACGCTTTATACTGGCTATGATCCAACCGCACCAACACTTCATATTGGTCATGGTATTACCATGCTTAAACTTCGCCAATTCCAAGATTTGGGGCATAAAATTATTATGCTTATTGGTGATTTTACGGGG
This sequence comes from Candidatus Magasanikiibacteriota bacterium, assembly GCA_017991415.1. Taxonomy (GTDB): domain Bacteria; phylum Patescibacteriota; class Patescibacteriia; order Magasanikbacterales; family GWA2-37-8; genus XYD2-FULL-39-9. The sequence continues at coordinate 341,796 of JAGOQR010000001.1, read as the reverse complement.
ATGATTGGTGATCCTACCGATAAAACTTCAGCCAGACAAAAATTAACTCGCAAGCAGGTACTAGAAAATTATAAAAATTATAAAAAACAAGCAGCATCAGTATTAAATTTTTCTGGTAAAAATCCAGTGCAGGTAAAGTTTAATAGTAAATGGCTGGCTAAAATGAGTTTTGCTGATGTGGTAGAACTGTCTTCGCATTTTACGGTACAACGTATGATGGAGCGGGATATGTTTGAAAACAGAATAAAAGAAGAAAAACCAATTTACCTTCATGAATTTTTGTATCCACTCATGCAGGGCTATGATAGTGTGGCCATGGATGTAGACGGAGAAATTGGTGGCAATGATCAGACTTTTAATATGTTGGCTGGGCGAACCTTGATGAAAGATCTAAAGAATAAAGAAAAATTTGTATTGACCACTAAATTATTAGTAGATTCTTCTGGTAAGAAGATGGGTAAAACCGAAGGTAATATGGTGGCGTTTTCCGATAAGCCAGAAGATATGTTTGGTAAAGTGATGAGCTGGACCGACGGCATGATTGCTAATGGATTTGAGTTGTGTACCACTATGCCAATGGATGCAATACAAAAAATCCAAACTGAAACACAAAATCCACGTGATCAAAAATTAAAACTCGCCTTTGAAATTGTGAAAACATTTTTGGGGGAAAAGTATGCAAAAACTGCTGAAGAGCATTTTAGTAAAGTGTTTCAAGAAAAATCTAAGCCTCAAGAAATCCCCGAACTCAAACCAAGTGTGTTAGATATTATTACCGTGTTGGTAGAATCTGGTATTTGCAAGAGTAAATCCGAAGCGCGCCAAGTGATTGGTCAGGGCGGGGTGAAAATTAATGATGAGAAAGTAGTTGCGATTGATGTGCAGGTAAAGACAGGGGATGTGGTGCAGAAGGGTAGTCGGTTTTTTGTGAAGATTATATAAATGGTGGGTGGTTTACTTTTTGTAACCAAAAAGTAACAAAAAGTTTTGGGGCGGTAAAACTCGCCTCGGGAATGGGTTTGGTTTTGCAAACTGGGTTGCTCAGACATTACCGCCCCAAACCCCGGATACAAATAATTAAGTTTAAGTATGGCAAGTGAAGTAAAGCAGTATATCTATAATTTATTAGAAAGAGCAGGAGTAGCGGGTGGTGTAGAATTAACTGTTCCGCCAAATCCAGAGATGGGGGATTTTGCGTTTGCTTGTTTTGGGATTGCTAAAGAATGGAAGGTAAGTCCAGTAGACGCGGCGAAAAAAATAGAGGGGATAATAAATAGTGGTCAGTTGGGTTTGGCAAGTAAAGTGCAAGCCTTGGGTCCGTATATAAATTTTTATCTGAGTGCTGGTGCAGTGGCGGAAATGGTAATAAAAGACATAGTAAAAAAAGGAAAAAAATATGGTATTAATAATTCTGGTAAGGATAAAAAAATATTGATTGAATATCCGTCTAATAACACTCATAAAGAATTTCATATTGGTCATTTCCGCAATGTTTGTATTGGTAATGTTTTGGTTCGTCTATATGAGCATAATGGATATAAAGTATACCCTGTAAATTATTTAAATGATTTTGGTAGTCATGTGGCCAAATGTTTGTGGGGTTTGCAAAAATTTCACAAAGATGAAAAGTTGCCAGAAAATAAACAAAAATGGCTTGGTGATATTTATGCCGAAGCGAGTCAAAAGTTAAAAGAAAATCCAGAATTTGCGCCAGAAGTGGCAGAGGTCCAAAGGCAGCTTGAAGCCCATGACAAAAAGTTGTGGCCGTTGTTTATGAAAACAAGAGCTTGGAGTATTGATCAGTTTGTAACTATATTTAAAGATCTAGGAGTGCGACATGTCGCTGTTTTTTATGAGAAAGATTTAAAAGGCAAAGGGCAAAAAATTGTTGATGATTTGTTAAAAAAAGGTATTGCCACAGTAGGAGAAGGCGGGGCAATTATTATTGATTTAAGTCAGTATAAGTTAGATGTTGCACTGCTTCGCAAGTCCAATGGTGCAGGTTTGTATTTGACTAGTGATTTACCGCTGGCAGTGGCAAAGTTTAAAAAGTTTACTGTCGCTGAAAGTATTGTGGTTACTGGTATTGAACAGAATTTATATTTCAAGCAGCTGTATAAAATTTTAGAATTAATGGGCTTTGATAAAAAACTAACCCATATTGGGTACGGCTTAGTAAATCTAAAAGAAGGTAAAATGTCCTCTCGACTCGGCAATGTTATTTTATATGAAGATTTATTTGCCGATGTGTTTGGCAAGCTTAAAGCCGAGTCTGTACAAAGACATCCAGATTGGAGCGAGAAAAAAATAAATACCAATGTGAGGCTGCTTGCTATGGCTGCGCTTAAGTTTGATATGCAAAAACATGAGGCAGCAAAAAATATTGTTTTTGATATCAAAGAGGCTTCGTCTTTTGAAGGGTTTACGGGTCCGTATGTGCTATATTCTATTGCAAGAATAAATAGTATTTTAAAACAATCACCACGATTAAAAATAGGCAGTATTAAGTATGGTTTGCTCGATAAGTTAGAAGAGAAGCAGTTAATTTTATTGTTGGCAAAATATCCAGAAATCGTAAGTCAGGCCTTGTTTGAGTATAATCCTTCAGTAATTACAAGATATAGCTTTGACTTAGCTCAGGCATTTAATAATTTTTATAACAAACAGAGTATTTTAAAGGCAGAAACAAAAGAACTTATTGCAGCACGGGTGCAGCTTGTGAGCGCAGCAAAAAGTGTTTTAGAAAATTCTTTAAAGCTTCTTACCATTGACACGGTTGTGGAAATGTAATAAATTCTTAACTACTCATGCTTTGTTTTTTGCCAATCCTTGGTAACTAAATAAGCGTGGTTACAACGTAAGATCCCCACCGGGAGGTGGTTATGTCGCTCAAGCGGCTACTGGTCAACTTCTTTCGGCAGGGGTTTCTCATCACTCTGGAGATCCTCTGGTTTCTCGTCATTCGGTTTGTCTACAAGCCGGATTTCGTATTCCTCGTCTACGGGGACGAGCGTCACAAGAGAGCCTGCTGGCCCAAGTTCGTTGAGCGAATCATCGGACTGCTGGGGCTCATCGGGTTCCTTCGTTTCAAGAGTGGTCATGAGCGCCGTCGCGGCTTGATCCTGGCCACTACTAAGAGCAGGGAGGAGATCGTTAAGAATCCTCACCTTGCTCTAGAGATCGTTCGCGAGGTCGAGTCTCGTTTTCCGAGCGCTGTGATTGCACTGGCTGGGCAATTGCCTGGTTGGATTGTTGCCGCATCAAAGGCGCCGCCTGTCGAGCCTTGTGTGACGGGGATGCTTGGCACTTGCTACACGGTGCTTAACTCTGTCAGGGAGGCAATCATAGATCGTCTTCCCGAACGAGAAGATGGGCGTGCGTGGAAGAGTGTGGTTGTCGCCGTCATTGGTGGCGCTGGTCACACTGGTTCTGAGGTCGTCAGGCTGCTGGCCCGCGAAGAGTGTGTTAGCTGTGTGATTGCGCTCGATCCCAGGTATGGCTACGACGAGCGAGAAGGGAAGTTGTTGAAGACTAGCAACAGCGAGATCCTCGCGCAAGCGAATCTTGCTGTTGTTCTCACGGGCAAGGGCGATGATGCCAAGGCTGCTATCGAGCAGTTGAAGCACGGTGTTGTTGTTCTTGATGACACCCACCCGATGATGGGCCGTGAGATGGTAGAGTCTTTGCGGGCCAAGCTTGCAGGTGTCTGCAAGATTACTAGCAAGGGAGAAGGCAAGGGCTTGCGGTACCTACCGCTTTTGCCGGATTTCAAGCAGGGTGACATCCCCGGCTGTCTCCTCGAGGCGCTGGTGGTGTCGGTGTTCGGTAGGAGCTCCCTGGTGAGCTATGGCGTGTTTGAACAACGCGCAAGGTTCCTGGGTATCACTCCCAACCTCGGTCAGCATCCGAGGTTCTGATGAGGTTCTCCGCGAGCACGGATGGGGTGTTCGCGAATTTTACAAAGCATTCAAACTTAGATTTGAATGCTTTGTTTTTTTATCAAAAAAAGTGTATAATTTATAATTATGTTTGAACTCGATTTTAGAAATATAATTGTTGCAGTCTCGCTTATTATTCATGCAGTATTGTTGTGGTTGTTGTATCGGTATGGTCGTAAAACACCAGGAGGAAAAGCATATTCCGTGGCAATTTTGGCAATCGCAGGTTGGGTTTTGCCGATGGTTTTTTATAGAGGACATGTTTTTGGTGAAGTTTTAATTTGGGCACGACTTTTATATATCATGGCTTCGTTTACCTCAACAAGCTTTTTTTTATTTACCTATGTATTTCCAGATAATAAAAAAGTACCACTCTGGATTAATATTAGTCTTCTCATAGAAAATTTATTAATCGTGCTTCTTTGTTTGCATCCAGACCTAATGATAAAAGGAATTTCTTTTGTTGATAGAGGTGAAGATAAAATTTTATGGGGCCCTTTGTATCCAGTGTATTCTTCTCATATTAGTCTATTTTTTATCTTTGGGTTTATTAATTTATTTAAAAAGTTACGTCATGCGCGAGGTATTGTGCATAGTCAAATTTTATATATCTTAACAGGGTATTTTTTTGGAGCTAATTTGGCCATGGTTACAAATTTAATTTTACCTTGGTTTGGTTACTTTGAACTAAATTGGCTCGGACAGTTTTTCTCAACTATTATTGCTGCTTTTACTACCTATGCTATTTTAAGGCATCAGCTGCTCGATATAAAAGTTATTGCAACTGAAGGTTTTTTGTTAATTTTAAATTTTTTCTTAGTCTTACAGCTCGTACTTTCAAATTCGTATCAGCAATTTATAGTCAATATTTTTTTAGTAGGTGCAGTTGCTACGGTATCGTATTCCCTGATAAAAAGTGTTAGAAACGAAGTCCATCGACGAGAAGAGGTTACTAAATTAGCGGAATCTTTAGAAAAAGCGAATAGCTTGTTGCAGGAAGCAGATAAGCAAAAAACAGAATTTTTAACGATAGCGTCTCATCAGTTGCGTACGCCACTTTCTATTTTAAAAGGGTATATAGAGTTAATAAAAGATGGTAGTTATGGAAAAATAGAACCAAGCACGCTCAAGGTGTTAGATGACATGGATCTAAATAACGAGCATTTAGTAAAACTTGTCGATACGCTGCTTGATATTACTCGTATTGAACAAGGCCGCACTAAGTATTCGTTTGCTATGAATAATGTCTGCACGCTCATCGATGATTCGGTAAATGATTTAAAATTAAAAGCAAAAGAAAAGAAATTAAAATTGGTCTGGGCATGTCCAAAGAAAATGACGGATGTATATTGCGATTCAGAAAAAATGCATCATGTTATTTATAATTTTATTGATAATGCTTTGAAATACAGTGAAAAAGGGACGGTAAAGGTATTTCTTGAAGAAGAGAACCAAGGTATAGCTATGAAAGTCACAGACCAGGGGATTGGTTTTGATAAAGCGGATGAAAATAATTTTTTCCAGAAATTTTATCGTGGTGATAATGTTCGAACGATTGGTATTAGTGGTACGGGTTTAGGTCTTTATGTGTGTCGTAAATTTATCGAAGCGCACAGCGGTCGCGTTTGGGCGCGTAGCAATGGATTAGGTAAGGGAAGTGAGTTTGGCTTTTGGGTGCCAGTAAAACCAAAAGAAGTGCCGGTTGATCAAGTAGTACAAAAAAGTACAGTTTCTTTGTAAGTTGGATTTTTTTAGAGAATTGTTATATAATTATATTCTCGGAGTAAAAAATAATAGCTATTAATACAAACATATGATTTTTCAAAGACAGCCTGCCAAAATTGTTGAAGAAACTAATGAGCTTGAAGTTGGTAATCAGTCGCATTCTGGTGTGCAGGATGAAGTAGAAACTGTCGTGGGGCCGTCGGTAAATGTAGAAGGTGATTTTGCTTCCGAAGGTAATATTGTGGTAAAGGGCACTGTATCTGGTAGTGTGTTTACTAGTAAGCATTTAACCGTAGAAATGGGCGCAAAAATTGTTGCCAATGTTCGGGCTGGTAGTGCGACAATTGCTGGAGAAGTGAAGGGTAATATGAAAGTAAAAGAATCGCTTGAACTAACCTCTACCTCCAAAGTAATTGGTGACATTGATGTTAGAAATTTAAAAATCGAAGCAGGTGCTATTTTGTATGGCAAGGTAACTATGCCTGGTATGGAAGCTGCTGAAAAAAGTGTAAGAACAAAAACTTTTAAAAAAGTAGAAGAGACTTCTTCGTTTATTGACTAACCACTCTCGGCCACCCCAATTGACAGGGCGATATAGGAGCTAGAAATTTTCTACTATGTATGTTTATATCTACGACAATTTTTTACGTCAAAAAAATTTCCTTCCCATCATTCATTCAATGGAGGTTGTGCTTACCGACTATGGTATAGCTGGTAAGATTTTGCGTTTGCAAAATTATACTGATTCAAAATCAATCATTGAAGACGAGATAAAACGCGGAGCAAAAACAATTGTAATCGTTGGTAATGATGCAACTTTTGGGCAAGTACTCTCTCGGAGCGCAACCTCGGACTGCACGTTTGGGTTTTTACCCGTTGGGCCAAATAATACCATTGCAGAAGTATTAGGTATTCCAGTCGGCGTAGAAGCTTGTACAGTTTTATCACGTCGTCGTAAAGAATTCTTAGATGTAGGTTGGATGAATAATAGATACTTTGTTTCGCAGTTGCGGGTTATGCCTGCTAATTTAGAAGTGGTCTATGATGAACGGTTTAAAGTGACTGCCAAGGATAAAATGGAAGTGATTGTCTGTAATTTGCAGCCCTTTTTTTGGAAAAGAGACAAGAAAGACGCGGAGCAACACGTGGTTCATCCGCAGGATGGAAAGCTAGAGGCCTTTATTAGACCATTGACAAAAAGTGGCTGGTGGGGATATAAATATGAGGAGCCAAGTATCTTTCCTTTTGAAGAAATGATTATTACTGGTAAAGAAGCCTTTTCCGTAGAGGCTGACGGTAAGATGTCGAAAGAGGTGAAAGTTAAAATAAAATTGGCTCATAGCAAGGTAGAAATGATAGTCGGTCGAGATAGAAAGTTCTGAACAGATTAAATATTTAATAATTTTTTTATTATATTATGAAAGAGTTAGATAAGGTAGTAGAGGCAGACGAAAAAGTATTGTGGGAAGGAGCACCAAAATTTTGGCCATATTTTTTTACCGGAATTGTTCCTATGGCGTTATTCGGTCTGCTCTGGGTTGGGTTCTTGTTGCCTGCCTTTAAGATAACCTCTGTTTTTAAAATGGCTGGCGTAAATGCTGTTAGTAGCTTCCCCTCTATTTTTTCATCTTTAAATTTAGTACTCATTCCTTTTGCACTTATCGGCCTGTTTTTTATAGTTGGTTTGCCTGTATATAAATTATTGCTATATAAGCATCTTTATTTTGCTATTACTAGCAAAAGAGTTATTTTTCAGACAGGAGTAATTGGTAGAGATTTTATCTATATAGATTTTGATAAGGTTTCTGATGCTCAGGTGATTGTTGGATTTTGGGATAAACTTTTTAAGCAGAATTCAGGTAGTATCATGGTTTCTTCCGAAGGTTCATTTGGGCAGACACGACAAGGTCAGCCAATATATAAACCGTATATGATCTGTAATATTGAGGCCCCGTATGAGGTCTTTAAGTTTTTCAAAAAAGTTTCGTATGATGTAAAGACAGATATTGAATATCCTAATCAGCTGCGTCCGAATGTTAATCCTGGATATCAGACTGACTACGATTCAAATAAAAAATAGATTTTTGCAGAAGAGGCGCGGGTGGCGAAATTGGTAGACGCACTACCTTGAGGTGGTAGCTCTCGTAAGGGAATGGAGGTTCGAGTCCTCTCCCGCGCACACTTATATTGTATGTTTACAAGTCTTAATGAGGCTTTTCTTTTTTGTTATAAAATGCTAAACTCTATTCTATAGATATATCTAATTAAATTTGTGTTATGCGATATTTTGTTGGCTTAATAATGGTTTTAATCGGAGTGCTTTTAGTAATTAAAACAGAATGGTTTATTCAAAATTTTGGCAACAATGCCTGGGCTGAAGAAAAACTAGGCACAAGCGGAGGAACTCGGTTGCTGTATAAATTAATAGGCATTGCCTTTATTTTTTTTGGTTTTTTAGCGATTACTAATTTGCTTAATAATTTTTTATTAGGTACAGTTGGTAAAATCTTTATAAGATAAATTGTTTTTGTATGGCGCATACTGGTACAGCCCTTATTGATCCGTATAAAATTTTTGAAAAAATTGCCTTATCTCCAGGAAAAAGAGTGGCCGACTTAGGTTGTGGTCGAACTGGCCATTTTGTATTTCCAGCTGTAAAGGTAGTAGGAGACAAGGGTGTGGTCTATGCAGTTGATGTGGTAAAGAATATTCTTGAAAGCATAAAAAGCTTGGCTCGGAGCGGGGGAATAGATAATGTTCAAACTGTTTGGTCGGACATTGAAATGCCGGGCAAGACGCCAATACCGACGGGGTCACTTGACGTATGTTTTTGTGTTAATGTATTATTTCAATTGAAAAATAAGGCAGGAGCTCTTAAAGAAGCTTCTCGCATGCTTAAAAAGGGTGGGTATCTGGTAGCGGTAGATTGGGCAAAAAAATTAGGCATGCTCGGTCCAGATGAAAAATCGTTGCTTAGTCCCGAAGAGTTGTCTAGTTTGGCTATAGCAGAAAACTTTAAGTTTGTAGAAAAGATTTTGCCAGGAGATTATCATTACTCATTAATTTTTGAAAAGATTTAATTAACATTTGTATGAATATAAAAAATTTGTTTCATGTAGACTATTGGTTTGGACAGCCTTTCACCGCTCAAGGCACATCGCTTTGGTTGCTTATCGGAACATTTTTATTTCTTATAGTAGCTGGCTTGGTTTGTAAAATAGTATCTTTGTATCAAGAAGAGAAATTTAAAAAAGTTTTACTGAGAAGAGCAGGTACTATCGGAATTACTATGGGTTTCTTGGCAATGGTGTGGATGTTTTTTCGTCAAGAAGCTATTATCTTTTTATCATGGCGTTTTTGGATGTTGTTGTGGCTTGTAGTTATGGTTTGGCAAGTGTCAGCTCTTGTTCGTTACTTCTTAAAAAGAGTGCCAGAAATTAAAAGCGAAGAAGACAGGCGCGCACGAATTGAAAAATATTTACCAAAGAGTAAATAGTGCATCTTTCGGTTTATGTCTAGAAGGAGAAAAGATCTTGGAGATTGGGGAGAAACCCAAGCTTGTAATTTTTTAATTCGTCAGGGTTTTGTGGTTGTTGATCGTAATTATCACACGACTATGGGTGAAGTAGATATCGTTGCTACTAAAGGTGATGATTATTATTTTGTTGAAGTAAAAACTAGAAAAGATAGTGAGTTGGCTCACGATGACTCTATTACATATTCTAAAAAGATTCGTTTGCAAAAAGCTATTCGTGCCTACTGTTATATTCATAATATTGCAGATAAAGCTATAATTATGGCAGGGCTCATAATTACACTTAAGCGTGCCGAGGGTACTGCCAGCTTCCGTTTTTATGTTATAAATTAGCCATTTTTGACTTTTGAATGGCTTTAGACTATTATTAAGACAAATTTACTCATTAATAAGACTGTACTATGATGCATCCTTCTAAAGAAAAAACCTTTGTCATCGTCAAGCCAGACGGTGTGCAGCGAGGGTTGGTAGGTGAGATAATTCAAAGATTTGAGCGTGTTGGTCTCAAAGTGAGCGCTATGAAAATGGTAGTGCCAACTGAAGAGCAGTGCTGGACTCATTATAATAAAGACGAAGCTTGGTTTCTTAAAAAAGGTGAACGTACGATAAATGATCGTAAGGCCGCTGGTTTGGTTGTAGACAAAGATGCAATGGAATACGGAAAAGATATAGTTCGTGCTTTGGTAAAATTTATGACTTCTGGTCCAGTAGTAGCTATGGTGTTATCTGGAAACCAGGCAGTTGGGGTAGTACAAAAGTTGGTTGGTGGTACTGAACCTCTTACCTCTGATATCGGCACTATTCGTGGTGACTTAACTTTAGATTCTTACGCCTTATCTGGTCAAGATGAAAGAGCCGTTCGAAACCTGATCCATTCTTCTGATAAGCCTGAAGAAGCTGAACGAGAGATAAAAATTTGGTTTAAAGAAGAAGAGATAATAAATTATCGTCAGCTAAATGAAGAGATTCTATACGATGTAAATCTAGACGGTATTTTGGAATAATCTATACTTAAAATCAAAAACCCTCATGTAGATGAGGGTTTTTGATTTATAGAAAAAATAAAGGTATAATAGCTAAAATTCTGGGTTTTTAAGTAAGCTAGATTGTTTTCATGTTAGCCAAAAAAGAAGCGGATAATTCTCTTAGATTTATTTCTATATTAGTTCTGGTGGGTGCTGCAATAATTGTGGCTCGACTTTTTGTATTGCAAGTTATAGATCATAAATACTATGCAGCTCTCGCTTTAAATAATCATGAAATCTATCAGCAATTATATCCGCATCGAGGCAGTATCTTTTTGCAAGATACTCGTAATAAAAATAAAGAATATCCTGCTTCAGTAAATCGTCAGTACTATTCTGTATATGCGGTGCCCCGAGATATTCCTGTTGGCCAAGTTCCAAGCACCACTAATTTTTTAGCAACTGTTTTAAATTTTTCAGAAGAAGAAAAAAATAACCTGTTTAATAAACTGTCAAAAAAGAATGATCCGTACGAGCCTATTGCCAAAAAAGTTTCTGAAGAAAATAAAGATATAATTAGCGCGGCTCGTATATTTGGAATTAATACGACAGGCCAGGAATTTAGATATTATCCAGAAGCAAATTTAGCTGCAAATATTTTAGGGTTCACTGGTCAAAATGAAAAAGGAGAGCTCTCGGGTCGGTATGGTATAGAAGGATTTTGGGACAGTGCCTTGGCTGGAAAGAGCGGGTTTCTTTCGGGAGAAAAAGGGGCTATGGGTAGTATTATTTCAGTTGCCAATCGTACACTAAAGCAAGCAGAAAACGGAGCCGATCTTTTATTAACCGTAGACAGAAATGTTCAGTATAAAGCGTGTCAGAGGTTGCAAGCAGGGTTTGAACAGTATCAGGCTAAAAGCGCTTCGCTTATTTTAATGAATCCAAAAACCGGAGCCATTCTTTCTATGTGCAGTTTGCCTGACTTTGATCCTAATAAGTATTCTGATGTAAAAGATGTGAGTGTATATAATAATACAACCATTTTTACTCCATATGAGCCAGGTTCAGTTTTTAAGCCTATTGTGATGTCTATGGCACTTGATTTGGGTTTGGTTAGTCCGTTTACCACGTTTACTGATACAGGAGAAAGAATTATCAATCGATATAAAATTCATAATGCTTTAGATAAAGTGTATGGGCAGGTAACAATGACCAATGTTCTAGAAAATTCAATTAATACTGGTATGATTTGGGTTTCAGAAAAAATTGGTAAAACAAGGTTTAAGGATTATGTAGAAAAATTTGGGTTTGGTAAAAAAACGGGTATTGGTTTGGATACAGAAACAGGGGGCGATATCTCTTCTTTAAGTAAAACAGCTGACATTTATACAGCCGTTGGCTCTTTTGGTCAGGGTTTTTCTGTTACGCCGCTCCAAATCGCCACAGCGTACGCTGCTTTAGCCAACGGTGGGCGTATGCCTAAGCCATACATTGTAGACGAGGTGCGTCATGATAATGGCCAGGTTGATAAGACTGAACCCCAGACAGAAGTTGTAATTTCTCCTAGTACTGATAAACTTATCACAGCCATGCTCATTTCTGTAGTTGAAAAGACATATTCCAAGGTAGCGGGGATGACAAACTATTATGTGGCTGCCAAGACGGGAACTGCCCAAATTGCTGCCAAAGATGGAGGGTATGAAAAAGATAAAACTAACCATACATTTGTCGGTTATTTTCCAGCTACAGATCCGCAGTTTGTATTACTGGTAAAATATGAGGAGCCAAAACAGAATTGGGCAGAGTCTACTGCTGCCCCAGTATTCAAAGATGTGGCAAAATTTGTTTTGGATTATTATGGTGTACCCGGAGATAAATAATTAAATTTTAAGAGCTTTAAGTTATTCGTTATGCTGAAAAATATTCTACAGTCTATTTTGAGAGGTCTATCTAAAAAAATACTAGAAAAATATAAGCCAGATATTATTGGTGTTACAGGTTCGGTTGGTAAGACATCTTCAAAAGAGGCGATAGCCTGTATTTTAGAAACTAAATTTTCAGTGCGTCGCAACAGTAAGAATTATAATAATGAAATAGGTCTACCACTTACTATTATTGGCATAGAAAAAACACCAGGCAGATCTCTATGGGGTTGGTTACGGGTAATTATAAAAGCAAAGAAATTAATTTTAGTTACTGATAAAAATTATCCAGAAATTTTAGTTTTGGAAATGGGTGCTGATAAGCCAGGTGACATTAGCTACCTTACCGATTTGGCGCCATGTAAAGTAGGCGTGCTCACAATGATTTCTCATGCGCATACAGAATTTTTTAAGACCATTAAAAAAATTGCTCAAGAAAAAAGAATTATTATTTCTCATTTACGCCAAGATGGTTTTGCTGTTTTAAATTTCGATAGTGATACGGTAATGCAAAATATCGGTGCTACCAAAGCAGAAATTATTACCTATGGTTTTAAAGACGGTGCAGACTTACGAGTTACCGATGTTAATATTATAAAAAATGATTCCACGCAGTGGCCTGCAGGATTGAATTTTAAAGTTTTGTATAAAGGCAATGTCGTGCCTGTATTTTTACCTGGAGTAATTTCTCGTTCTGCTATTTCTGCAGCTCTGGCTGGGCTGGCTGTAGGCACTATTTTTGGGGTAAATATAATCGAAGGTTCTCAGGCGTTGAGTAAGCTGGAAGGTTTACCTGGCCGCATGCGTTTAGTAGATGGTATAAAACATACCTTGATAATTGATGATACGTATAATTCTAGTCCAGAGGCAGTAAAAATGGCGCTTGAAGCACTCTCCCATATAGAGGTCGGGCAATCTGCTCGTCGGTACGCTGTTTTGGGAGATATGTTAGAATTAGGGCCAGAAACAGAAAATACTCATCGTGAAATTGGTTTTAAAGTTGCAGAACTTGAATTAGATTTCTTAATTACTGTAGGAGAAGCTGCCAAGTATACGGCCTTAGCTGCCAAAGAAGCGGGGTTTGATGAAAATAAAATTGCCTCTTTTGCGAGTAGTGTAGAAGCTGGCAGATTTTTGCAGGAAAAAATGGTGCAAGGCGATGTGATATTAGCCAAAGGATCACAAGGAGTTCGTATGGAAAAATTAGTAAAAGAAGTTATGGCTGAACCGCTTCAGGCGTCGCTTTTGCTGTGTAGGCAAGGCAAAGAATGGGTTTAATAATTTCGAGTTTTTTGTAACAATATGCCCGAACTACCAGAGGTCGAAACTATTAGAAATGATCTAAGTAAAGTAATTGTTGGAAAAAAAATAACCAATGTCCAAGTTTTACATAAGGCGCCAGTTAAAGATGGAATTAAAAAATTTCAAATAGCTCTGCAGAATAAGCATGTCAAAAAAATTGATCGCATCGGCAAGCTCATTGCAGTGGATTTGTCAGATGGTAATTTTTTGTTAATTCACCTAAAGATGACGGGGCAGCTCGTGTATCAGTACGATAAAGGGTTTATTGCAGGAGGTCACAGTCTTTCAGGTTCTCAAGAAGAAAAATTGCCTGGCAAATATACATGGGTAGTCTGGAAATTTAATGACGGTTCGGCATTATATTTTAATGACATGCGTAAGTTTGGATATTTAAGGATCGTTTCTTCAAAAGAAAAGGAGCGAATTTTTGCCACCTATGGTCCGGAGCCACTAACCAAAAATTTTACTTTAAAAATATTTTTAAAAATTTTAGAAAAAAGAAACGCGCCGATAAAATCAGTGCTTCTTAACCAATCACTTATAGCGGGGATTGGTAATATTTATGCAGATGAGGTTTGTTTTGCAGCTCGGATATTTCCTGGTAGAAAGACCAGCTCCTTATCTGACGGCGAAAAAGTTGATCTGTTCAAGGCTATTATCAGTATTTTAAAAAAAGCCATTAAGTACAAGGGGACAACATTTAAAAGTTATGTACGCACTCATGGGAGAAAAGGAAATTTTTCTGATTTCTTACAAGTATACCAACGTGATAAAAAAGAATGTTTTCGTTGTCGGAAGGGTGTTATCGCTAATAAAAAAATTGGTGGACGTAGCTCGCGATATTGTCCAGTTTGTCAAAAAATGATACAGTAAACTTGTTATTTAATTTATTCCAATATATAAAATATGAAGTTTGAACTGCCTAAGCTTGAATATGCATATGATGCACTTGAACCATATATAGATGCTAAGACCATGGAGTTTCATTATAGCAAACATCATCAAGCATACCTCGATAAATTTAATGGTTTTTTAGAAAAAAATCCACAGTTAAAATTTGACGCAGCCGAAGAACTGTTGATGGACTTAAATAAGCTCGAGCTTAGTGATGATGATAAAAAAATACTTCGTAATCATGGGGGTGGATATGTGAATCACGCCTTTTTCTGGAAATTAATGGGTCCAGAAAAAGAAGTTAATACGGATTTGGTCGCAGATATTACTAAGCAGTTTGGTACGATGGAAGATTTTAAAACAAAATTTAGCCAAGCTGCAGCTGGGCAATTTGGAAGTGGTTGGGCATGGCTCGTCCGTGATCAGGATAAAAAATTACAGGTCTATGCATTACCTAATCAAGACTCACCACTTAGCTTAGGTCATGAGCCAGTTTTGGCGCTTGATGTGTGGGAGCATGCCTATTATCTTAAATATCAAAATAAAAGAGTGGACTACATCGAAAATTGGTGGAATGTATTAAAACTCATCTAGAACTCCTTGACTTATTGTTGTATAGAATGTAAAAATAAGCTAAATAGATTTTTTATGTTTAACGGCCAGTTAAAAAAAATCTCTTTTTCTCTACCAGAAAATGATAGTGCTGTAGATTTTTCGTATTTAAAAAATAAAGAGCAAGCTTCTTTATCCGAAGGCCAGCTTGCTGTTGATGTGGCACAAACTGCGACAGAGCTTATAGTGGTGGCTGCAATGGCGGGAACCAAGCCAGAACAGATTGAGCTGCATTTGCATAATGACCTCCTTACTATTAGAGGAGAGCGATTATCTCCAATTGATCTATCAAGCGAACATTTTAATCAGGAGTGTTATTGGGGAAAGTTTTCTCGTAGTATTATTTTGCCCGTAGATGTTAAGCCAGAACTTGCGCAGGCTCAGTATAACAACGGTGTCTTAACGTTACGGTTACCAAAATCAGATCGCGGAAGCAATATTCCAATTATGGTGATAGAAGATTAGTATTTTATATATGTCAAAAATAACAGAAGAAATAAAAGAAATCATACCCATTAATTATAATGGCCACTTGAAGCGTAATACCTTGGTAGCAACAGGGACTTTTTTATTTTTAGCAGCAGCTTTTTTTGGTGGCAGTGTTGCATATAGTGCTTTATATAAAGATACAATTTTTCCAGGGGTGTATGTGGGCGATCACCATTTTGGTGGTTTGACTAAAAATCAAGCAAGAGATTTTATTGAAAACTTTAACGACAGAATAGCTAAAGAAGGCTTAGATTTTAATTTTACTAGTGAGGCAGGAGTTCAGAACTTTAAGTTGCCTACCGTTTATGCCGATGATAGTTCGGGAGAGCTCGTTGGTATAAATAGCGAGGCGACAGCTGATGCGCTTGTTCGTGTAGGCAGGTCAAATAGTTTTTTAGGAAACATGTGGCAGCCTATTTACCTTCGTCTTTTTGGGAAAAAGATTGTTGATGCACAAGTTGCTATGGAAGATAAGTTGATTTCTGACTTGGAGAGCTATATGGTGCCTTTTAGTGATCTGCCGCGCAATGCCAATATTAAAGTCACTGGCCTGTCGCCTTTGACTTATTTACTCGAATCAGAAAAAACTGGTTTTATCTTTGACTATCCCGAGGCACGGGTGAGTTTGCAGAATCATCTTGCGCATTTGTCGCTTGCACCTGTGTCTATTACTAAAAAAGAATTTAAACCAGATGTGTTCATTGGAGATCTAGATGCAGTAACCCCTAAGCTGGCGGAAGTTTTAAACTATGGTAACCTAGGCTTGAATTATACTGATCCTCAAACTGGTATTAAGCGTGATTGGACAGTTGGACCAAGCATGTATACAGACTGGCTTGAAGTCAGAAGAGAAAATGGGGAGCTTCTATTTGCTTTAAATAAAGAGAAAGTAAAATTATATTTAGAGACACTTGTTCCGTTTATCAATATGCCAGCCAAGGATGCAAAGTTTGTAATGGAAAATGATAAGGTAAAAGAATTTGAAGCTAATCAGTCTGGTTTGGCGCTCAATGAAGAGAAGACATATGCTGATTTAGATTCGGTATTTCGACAGAGAAATTTTCATCCCGCAGAGCTGGCAAAAACAGTAACGGTTTCGGTAGATATTGTTGAGCCGAATGTGGCCATGTCTAGTGTCAATGATTTAGGGATTTTGGAAATAGTAGGTACTGGCTACTCGACATTTAAAGATAGTCATACTAATCGTATAAAAAATATTGCTAACGCCGTTAAACGCTTGAACGGTGTGCTTATTAAACCCGGTGAAGAATTTTCTGCTAATAAATATGCAGGGCCATATACGAGGGATAATGGATTTTTGCCAGAGCAGGTTATAAAAGGTGATAAGATTGTTCCAGAAGTAGGCGGTGGTATGTGTCAGATTGGTACTACGTTATTTAGAATGGCCATGAATACAGGATTACCAATTAGCGAACGCCGTAATCATTCACTTGTTGTAGGCTATTATGCCGATCCAGTAAATGGGAACCCAGGAACTGACGCTACTCTCTATGAGCCTAGTTTGGATTTGAAATTTGTTAATGATACTGGTAACTATATGCTGCTTCAGACTTCGATTGATTATGACAAACAGCAGTTGGTTTTTACTTTGTGGGGTAGAAGTGATGGCCGTAAAGGGTCCTATACTCATCCAGAAGTTTCGAAATGGATTCCAGCCGGTGCTCCAAAAGAAATAGTTTCGACCAATTTAAAACCAGGTGAGAAAACATGTCAGGCTGCTTTCCGCGGTGCCGTTACTTCCTTTACATATACTATTATCAATGCCGCTGGTGAAAAAACAGAACGAGTGTTTGATAGCTATTATCGACCGTTGCCACAAATTTGTGTAGTGGGGCAGTCGGGAGTAAGTAGTACCACTCCAGTTGGAGAAGTACCGTTAGAGATAGGGGACAGTCCATAGTAAAAGTTACATCTAAAAACAACACACCCTCCGACAGGATATGTCGGAGGGTGGTTTATTTTTATTGAAGGGAAGGAAATTCCCTTCTGAACCGCACCCAAGAAGATGTATTAAAGAAGAAAACGAGCCGAAGCCTGTTGGTCCCTCTAACACATCTCCATGCTTGTCGTGGATACGGGGCGTTATTTGCTAGCTTTAGTAAGCAACGCTCCATACCCTCTCAAAGTTTTCTAAGTGTGTTGTTATCCGATATCTACCTAACTTGGAATATCTGATTAATAGATAACGACTAAATATACCACAGGGGGTCATTTTTGTCAAGGGGTGATAGGGGATAAATAATAAAATTTGGCTAATATTAAACAAAAAAAGACTTATTCTACATAAGTCTTTTTTTGTAATTATGCTTCTATGAGACTAGATAATCTAGCTTTATTTTTTTTCGATTACTTTATCAATAAGACCATATTTGAGTGCTTCCTGGGCGCTCATAAAATTATCTCGGTCAGTATCTTTTTCTACTTGGGCCAAATTTTTACCAGTATGCTTGGCCATAATTTGGTTTAGCTTTTCTTTAATGCGAAGGATTCGTTCAGCTCGAATTTTAATATCGCTCGCTTGGCCTTCCATACCGCCCATTACTTGGTGGATCATGATCTCAGCATTAGGCAGGGCAAATCGTTTGCCTTTTGCGCCTGCGCTTAAAAGAAATGCCCCCATACTTGCTGCCATACCAATACAAATTGTACTCACATCAGGTTTGATATGTTGCATAGTGTCATAAATGGCCATACCAGCAGTAACAGATCCGCCTGGAGAGTTGATATAGAGTTTAATATCTTTTTCTGGGTTTTGGTTTTCCAAGAATAATAACTGGGCAATTATTACATTGGCTACACTGTCATCGACTTGGGTGCCTAAAAATATGATTCTATCTTGCAATAAGCGAGAGTATATATCATAGGCTCGTTCGCCGTAATTAGTTTTTTCGATAACAGTAGGGATTAAGAACTGAGAACTTGGTTCAAGATTCATATAGTTTTAATTATTTTATATATAGTTGAGTATATAAGTTATTTTTGGATTT
The DNA here is from genome assembly GCA_017991415.1 of Candidatus Magasanikiibacteriota bacterium. Classification (GTDB taxonomy): domain Bacteria; phylum Patescibacteriota; class Patescibacteriia; order Magasanikbacterales; family GWA2-37-8; genus XYD2-FULL-39-9. The sequence goes on along the minus strand of JAGOQR010000001.1, from coordinate 323,406 downwards.
GTAAATCTATGATTTTTTTCACTGTACTTTCAACCGTACCTTCCACAGTAAATCCAGCTGCCTTTTTATGTCCACCTCCGCCAAGTTGTTTGGCCATAGCGGCCACATCAATGCCGTCTTGGGTGGTGCGGAAACTTCCTTTTATTTTTCCATCCTCGGTTTCTTTCATAAATAGAGAAATGGCGGCATCATCATTATTTAGTTTATTTAAAAAATTCGCTATGCCTTCTACATCTGCATCGCTGGCTCCGTGTTCAATCATATCCTGGTTGGTTAGGTATGTATACGCGAGACTCATCTCTTCTTTTTTCTTCAATCGACTTAAGACCAGTCCCCAGAGCTTAAGCAGGTGGATAGATTTATTTTGTAATAATGAACGATTAATAATTATCCAGTTGCCTCCAAGGCGTAATAGTTCGCCAGCAGCGGTCAGTGCCGTATATGAAGTAGCGCCATTAGTAAAATTATCTGTATCTGTGATGAGCCCAGTCAGAAGTGCTGTAGCCATGCTTGGAGAAATAGAAATATTATTTACTTTGAAAAAATTATATACCACTTCAGTTGTGGAAGCCCATTTATCCATGACAAGATTAAATTCACCATATTTTTCATTGGTAGCATGGTGGTCAATATTAATGATGGTGGCAGGATGGTCTTTGATGAGTTCGGCTACACCAGCATAACGCAGGTCACCACAATCAAGCACGGTAATAGTATCAACTTCTTTAAAAATAGCGGGATCATTGCTTACAATTTCTATATTATGAAGGAAGTTAAATTTATCAGGTACTGGTGAAAGACAGAATATTTTAACTTGCTTTCCCTGGTTAATAAGATACTGGGCAAAAGCCAAAGCAGACCCGAGCGTATCGCCATCAGGGTTTTGGTGAGAAACTAAAGCTAGGGTAGTCGTACCCTGGATATGCTGGTGAATTTGTCTGGCGGTGGCATGCATAGTTAATAATTTAACTGGCGATTATATATCTATTGTCCTAGTCTGTCAAGGTATGATATATTATAGCCTATCCACCAAAAGATGGTGCACCTAATGTATATAGGGTCTGGTACTGTAGGTTTTTTATGTATTTAAAACGTCTAGAAATAAAAGGATTTAAGTCTTTTGCCGAAAAAACGGTGTTAGATTTTTTGCCATATCAGAATAATCGATATAGTATCACAGCTATTGTCGGTCCAAACGGCTCTGGTAAATCAAATGTTTCGGATGCAATTCGTTGGGTCATGGGCGAACAAAGTCTCAAGACATTGCGTGGTAAAAAAAGTGAAGATATAATTTTTAATGGCTCAGCTGTTAAAGGTCAGTTAGGAGCTGCTGAAGTAACGATGGTGCTCGATAATACAGATCGTCTCTCTAGTTCAGATGAAAATAGAGTAATGTCAGATTATCCCGAGATTACTGTATCCCGTCGTTTATATCGTTCGGGTGAAGGAGAATATTTGATAAATAATAATCCTGTTCGGCTGCTTGATGTGTATATGTTTTTGGCACAAGCGCAATTTGCGCAGCATTCATATAGTGTAGTAGGGCAAGGAACAATTGATCGGCTTCTCACCGTGAGTCCAAGCGAACGTAAAGATTTTTTAGATGAAGCATCTGGAATTAAAGAGTTTCAAATCAAACAGCATCAGGCTCAGTTAAAATTATCTCGTACTAAAGAAAATTTAGATCAGGCGCAGCGATTAGTAGAAGAGGTAGAACCCCGTCTAAAAATTTTAGCGCGCCAGGTTAAAAAATTAGAAAAAAGGCAGGAGATTGAAATTCAGTTGCGCGCGAGTCAGGATACCTATTATTCCTCTGTTTATTTGTTTAACAAATCAGAATTAGATAAATTTAACACATCTCTTGCGGAAGTAGAAGTTAACTATCGACAAGCCTTTGCAGAGTTAGACAGAGTCCAGACAGAGTTATCAGCACTGGCCCGTGCCTCTACACGCCAAGAAATTTTTAACGAACTGCAAGTTAAATTCCAATCGCTTGTTCGAGAAAAAAATGAATTAGAAAGACAGTTGGCAATAAAGGATGGTCAAATGCGAACGGAGTATAACAAAGAAGGTAAGCAGAACATTGGTTGGCTTGAAGAAAAAATTAACACCTTAAAGTTTGGGTACGAATCACTTCTTAGTCAGAATAGTTCGTTACAAGCTGACTTGGAAAAAACAAGTCGATTTGTGGTAGAGCAAAAAAATCTTTTAGAACAAATCGCTCGGGATAAAACTGATGCCCAGTTAGCGGTATCTGCCCTTGAGAAGCAAATATTTTTTGATCAATCCGAACAAAATTATCATCAGATAAGTGGGCTTTTTGCGGTACAATCTGTGTTGGAGAATAAAGAAAAATTTGGCGTAGTGCACGGGCTCGTGGCCGAATTAGGAGAAGTTGAAGAAAAATTTCGAATGGCACTTGAGGTAGCAGCTGGTTCGTATTTGTCAGCGCTTGTTGTACAAGACGAACAGGTAGCAAGATTAGGGATAGAATTTTTGCGCACCAATCGGTTGGGGGTGGCTACATTTTTGCCACTCAATAAAATAAAGCCAAGAATAATAGACTCGGATGCTGCTTCGATAATGTCTCTCCCAGGAGTTGTTGGGCTGGCAGCAGATATTATTAAGTATGATAATAAATTTACAAATATTTTTTCTTTTGTTTTTGGGCAAACAATTATAGTTGAAGATTTGGTGGCTGCTCAAAAAATAGGTGTGGGCCGAGCTCGTATGGTTACGCTTGCAGGAGATGTAATAGAAAAGACAGGTGCCATGAAAGGTGGTTTTAAGCAGGTTAAAAAAGGCGCTCTTGGTTTTTCGAGTCGGCTTTCGTGGAGTCAGAATAAATTGGCTCAGACTCAGGAGCAAGTGCGTGTAGAAAAACAAAAAATTGCTGACCTTGATAGTAGATACGAACAGGTGAAAGGCAAACTGTTGGAATTTGAATCTCAAAAACAAATTTTTAGCTCTAAGTTAAATATTTTGGAAAGTGAGATTAAAAAAACTGCCGAAGAAAAAGGCGGTCTCGAGCACGAGCTTGCCTTGTACAGTGCTGATCCAAAACAGATCGGTCTCCTGGTGTCCAAATTAACAGAAGAAAAAGAGTTGCTAGAAAAGCAAAAAAATATTCAGGAAAAAGAAATTCAAAAATATTCTGAAAAAATAGATAACTTTAATAAAGAAGAAGAAGAAAAAAAACAGCGAGTTTTTGCGTTGCAAGATGCTATGCAAAAAAAGCAAAATCGACTCAATGAAATTTTGGCACGCAGGAGCGAGCTAAAAATTGAGCTAGCTAAGCTAGAAACAAAACAAGAGGCTTTGGTAGAAGAAGTTCGAGCAGAGCTAAGTGCCTCAATAGAGTCTATTGTTGAAACTCATCCAGCCGCTGTAGATCCAACTCATATCCATAAATTAACAGAGGAAATTTCACAGCTTAAATACCAGCTCAGCCTTATCGGTGGTATTGATAGTGAAGTGGTGGTTGAGTATCAGCAAAGTAAAGAGCGCTTTGATTTCTTGTCAGATCAAATCAGCGATTTGCGTGCCGCTTTTACTGATTTAGAAAAAATGATTTTAGAGCTGGACGATATTATGAAGAAAAAACGCTCAGCATCATTTAAAAAAATTCGTAAAGAGTTTGATCGTTATATTAAGATATTGTTTGGCGGTGGTGATGGAGATATCTACGAAATTTATGGAGAAAAAACAGAAGAGGATGAAGAAGGTGTTGTTGTAAGTGGAGAGCTTGGTGAAGGAAAAAGTTTGGACAATGAAAAGCCGAAACATTTTGAAAAAATTCTTACAGGGATAGATATTTCTATAAATCCTCCAGGTAAAAAAGTTAAAAATATTAACACGCTTTCTGGTGGTGAACGAACGCTTGCTTCTATTGCATTAATTTGTGCGATTTTAAGCTACAACCCATCTCCGTTTGTGGTGCTCGACGAAGTTGAGGCAGCACTCGACGAAGCCAATACTCGTCGTTTTGCCGAAATCGTAGCCGAGCTATCTTCCAAATCGCAATTTATTATTATTAGTCACAATCGAGTTACGATGCATGCTGCCGACGCTCTCTATGGTGTGGTTATGAATAACGACGGTATCTCTAAGTTGCTCAGCGTAAAATTAGAAGAAGCAAATAATTATACAGAAAAGCAATAGAAGACTAATGGGCTATGAAGAAAATTTTATATTTTTTTAGAAAATATTACGGCAGTCTCATCGGCGCTATTATTGGAGCAATATTGGTAAGTCTTTTCTATTATTTATTTAAATTTCAAACTGGCTCCCTGAGCCCGAGAATGTTGTATCTATCAGACCTTGCCACATTTCTTGTGGGTCCTATTATGCTCCTGATTGTAGTGGCTTTCGCACCACTCACTATTTTTCTGTATTTTTTTCCATCAGTAGCTATTTATATATTTGCAGTTATACATATAATTTTTACTATTATCCTATACGGTGCACTCGGCTTCATTGTCCACTATATCGTTGTGAAATTAGTTAAATCTTTGAGTAAAGTTGACAAAAAAGAGAAAATATAGTAAATTTATCCTGCTCTAAATCGTCACAATTTACTCGTGTCCTGGACTTGTTTCAGGGTCTAATTTAAAATACAGGATACTGAATCGAATTCAGTATAAGAATTTATTTAAAATTTATGTTAACTATTCGTTTGCAAAGAATTGGAAAAAAGAATGCGCCTACATATCGCTTGGTTATTGCCGAAAAAGGTAGAGATACTCAAGGAAGAAATTTAGAAATTTTAGGAACTTTTAATCCTCGCGCCAAAGCTGATGGTTTTGTGCCTAATACTGACCGTATTAAATATTGGTTAGAAAAAGGTGCTCAATCTTCTAGTACTTTACATAACTTATTTGTGCAGTCAGGAATTATTAGTGGTGAAAAGAAAAAGAAATCTGTATATATTTCTGACAAGCGTGCTGCTAAAATTGCTGAAAAGAAAAAAGCTGCCCAGGCAGCTGCTCCAGCCGCCGCTACAGAAACAGCTCCAGCCGCTTAATAGTTTGACCCGTTTTTGAAGATTTGATATTATTAGTACAAGCAGAGCTGGTGATTGTGCAAAACAATCGCGGTCGACAGGCTGCACTTAAAAAGTGAAGAATGAATTACATATGGAAGCAGATCAACAGTTTGTTGAGACACTCGTAAAATCGATTGTCAACAATCCTAATGATGTAAAAACAGTTCGCACCATAGACGAAAGAGGAGTTTTGATCACGCTCGATGTCAATCCAGCCGATATGGGTTATGTGATTGGTCGCCAGGGTCAAACCGCTCGCTCTATCCGCACCTTGCTCAAGATTGTTGGCGCTAAGCACAATGCTCGCGTTAACCTAAAGATCAATGAGCCAGCTGGTGGAAGAGCCCCTCGCATGAATCAAATGGATAGCCAGCCAATGGATAACCAAATGATTGATACAAGTGCTGTGGACAATCTGAACATCTAAAACAAATACAAAAAATTTAAACCACTCTCGGGAAACCGAGGGTGGTTTTGTATATTGACAAAAGTCAGTTTTAGTGTTATAGTGAGCTGTTCTTTTTATAAGTTAGTTGGGTAAAAATTGTAATTATTTTTGATTGTAATTTTTGTCCAACTAACCATTTGGGTTCAAATTGGATTCAAAGGAGCAGCAGAGATGAGTGCTACAAAAAAACCGAGCGATGTGGGGTCCGAGTTCTTCGCTGGTCGTCCGGCAGATGTCAACTGGACCCTCTACGTGGATCGTCCAGATGGTGCGCGCGACCAGTTCGCGGGTATTAACTGGGAAGCAACGTCTCGGTTCGGCGCAGTGCGCAACGTTGTTGTTTGTGGTGTCGACGGTACGCCGGCGTTTGATCGCCCGGAGTATCGTGAGGCGCCATCAGTCAACGTCGTGGCTTGGGGTCGTACCAAAGATGGCGCGATCAAGATCGGAGTCATGCATGAGGCTCGGCCTCATGCAGATGATCCTCGCAATCCGAGAAGTCGTGAGGCGGTCGTGGTTGGTCAGATTCCCATGGGCTTCAAGGACAAGGTCGTGGGGAAGTTCGAGTCTGGACCAGACGCTGCCACGCGCGAAGTTCGTGAGGAGACCGGTGCTGCGGTGGTGGAAGTGTTTCAGCCCAATCACCCCTACCACAACGCTTGTCCAACGTTTGTGGCAAGCTGGACAGACCTGTTGTTCGTCGAAGTCGATCTCGATCGGATCGAGAACATCAATCCGCAGCACGGCGAGCTGATCTACAAGGCTGAGTACATTGAGGTGTCAGAGCTCTTGCGGCGTATTCGCAAGGGTGAGCATGAAGGTGCTCTCTACCGAGCCGCGACGACACTCTCGATCCTGATGATCTTCTTCGCCACGTTCCCGGATTTCTTCGACGCTCGTGGTCCGAAGAATCCACAGTAGCCGCCATCAGGCCTCAGGCCTGTGGGCGGCTCGAAGCAGCGAAGCCTGTCGCAACCGCGGCGGGCTTCTATATTTTTATAGATTGCCTAATATTTTTTTTTCGAGTAATATTATTAGATATATGAAATTTGATATCATTACAATTTTTCCGCAATTTTTTGAAAGCTTTAAAACGGAGGCGTTAATTAGTCGTGCACAAAAAAAAGAATTAGTTTCTATTAATGTTCATAATTTGCGTGATTTTGCCGATGATAAAAGAGGTACGGTAGATGACCGTCCGTATGGTGGTGGGGCAGGTATGGTGCTTATGTTTCAGCCAATCTATAAGGCGGTGCAAAAAATTACGTCAAAGATAAAAAGTAAGAGCAAAAAATTAAAAACAAAAGTAATTGTTTTTAATCCTAAAGGCAAAAAATTTACGCAAGCTATGGCACGTGAATGGTCAGGGCTTGATCAGCTTGTGATGATTTGTGGGCGCTATGAAGGTATAGATGAACGAGTAATGACCGATGTTGCAGATGAAGAAATTTCTATTGGTGACTATGTGTTATTTGGTGGAGAAGTCCCAGCTATGGTGGTAATGGAGGCGATAACAAGATTATTGCCAGGCGCTATCGGTAAGCAAGAATCTCTAAAAGATGAATCCTTTAATGATGCTGGTGAAATGGGTAAAGAACAACTTACAAAATTTATTGAGTATCCACATTATACAAGACCAGAAGTAGTAGTAGTAAAAAAAAGAAAAATAAAAGTGCCAGATGTTTTATTATCTGGTGATCATAAAAAAATAGAAGAGTGGCGCAGAGAGCAAAGTAAATAATTAAAGATACTTAAGAAAGATGTAAAAAAGGTGAATTGGTACCTGCCCGTACTGGCTATGGTAGGGTAGAGAAGTTAGGCCAGAATTTGGCTTAAATATGGCATTTTTGACTATATTTTACTTATCCACAGACTGTTTATAAAAGGCTCGATATAGAGTGTTGACAATATTTTGGCTAAGTGTTAATATGTAGAAGTTAAAAAAAGCTAATAAATTCCCGCAAAAAAACATTTCATTTAAAACTAATATTCTCAGGCAAGTCCATCTGGAAACTGCCCGCCTCGTAATAATCGAGGGAAAGAAAAAAGAGCAATCAAGATTTGATTTCTCTTTTTTCTTTCTAGTCAGGTAACTAGATTGAAAAAAGTTTTCCAAATTTAGAAATAAATATTGGAACAGTACATTGACAATATAAATGTGACAAAGACCACAAAAAAAGTCTATCCGAAAAAACTCGAGTTATTTCGAGTATAAATAATAAATAAATCCAAAATGATAACTTGTTCATCAGCCCTTGCAGCTTCGGCTGTGTAGGGTGAACAAAAATCAATACTCTTTTTTTAAGAGTTTGATCCTAGCTCAGGATGAACGCTGGCGGCGTGTTTAAGGCATGCAAGTCGTACGAAGGTGGCTTATAGCACTAAGGTTTAGAAAAATTTCTAAGCTTGAGTGCTATGAGCTACTTCAGTGGCAAACGGGTGAGTAACACACTGGTAACCTACCTTCAAGACGGGGATAGCTCGCCGAAAGGCGAATTAATACCCGATGGTAATGCGGGGACACAAGTCATTCGCATTTAAAGTCGCAAGACGCTTGAAGAGGGGCCTATGTCTGATTAGCTAGTTGGTAGGGTAATGGCCTACCAAGGCTATGATCAGTAGCAGGCGTGAGAGCGTGACCTGCCTCACTGGGACTGAGACACTGCCCAGACTCCTACGGGAGGCTGCAGTCAAGAATCTTCCACAATGGGCGAAAGCCTGATGGAGCGACGCCGCGTGCAGGATGAAGGCCTTCGGGTCGTAAACTGCTTTTATAGGGGACGAATTAGTGACGGTACCCTAAGAATAAGAGGTTGCTAACTCTGTGCCAGCAGCAGCGGTAATACAGAGACCTCAAGTGTTATCCGGATTTATTGGGCGTAAAGCGTCCGCAGATTGTTTGACGGGTCAGGGGTTAAAATCCAATGCTTAACATTGGAATTGCCTTTGAAACTATCAAACTAGAGGGTGGAAGAGGTAAGCGGAATTGCAGGTGTAGTCGTAATAAGCGTTGATATCTGCAAGAACACCAAAGGCGAAGGCAGCTTACTGGTACACATCTGACGTTCATGGACGAAAGCGTGGGGAGCAAACAGGATTAGATACCCTGGTAGTCCACGCCCTAAACAATGCACACTAGATATTGGCAGTATCGACCCTGTCAGTGTCGCTTAAAAAAGTTAACACATTAAGTGTGCCGCCTGGGGAGTACGGCCGCAAGGCTAAAACTCAAAGGAATAGACGGGGACCCGCACAAGCGGTGGAGTATGTGGTTTAATTCGATGGTAAACGAGGAACCTTACCTGGGCTCAACTACTAGCTGCATATAACCAGAAATGGATATAGCCTTCGAGGGTGCTAGATAGGTGCTGCATGGTTGCCGTCAGCTCGTGCCGTGAGGTGTACCGTTAAGTCGGGAAACGAGCGCAACCCACGTCGTGTGTTAAATATACACGCGAGACTGCCCGCGCAAGCGGGAGGAAGGGGTGGACGACGTCAAATCAGCATGGCTCTTACGTCCAGGGCTACACACATACTACAATGGCCGGCACAATGGGTTGCTAAACCGTGAGGTGGAGCTAATCCCATCAACTCCGGTCTCAGTTCAGATTGAAGGCTGCAACTCGCCTTCATGAAGTTGGAATCGCTAGTAAACGCGTATCAGCCACGGCGCGTTGAATACGTTCTCGGGTCTTGTACTCACCGCCCGTCACACCACGGGAGTTGGCAATGCCCAAAGACCCCGCCTTGCGCGCAAATATTTTGCGAGCAGAGCGGGGTCAAAGGCAGGGTCAATGACTAGGGTGAAGTCGTAACAAGGCATCCGTAGCGGAAGCTGTGGATGGATCACCTCCTTTCTGGAGATACTCAGTCGAAAGACTGCGAATTTCTGTCGAGCCTGGCAACGCAAGTTGCAGAGGCGCTTGCGATAAACTTCGGTTTATCAAAAAGTTCTAAAGGATAGAAAAATATTGTGTAATCTTTGTCACATTTATATTGTTAACCTGCCTACCAGCAGGTAAGCTCAAGAAGCGTCTTAACGACGCTTCTTGTTTTATTTTTATTTTATGCTAGGGTAAATATAAGGAGGTTGACAATGGCTGATCAAAAACGGGGTATGGCAAAGGGGAGTGTTCCTCCGCAATCAAAGCCGCAGAGCTTTGTGACTGTGGCGGTTATCCGCGGCCTGCAGGCTGACCTGGATGCTCATCTGCATCCATCTCCACCATCTGCTTCTGAAGAAGATGTCGTTCCGCCCGAAGCAGGCGCTGCTGATGAGGAGATCACCCCTGTCGGGTAGTCATTGTCTTGGTTTGTCGCGATGCTTCCCCCAAAGCATTCGCGACCATTACAAAAACAACCTTATAAAAGGCTGTTTTTGTTTTTTAAATAATGTGATAATATAATTCCAAGGAGGAATCAAACGATGGCCGAAGATACAGATGCGAAAGCTGAGTTATTGGCTCGCCTTGTGAAAGCGTTGGGAGCCGAGAATCGTGTGAATCTCAATGACCCTGATCAGTGGGATACGTTAACTCCCGAAGCTAAGATGCGGGTGACAATGGCGGGATTTCCCCGTCCTTCTAACCCTCCCAAGACCTGAGCCAACAACCATCGTCTCAACTTGCTACGAAGTTGTAGAAGGCACAACTTCGTAGCCAATACAAAAACAATCTTAGAAATAAGGTTGTTTTTGTTTAAAAAATAGGGACTTTGTTCTACTGAAAGGGAGTTGATTTTTAATAGTAATTTGGTATACTTGACTTGGTTTTGGGTGTATAGCTCAGTTGGTTAGAGCGTCGCATTGACATTGCGAAGGTCTCCCGTTCGAGTCGGGATATACCCACAAGGACTTGATTTTTTAATGAAAAAATGTTATTCTGAATTTCATTATTTACATTTGTGAGAAGGGCATGTAGCCCTGCCTGCCTGCCGGCAGGCAGGTCAGATAATTAGAGTGCAGTCGTCTAAGTAGCTAATCACGAGGGCGAGATAAAATTTATAAAAGGGCATGTAGCTCAGATGGTTAGAGCGCGTCACTGATAATGACGAGGTCCCAAGTTCGATTCTTGGCATGCCCACCAAACAGCTTTAAAATTATATTCACGCTGTTTTTATTTTACTTGCGCAAGGTTGTTATTTGCTGTAAAATATTGCTATATCAATACTAATTTAAATTTTTTATGACTGAGGAAGAAAAATTTAATTTTAAAAAAAGATTTCTCGTATCCTTAGGAAGTGTTGGTACTTTTTTATTAGAAATTATAAAAGTTGTTGTTTTAGCTGGTGTTACTATTACTGCCGTACGATATTTAATTTTTAAACCTTTTTATGTAAAAGGGGCTTCGATGGAGCCAAATTTCTTTGATAAAGAGTATTTAATTGTTGATGAAGTAAGTTATCACTTTCGCCTTCCGCAACGAGGTGAAGTCATTGTATTCAAGTATCCAGAAAATCCAAAAGAATTTTTCTTAAAAAGAATTATTGGTTTGCCAGGAGAGAGAGTAAAAATTTCGGACGGACAAGTAACAATATATAATCAAGAACATCCTGAAGGAGTGGTGCTTGACGAATCGTATTTACCAAAAGATATCCTAACAAGCGGTGAAAGAACTTTTGTGCCACTTACTGAAAATCAATATTTTGTAATGGGGGATAATCGCCCTAATAGCTACGACTCTCGTCGGTTTGGCGCTGTTGATAAAAGTTTAGTAGTTGGTCGGGTATTTTTTAGAGGCTGGCCGTTTAATCGAGCAGAAATTATCTCTGAACCAGATTTAAATATTTAATCGGATTAAGCATTATTATGCCTAAGAAAAAAATGGTAGCAAAAAAATTTGTTAAGAAACCAAAGGTAGAAAAACTCAAGCCTCGCACCGAAGCTCGTGCTGAGTCTGGTAGTGGTAATAAAAAGGCCTATGCTTTGCTTCGTGGTATGCACGACGTGCTGCCAAAGGACGAAAAATATTGGAAAGCATTTTATCATGCAGCCGAAAATTTGGCTGAACATTTTCAGTTTGGTCGTTTAGAGACTCCTTTGCTAGAAGAAGCAGGGTTGTTTGTTCGTTCTATTGGTAAAGGTACAGATGTGATTGATAAAGAAATGTATGTATTTGAAGATCGAGATGCAAACAAAGTAGCGCTTCGTCCAGAAAATACTGCCTCCGCAGTGCGTGCATATATTATGCATGGTATGTGGAACATGGCTCAGCCAGTAAAAATGTGGTATTGGGGTGCAATGTTTAGGTATGACAGGCCACAAGCTGGTCGGTTTAGACAGTTTAACCAGATGGGCTTTGAGACAATTGGCGATGCAGATCCTGTAGAAGATGCGGAGCTCATTTTAATTGCGCATAATTTTTATAAAGATTTAGGGCTGCCAGTCGAAGTGCATATAAATAGTATCGGCATGCCAGAAGAAAGACAAAAATATAAAACAGCTTTAGTTGAATATTATCGCAGCAAGCGTAGTTATTTGTGTGATGATTGTAAACAAAGATTAAATAAAAACCCTCTCAGATTGTTGGATTGTAAACAAGAGCGATGTCAGCCTATAAAAGAAGAGGCCCCTCAAATTATTGCCTGGCTTGAAGAAGATTCAAAAAATCACTTCACAAAAGTGTTAGAGTATTTGGATGAATTAGGAGTTCCGTATGTTTTAAAACCATCACTCGTTCGTGGTTTAGATTATTACACCCGTACTGTTTTTGAAGTATATACCGTAACTGCAGAAGGTGAAAATGAAGCGCATGGTGCGCAGAGTGCATTAGGTGGTGGTGGACGATACGATCTTTTGGTAGAGGAAATGGGAGGAAAAGCTGCTCCTGCTGCTGGTTTTTCTATAGGCATTGAAAGATCAGTTTCAGCCTTAAAGCAGTATCTTGATGCAAAACAGATTAAATTTGCTGTACCGCAGTTTGATGCGTTTATGGCCCAACTTGGTGATCAGGCTCGCCGCCGTGCCCTTAAAACAATTAATGATCTTCGGGCTTCTGGTTTAAAGATTAGTTATAATTTTTCTAAGAATTCCTTGAAAGGTCAGTTAGAAACTGCTAATAGCCTTCAAGTTCCATACGCCCTTATTCTAGGTCAAAAAGAGGTTCAGGACGGCACTATAATTATTCGAGATATGGAATCTGGCGTGCAAGAAATTGTAGATCAAAAGAAAGTAGAAAATATTCTGAAAAAGAAGTTATCACGGTTTGACTTAGGCGGAAAATAGTAGTATCATTGTATGATTAGTTTAACATCTAATATAGAAAGTGAGGTGGACATATGTCAGAAGTAAAACGTAAGAAAAATGAATCTTTTGAAGCCTTTTTACGCCGCGTAAAGAAGCGTTGGCAGCAATCCGGAAAAATATTGCAAGTTAAAAAGATTCAATTTTATGAAAGGCCAAAAAATAAGAACATGCGAAAGAAGAGTGCTTTGCATCGCTTGGCTGTATCTCAAAAAATTGAATACTTGAAAAAAATCGGACAGATGCCAGAAGAAACAAAAAAATTTGGTAGATAAAAATATTTTTGTAATAAAGTGAGAGAAGAATTCTCTTGTGAAGTCTTCGGAGCTAGTTACAACTATATCTTAGATATTTTTTCCATTGTCCCATGCTTCAATGGATGCGAGAAAAATTTATCCAAATAACTAAAGTCGCCATGATAACGATATTGTTTTCATTGGCGATTTTTAGTTATTCACGCCCAGCAAAAGCACAAAGTGTAGCTGATCCAAATAGTGGTCTTCAAACAGGAGTTCAAATAATAGAGCAGCCATTAGGACTGCCCGCAACTGATATACGGCTCGTGATTGCGCGGATTGTAAGAGTTGCGCTTGGACTTTTAGGAATTATAGCTTTAATTTTAGTTCTTTATGGAGGCTTTTTATGGATGACAGCCGGCGGAAATGAAGAGCAGATTGATACGGCAAAAAAGTTTTTGATTAACACCGCTATTGGTTTGGCTATTATTTTAAGCGCATACGCCATAGTGAGTTTTGTTATTAGTAAGCTGGTAGACGCTACAGGAAATGCTGATCTAGGTTCTGGAGGAGGTAATATTGAAGCTCCCTTATCAGAAAATTTTCAAGGAAGTGGCGCTTTAGGGCAGATTGTAAAAGATCATTATCCATCTCGTGATCAGGTTGGTGTTCCTCGCAATTCAAGAATTGTGATAAGTTTCCGTCGCCCTATTAAGATGGATAGTCTTGTAGACGATACTACAGCAGATGGTATTTTTGGAAACTGCAAAACAACAGTGCAAAACTGGTATGCTGACTGTGATCGACTAAAAAATGTTACTGATAATCTAATAAATATTAAGCGAGCAGATACGGGAGAAAGTATCGTGGGGGCGGTAATTTTAGGTGCGATAAGTACGGAAAATAATATTACGGGAGTTTATACTTTATTAATTAAACCAATTACTGATACGGCAATAAGTAGTGGCGGTTATTTGGGTAGCGCTACAGAGCCGATAAGTTATTTTGTTCACCTTGGTCCTGGTATATTAATCGACGATCAGGCGAATAATAATCCGTCTGTTTTTAGAGCTAGTATTTTGGGAAATAATTACTATGAATGGAAATTTACTAATAGCACAGCCTTAGATATTTCTCCTCCTGTAGTAGAGAGTGTGTTTCCAGATTTAAATAGTGCAGAAGATAAAAATAGTGTTTTACAGATTAATTTTAATGAGCCGCTCGATCCGATTGGTATTACTGGTAAGTTTAATGCAGAGAGTGATTATTTTTCTCTCGATGGGCAAAATGTTTATTTAAAATCTAGTAACAGCACTTTACCAAAAGGTAATTTTAGTCTTACTAATGGATACCGAACATTGGAGTTCGCCCCAACTCAAGAGTGTGGCCAAAATGCATGTGGAAATAAAATATTTTGTTTACCGGTCTGTGATAAGCCAGGGGCAAATTGCACACAAGATACCTACGAGGTGCTCCTAAAAGCGGCTCGAATTATTAATCCAAACTCTTTTGAAGCCCAGCCATTTTCTGGTGTAACTGATTTAGCTGGTAATGCGCTCGATGGTAATAAAAATAATATTCCTAATCTTGCCACAAGTTCAATGCCTGTTTTCCCTAACCAAAAACAACCAGATAACTACTTCTGGAATTTTAATATTGTTAACCAGATAGATACTTCATCTCCATTTATACAAAATATCACGCCAGGCATTGATGCTGAAAATATTACTCGGTATCAAGAATTAAGCATGACATTTAGTGAAAGAATGCGAGCTGATTCTATGTATAATATTAATATCGAAGAAAAACCAACTCATGAAATTCCGGTTTGGAAAGTACCTCTTTCATCTTTTAATGCTAATGGCACAACATATACGCGATTGAATCATGGGCCATTTTTAGATTCTGCTCGCCAGTATTACTTTACCGTTGTTAGTTCTACAGTTGAAGATGTCCATTTTAACTGTTTTTATCCTGGTAAGGGTCCACGAATGAGCGTGTTTCCAAATACAACTGTCTCACCAGATTGTCAGAATGGTAACCCAGAAAATTGTTGTCAGGTTATAACTGAGCAAAATAATGCGTTCTGTTGTAATGGGTCAGTTGGGGCTGGGATGTCAGCCTGTTTAGATTACCTAAAACAAACAAGTCTTTAATACTTATATAATATCTAAGGAGTAGGAAGTATGGAAAAAAATAAAGTAAAAAAAATTATCTTCCTGTCTTTGTTTGCAATACTTGTTGGCGTTAGTTTGTTTTTTGGTAAAGATTTTGTTTTGGCTCAAACAACGAGCGCTCCAGATTTGGGGCTTCAGCCAATAGAAAATAATATTGGCCTACCATCTACAGACATACGATTAGTAGTTGCGCGAATTATTCGCACAGCTTTGGGGCTTCTTGGTATAGTTGCGTTGGCACTTATTTTATATGGCGGGGTTGTTTGGATGACTTCTGGTGGTGATGAGGAGAAAGTTTCTCAAGCTAAGAAGATTTTACTTAATGCGGTTATTGGTCTTGTTATAATTTTGTCTTCCTATGCTATTGCTAGCTTTGTTATTAGTAGACTAGTCGATGCCACTGGCGGTGATTTTAATTCTGGTAATGGTTCACCAACAGGTGACAATCCATATTTTCCATCTGGAATTTTTTATGTTGATAGCCTGCCACAAGGAGGCGCTATGTGTATTCGCAATGTTCACGTGACGGTTACTTTTAATAGAGCTGTAGATGTAAGAACTCTTGATGGTAATATAGTAGTGCAAACAGAAGGTGGACAAGAGCAGGCGGGGCAATGGAGTTTGTTAACAGAAAATACTGCTGCCTTTGTACCAGCGGGTGATTGTGGTAGTGGTGCTGCAGATTGTTTGGCTGCTTCTACTAAATATATTTTGCATTTTAAAAATCCAAGCGCAGTCAAAAATTTAGATGGGCAAATGACCTTAAATTGTGCTATTAGAGCTGGTTGTGGAAATGTAGAATTTACTACAGGAGAGGGTGTAGATAGGTTGCCTCCAGAAATAAAAATTGAACCAATTGCTTCTGATTTATTGCAATCAGGATCTTCGGTGCCAGTAACAGTACGATATACCGACGATAATGGTGTTCAAAAAATAGATCTCAGCGCAGATAGTTATTTTGTTGGCAGTAGAACTATTTCAGGTTGTCAGCAATCGGGTTCGGTGGTAGTTGCTTGGCCAACAACTGGTATTGGAGTGGGGGAACATACACTTTCTGCAACAGGTTATGATTGGTCAGCCCTTTCTTATACAACAAGCACAAAAGTAAATTTATTACCGCAGCACTGTTTTGATGGTAATCTGCAATCAGATTTAGGAGAGGTGCAAGCTGGTCCTCCGGCTTGTGGTGGTGAGTGTGGCGCTTGTCCAGGATCAGCTTGTACAACTAATACGCAGTGTAGTAGTGGCTATTGTGATACACAAGCAGGTACCTGTATAGATAAAATGAGAATTAATAATGTTTCTCCTTTGTCTGGTGGGCCAGGAACTCTTGTAACAATCTCTGGAAGTTATTTTGGTACTAACCCTGGAAAAGTTTTTATAAATAATATTGAAGCTCCGCTCGCTACTGCCTGCGGGTCGTCAAATTGGAAGCCTTGGCAAATTATTGCAGAAGTTCCACCTAATGCGACCAGTGGCTCAATTAGGGTTGAGACAGCAACAACAAGTGCAGGTAAATTTATTGATTCTACTGATGATAATTTTGGTCCACGTATTAGTGATTTCGAAGTTAATAATTTGGTTCGTCCTGGCTTGTGTTCGGTTAATCCTGCTAATGGTTTACCTGGTACAGAAGTTTCGCTTGTAGGAAAAAGATTGGGAAATGCGCCTGGGCAAGTATCTTTTGCTGGTCAAAATGTTTTAACTACCTTGGCAAATTGGACTGATACTTTGGTAAGAACAAGAGTGCCTTTACTTAACAATGGTCCGGTAGGTGTTGCTATTACTCAAAATAATTTAGAGAGTAATAGTGTTAGATTTTTTGTAGACCAAGGCCTAAGTGATTCTGCCCCAGTAATTTCTGAAATTTCTCCAGATCATGGAGCTAAAGGATCGTATATAACAATTAGCGGTAATAATTTTGGTAATCAAATTGGTAGAGTTTGGTTTAAAGAAAACGTAAATGGTCAGCCTGGTGATGCTATCGAAGGAAATTTTAATTTTCCTGTTGGATGTCGTAATACGTGGTCAAATAATCAAATAATTGTAAAATTCCCTTCTGGAAGTGGTGAGGCTGGTAAAAGTTATTTTGTGCAAGTTCGTCCTGCAGATGCTTCGCAAGGATGGAGTCAGATTGGGCCAATTTTCAACTTAGATAGTGGCGAGCCAAATCCGGGTATCTGTAATATTAATCCGCTGTCGGGGCCAGTACCATTTTCTGCGGATGCTCCTAAAATACAAATTACAGGAGAATACTTTGGGCCAAATCCATCTGTTTATTTTTGGACTGAAGGTGCCTCTCCAACAGCTGTCTCTGGTCGCTTATTATCTAGTTTGTCTACAGTATCAAATTTGATTGTTGGTCAATCAGTCTCGACCTTGCCACCACTTGGTACTCGTAGTGGGCCAGTAGTAGTATCAAGAGCTTCGGATAATAGAATAAGCAATCCCGCTAATTTTTCTGTGCTCGACTGTGTTCGAAATAATAATACCTGTACTGTTCCAAATACTCATTGTTGTGTTTCTGGGTCTGAAGCTGGTTTGTGTCGACCAACCAATGAATTGTGTGAAGGGGAGACTTTTTCAGCTGGGTATATTTGGCGAATAAGCACGAAAGACATACCGCGCGTGCCTCGTGTTATAGAAAGATGTGATAATAATACAGATTTGGGTTTAAATATTCCAAGTCCGTCCCCAAGTGCTCAGTGGGATGTTTCTACAAATGATTCCCATCATAATATTTGTCGTACTGCTTCGGTTGTGGTGGAATTTAGTTCTCCAAATATAAACAATATTCCTCGATCGAATTTTGTTATTAATGAATGTCAGGCCAATACAATAGATGAGGCAGCTCGAACGTGTACCTCATCTCAAATTGTTCCAGTTAGTGGTGTAGGAGACTTAGACCCTGCTCTCAGCACAGAAAATACTAGCTATTTACAACTTAATCCAGATGCTGCCTATAATAGTGGAAAATGGAAAGATAATACCTGGTATCAAGTTATTTTAAAGTCAGGTATTAGTGCGGGTGTTGGCACTTCCACAGTTCCACTAGCCCAAGATAAACCTTGTGGTCCAAATTCTGCGTATTGCTTTGTTTTTCGAGCTGATTCTCAAGATTGCAGAATGAAAAAGGTGGTTATTACCCCGTATAGTTATTGGACCTCTGTATTAGAAGAGCCTATCAAACATCGCCAGACCGCAGCTAGCGACGGTGAAGATGTGGTATATAGTGGTCATGGTTTAACGACACAGCATTGTGTGGTTATGAATACCGATGCGTTTGATTGGACTTGGGATACTCAAAATAATACGTATGCTGATATTTATTCAACTAATAACGATTCAGCAAAAGTTTCGGCCTTAGCTAATACGGTAGGGGTAGGCTTGGTAAATCCAAATAATAGTATAAATATTTCAGCGCAAGCCACCATTGCTTCTTCTACATACATCGGAGTAAGTCCGCTTACTATTGATTTAAATAATCCTGAAGTGGTAGATTTTTGGCCAAAATGTTTGGAGTCATGTACAAACTCCGAAGTAGGTGTTCGTTTTAATACCACTATGTCAAGAAGAAATTTGCCTGGGTCTGCGATTAGTGGTCCAATAAAATTATTAAAATGTAATGACGAAAATTGTTTGAGCACCACACCAGTGTTAGTGGCTGTAGATGTCGTTTTAGATGGCGCTGAAAATTATAAAGTTTTAAAAATTGCCAACTCAACTCTTGATTCTTCTGAGCTAGAACCAAATACTATTTACAAGGTTGTTTTGTCAGCTTCAAGCACAGATACTAATTCACCAAATTTATTATGGTCCGCTTCTCGTTTGGGAGATCCTAATACATTCTCCAAGCCATACAATAAAGAATTTAGCTGGAGATTCAAAACCAAAGCAGAAAAATGTAAAATAAGTCGGGTGGATGTTTTGCCGCAAACATTTATTGCTGATTCTGTTGATAGTAAAAAACTGTACAATGCCCAGCCTTATTCTTCTCCAGATACTTGTAGCACTCAAGGTCAAAAGTTAAATCCTTGGTCTGTGAGTTGGAATTGGAGCTCCTCGGATGTTTCCTCAGCTCCAAATGTTGTGGCTCGGGTAAGAAGCTTTAGTAGTCGTGGTAATAATCCGTATTGTGATAAAAATTGTGTTAGAAAAGGTAGTAGTATTAGTGTGGTAGCAACAGCTGTACCAGTTTGTGGTAATGGTGTGGTAGAAGCCGGTGAGGACTGTGATGCTCCTTTTAGTGGAGCAGGTTGTGGTTTGGATTGCCGTCGATTAGGAAATAGTAGTACTTCAACTTGTGGTAATGGGGTTTTTGAGCCAAACCTTGGTGAAAATTGCGATCCAGGTATACCTGCTTCTGCAGCTGGCTGTACAAATAATTGTTTGCGAACAGGATCTGCTGCTTCTACAGCCGCTAGTTCGGTAAATGATTCTATTTGTGGTAATGGTTCAGTTGGATTAGGAGAGGATTGTGATTTAGGTATTGCTTCTTCTGCAACATCTTCAGCTTCAAGTATGAATTGTTCTCAGAATTGTTTACATCAGGGTAGTAAACTTTCAAATTCTTGGTGTTATGCTAATGCAGCGAGTAAGGGAGGTTTTGCTCAAGGTGCTTTTGATGCTGCGTGTAAAGGCGCAGTAAGTCGTTGTGGTGATGGTGTTATGAGTCCTGATGAAGATGCTGGTTGTGATTTAGGGGGTGGAAGAAAAGCGGATTGGTGTGACAATTTCTGTCTATATAAAGATAGTACTCATGCCGAATGTGCTTCTGGAAGTGAAGGCTGTGGTTCAGATAGACAAAATAGTGGTTCGTCTTTATTGTACACAGCGCCCTCTTTATGTGGGGATGGTGTTGCGGGGATAGGTGAGGACGCATTCTGTGAAACAAATCTTTCAAGTGTCCATAATGGAGTAAATCCTTGGGCTTTAGTAACAGGTGTAGGATTGGGCACTCCAACAGGAGTTCCTGCTACTCAAAAAAGCAGTATTATCGCCAGTACCAATGAAAATACGACGAGTGGTAGTATTTCTGATAGTGGTGAATTTGTAATTCAATGTGGTTATTCAACGGATGCGCAGTGCGAGGCAAGAATGGGGTCAGGTTGGGCCGTGGCGAATAACGGGTGTTGTTATATGCGTCCAAAATTATTAAATGTATTTCCGGGATCTACTTCTACCGCTAGGTTTAATATTTGTCCAAATACGTCTATTGAAGCAGTATTTGACCAGCAAATTGATCCTGCAACGGTTCGTAATAATGTGATAGTTGCTAAAGGCACAACCTCTTCTACCTGCGCTACTGGTGAAGATGTTACTGCTTTAGCCCTTGCTGCGCAATCTGATTCGTCTAGTAATATACCTTGGTATAAGAAAATTATTGTTCGAGTAGTTAATTTCTTTAGAAGTATTTCTGGTCAGTCTGTAGAGGCTTTGCGTACAGAAATTCGTTCTACGAGATGGTGTGCGGGCGAAGATATCGGACAAGCAGATGTAGAGCCTATTAGTAATTCGCTCAGCAAAGTAGTCTTCAAACTTTCAAAACCACTTGCTGTTGATTCGGATTATTTCGTTGCTTTAAAAGATGTTATTGCAAGTAAACAGGGTATGAAAATTGGTAATAACGGCAACACTACCAAGCCAATCAGCTGGAAATTTATTACAGGAACTAATATTTGTGAAGTTGAGAAGGTTTCGGTAGAACCGTCGCAAGTATATTTCAACCGAGTTAATGCCAGTTCTACCTTGTTGGCTTCGGCCTACAGTAGTAATTCGGCTCGAATTCAGCCGATCCCAGGCTATTATTCTTGGAATTATTTATGGCAGCCTGTTGGAAATCCGTATGTTAATTTGATTAGCACTACTTCTTCTCTAAATATTATTACTGCTCAAAATCGTAATGGCGAAATTGATGTTCGAGCTTCGGCAGTTATAACAGATAATAGCTATTCCTCGCAATCTGGTTTAGTAGCTACAGGCAAGTCAAGAGCGATTGTGTTTTTATGCGAGAATCCATGGCCGCCTAAAGATTTATATATCGGTGGTAATGGTCCATTTATTATTTTCCCATATGAAGATAAGTTAAATAATAATGATCAGTACGATTTATCGTTAGATACATTTAATGGGTTTACAATTCCGTCTTCTCAGGCTGGTGGCTATTTTAACTTTAGAACATACTACTGCGCGGATAAAGGTGTGTTTGGTGTTTCTGACGACCTTCCTTATTTACGACCAGCGGTGCAAGCAGACGCTCCTGTGGTGGCAGATAGTCCTACATCAAGTCTCAAAAGATTTATCTTTACCAATGCTAAAAATAATGATGCGATTGGTATTTCTGTTTTCTCTAATCCGCAACATTTAACAGTTTCGCAGTGGTTTGAAAACGACCGTGCTCTTGGCGGGCAAGGCTTTACTGGCAATATGCAGACTACAAAAATAGATGGATATGATGCTTTAACTGATGGAAATAATATTTATGTGGATGCACTCAATTATTCTGACACCTCATATAATTTATTCTCTAATATCTACCTGTTTAGTATTAATGCGGATGCTAAATCCGAGACTAGAGCGGTGTTTGAGCAATTAATTAGTAATCTAAGCTTTAACACTAACTTAACTAATTATGGCTATTGTGGAGCAACTATGGAAAATCCTGGTGCTACAACAGCCTGTCAAACAGATTTAGACTGTAACAATGGAGAAGTATGTTCGGTGCAGATTGATAAGTTAAAAAGAAATTATATACGACTGAGAGATTTGAGCGAGATTCAGTCGTTGCTTGGTTTGTAAAGTCTGGAAAATAGTGTGGTATAATACTGCTGTATTATGAAAAATAAAAAATTATTTGTATCTTCAACTATAATTGTTTTGGCGCTAAGTTTTTTATTTTTTTATAAAGCTGTAGCTGCTAACATTCCTCCTTTAAAAGAGGGGACATATTTAGTTGGTCAAACCTTAAGTGTGTGGCCATCCTGGTCTTTGCTCGGCACTGCCTTAGGTCAAGCTCTACCAACCGATCCTATCAACCAGCTTGGTTTGGCAGGTACCTGTGCGGTAAACACCAACCGTTTTTGTTTAAATGATAGTCAGTGTGAAGGAGGCGAGGCTTGTATTTTGCATGACCCTACTACTGGCTGGAGTACAGCGGATCGTCGTTTTAGTTTTGCCTGCAATCGAGAGTCCTATGCATATAGATATATAGTTTCTTCGAGTACAGGTGCTTATACTATAAGAGCTCATTTTGAAGATACTGGTATTACTCCAAATAATTTTAATAGTTTCGTAGCTAGTTTTGTGAGTACGAGCGTTGTTAAAATTAACGAAGATTCTGGTGTGTGTAATTTTGATCAAGAAATTTCAACCGTGCAATCAGGTGTCTGTGGCGATGGTAAGTTAAATTTAGATAAAGGAGAGCAGTGTGATCCTCAAGGTAGGGTCGAATATCAGGCAGGATGTGTGGGTAGTATAAAAAATTTAAAAGTTTGTAATAGTTCTTGTCAGTGGGTTGCCTCGACTACGCTCTGCAGTAATTTAAGCAGCTGTGGTAATGGGGTAAAAGAGTCAGGAGAAACCTGTGATGATGGAAATTTAAATGGTAAATATAATCATTGTAATTTGTTATGTACTGGTCTGAGTCCGTTGGGTAGGTGTGGTAATGGCACTGTAGAGTCTGCCTATGAAGTATGTGATTCAGGATTGTCAGGACAGGAAAGATATAGTGTAGCTGGTCGGCAAAATTCTTGTGCGTGGGATTGTCAGAATTGGGGTCCGTATTGTGGAGATAACATTGTACAGACGGAGCACGGCGAAAGTTGTGAGGGCTCACAAGTATGTACGATTAATAATCAGCCGGGCATAAAAGTTTGTACAAGTGATTGTAAAAAAGCAGATCAGTATGCTCTTGCTTGGTGGCAGTTTGAAGAGCTAAAAAAGATAAGCGGCATTACTTCTACACCAGACAATTCGGTAAATGATAATGATGCAAAATGCGATCTCTTGCATTGTCCGCTTATAGACCAAGGACGGTTTGGGAATGGTTTGAATTTTGGCTCAGATATTAATAAGCCAAAATATTTACAGGTCAGTGATCATGTTAGCCTCTTAACACCTGAGAGTATTAGTGTTGAGGCTTGGGTTAAACCTGTTCATTATGATACGTTGTATGCCCGTGTTATAGAAAAAGGTGGGCCAGGCGTTGGTGTAGGATACGGGTTAGAATTAAATGCTTCTTCTACTGGCCATACAGCTCGATTTAATTTATGGAATAACGGCTTGGCAACAGGTGTTGATTCTAATACTGCAATTGCATTAAATGTATGGACTCATATAGTAGGAACATTTGAGCGGGTAGGTACAAATAACATTGCAAAAATATATATAAACGGAAATCTAGAAAATACCAAAGCTTCGACAGGGCCAGTTTCTTTTATGAATAAATCGAATACGCAAGCAATTATTGGAGCGTCTTTAAGTTCAGCTGGAAATTATACAAATATTTTTTCAGGAAGTCTTGACGAGATAAAAATATATAAGCGTGTCTTATCCGAAGATGAAGTTAGAAATAGTTACCAAGGAAATTGGTTTTGTCTGCCGACTACTACGCCTGTCGCAACTAATCTACCGAGCGGTTCTTGTGGAAATAATATTGTAGATGCAAATGAAGCATGTGATCGTGGTGTGGCAAATAATGGTAGAGCCTGTACCCCTGCATATGGTCAAAGTTGTTCGTATTGTTCGGCTGATTGTCAGAATAGTATTGATGTCCAACCTTCCCAGTATTGTGGTAATGGTATTATTGAGAATTCGGAACGATGTGATATGGCTGGCGGGGTAATTTATGCTTCGACAACAAGTACAAACAGCACTACGCTTTTTACCAAAGATCTTGCCCATAATGGGTATCAAGAGCTAGAGTGTGCAAATGAGCCATATGTACCTCATACATTAAAAAAAGGAACCAAGACTTGTGGTGACTGTTCTTTGGGTGTTGTAAGAAATTGTGTAAGTTGTGGTGTGGATTCCAATGGGGTGAGTGTAAGTGGTGGCTTAATTAACGTTCTTGCTTCTTCTACTGTCCTTGCTGCTCAAAAGGACCCTCTCTTTACCAAAGAGCTTACTAGTAGTTCTATTTATTTGTCGATAGGGTATTGCCAGCCAATAACAGCGTTCTTTGACTTTTTTACAGCCAAGACAAATTGTGATCAAAATACACTAGGGTCTCCTTTGGTGGGCAAAGCGATTAAAGATCAGGCATCCACTGATTTTTCTTCGTATTCTTTGCTAAATCCGTACGCTGCAGGGAATGCTTTAGTAAGTAGTAATCCGACATGTTCAGCAGGAGAGGATAGGAGTAAGAAATATTTGGCATACTTAAATCGTGATTTGTTTAGACCGTTTGATTTTACGGTAGTGGCTTCTCCTGCTAGCTGGCAGTATGATTTTGTGCTATCGCCAATTATTCGAAATACTGTTAGAAATAATGATTTGCGAATTGTAGTAAGTTGGGTAGGCCCCGAAGATTTTTTTGGAGGTGTGGTCAACCCATTCGTTCCTAATCCAGAAATTACAGGTGCTTCATACTGTAATACATCAGGCTTGGCGTGTGATAATCCATTGCAAAAGAAATATTCCACTGGTGTTACTTACTATAATACGCCAAATGCACGCTGGTATGGTATTTGGTATCATGGATTTAACAGTACGGTAGGGCAGACTAACGCAGAATCATTTACGGTAGATATTGGTGCAATGGAAGGTGATACTTATTCCTTTTATGTAAAGTCCCCTAGTGTAGCTATAAGACAATTTAAAAACACGGCTCGAATGAAGGTGGACGTTTATTTGCCAGAAAATGATATTAATACAATTGAGTCTCAAACTCTGGTTGAATCTGGTGGCCAAGGATCTAATAATCAAGATAGAAACTTCTATCGGTTTGGTACCCCGGTAAAAACTTTTTATTTTCAAGCAGCAGCTCCTTCGGATAATCAAAGTGCCAAGTATTGGCAAGTATTTAATATCAATAAGCCATCTGGGTCTAATTTGATAACAGATGATGATATTTTAAATGTAAATACTATTGTAACCAACCCAGCAAACTTTATTTACGCTGCTCCTACCAATTAAACCGTATGGAAAGAAATAAAAAAATAGTAGTCCTATTAGTAGTTATCATTTTAGCAGTGATAGGTTTTTTTCTATATAAAAAATTAAAAAATAAACAAAACGAATTTGTTGATACAGGCACAGTATCTTCTACGCCTGCATTTGATGTCGTTAAAGAAAAAGAGTTTAATCAAGCCGTTAAAAATATCTCTGCGGCGGATCAGGATTTTGATGGTATTGCCGACGTTGATGAGCAGGCTTATAAAACCGACCCAACGAATTCCGATACCGATGGCGATGGTTTAACAGATTGGCAAGAAATAAATATTTACAAAACCGATCCTCTTAAGAGCGATAGCGATAGTGATACATTTAACGATGGATACGAAGTTCGTAGAGGCTTTAACCCTAAAGGTAGTGGTAAAATATAGAGAGCAATACTTTTTTAATTTTAATTTCGATATATGTTTGATGAAGAAAATCAAAACCAAAATTTACCTCAAAATTTACCAACAGAACCCGAAGATATGTTTGCTGGGACAGAAAATGCAAATAAAGAAAAGATGGTGGGGGATGCTATGCCAGATGCGCTGTCAAGTGGTTTGTTAAAGAAAAAGGATAGAATTATAACACCGCCAAATTCATTGGCAGGAGAGCAGGGTGTGGATCTTGGAAACTATAAGATGAGTTCGCCAATTTTAGGAAAAATTTTCTTGTTTATTTTTGTGATTATCGTGCTCGGTGGGTTAGCTTATGGCGGATGGTGGTTTTTATATGGTAGAAAAAATACAGCAAAAACACCTGTGCAAAATACTCAAACTAATCAGAATAATAATGCGCAAAATCAAAACACAACCAATTCATCAACCAGTTTACCTAATCAGATAAATAACGACCAGATTTTATTTGGTCAAGGAGTTGATTTAGATAAGGATGGTCTCGATGACGTGCGTGAAAAAGAGATTGGCACTAATCCTCAAAATGCTGATTCAGATGCTGATGGCTTAAACGACGGAGATGAAGTTATTATTTATAAGAGCAGTCCGTTAAATGCAGATTCTGACAATGATGGGCTGAGTGATGGTGATGAAAGTTTAATTTGGAAGACCAATTTGCTTAATCCAGATTCTGATGGGGATACCTATCCAGATGGCACTGAAGTAAAAAATGGGTATAGTCCACTTGGTCCAGGTAAGTTATTTAATCTTCCTGCGACAAGTACTGCAAGTTCAAGTACGGTGGCTGCAAGCTCTACGATTTAATAGTTCTAAACTATGTTTGGGAAAAAAATATTACCAACATCAGAAAAAACTGCTGTGGCTATGAATGTGCAAACCATACCCGCTGATTTTTATGGTGGAGTTAATCCTGTAGTAAAATTTAAAAAAGTAGAGAAAGAAATAGTTTTAGATTCCAAGCCCAAGCTGAGTTCTTCTGAGAAAAAAATGCTTGACGAGAGTACGGCTGTTGGTAGTGGAGCAGATTTTCATGCTGTAAATATTTTTACTAATCGTAAGTATGCTCTTATTTTTTGGCTAGCCCTTTTTTTGATTATTGGTGCTAGCGCCAGCGCATATTATTATTGGCAGGCACGGAGTCAGCAAAAAGTGTCTTTGCCACCTGCTCCTCAGATAGAGGTGCCATCCTCTACCACACCAGTTACAGTTCAAACAACCACGCCAGATCTGCCTATAAACACGAGTACGGATGCTAAGCCTCAGGTTGCTACAGATGCTCCAATAGATTTTCCTTCTAATTTATTAGGCGACAGTCCTGACTTAGATAGAGATGGTATCACTGATGTTGCAGAGGATTTATTTGGTACAGATCCAAGTAAGCCAGATACCGATGAAGATAGTTATGATGATGGGCATGAAGTATTTTACCTGTATAATCCAGGTGGAAAGGAGCCTATGCGTCTTGTTGAATCTGGGTCGGTTAAGGAATACGAAAACGGAACCTTTGGGTATAAGGTCTTCTATCCAAATAATTGGGCTGTTGGTAGTGTCGATGAAAGTTCTCGACAAGTATTATTTAGCACAATAACTGGTGAAAACATCGAGATCCGAACCTTCGACTTATCAGCTGGTCAAAATTTTAATGACTGGTTTAACGAGTGGGCACCAAACGAAAAGTATCAAAATATTAAAGATTTTCAAACTAAATTTTTTGAACCAGGTAAGAGTCGGGCTGATAATTTAGTGTATTATTTTGTTGATGCTAATCATGTGTATGTTTTAATTTATCATACCACTGATTCTAATGTTGTTAATTATCGATCTGTACTCGTAATGATGGCTCGAAGCTTTAGGGGCGCCAATTTTATTCCACCTCAAAATAGTGAATCAACTATATCTACTGGCACATTCCCATCAGAAATGCCTGCTTCGGTAAATTAGTAATTTAATTTTAAGTTTATAACCATGTTGTCTGTAGATTTTAACAAAAGAGTTGTCTGCCCCTGGAATTTAGAGCAAATAAAAAAGGTATTTCATTATATTGCAAAAAGTACAGGTGAATCAGGTGAAGTAGAAGTAAACATTGTAGGTGATCAGGAAATCCGTGATCTGAATTTTCATTATCGTGGTTTTAACAAACCAACAGATGTTCTGTCCTTTGCCTGGCAAGAGGACGGTATTATCAAAACAAATTATTTGGGCCAAATTTATATCTGCTATCCTCAGATAGTGCGTCAAGCTACCGATCTCTTGATAAAACCAAAAGAAGAATTTGTACGAATGTTGGCGCATGGCTTCCTGCATATTATTGGTCATGACCATGGTAAGAAAAAAGAAGCAGAAATAATGTTTGGTCTGCAAGAAGAGATAGTAGAAAATTTTTTTAAGAGTACACGAGTTGCCAAAAAAATAAAAAAAGTGCGCTAATCCGTTAATGATAAGAGGTATGTTTTTTTCTAGAACAATAAAGAGCTTTGCAGCCGCAGGACGAGGTTTAGTCCATGTGTTTAAATCTGAACAAAATTTTAGAATTCAAGTATTAATAGGTCTTGTAGTTCTGTTCGGCGCTTTTTATCTGCCTTTGCAGGTTTGGGAAAAAATTTTAATTTTATTATTAGTGCTTTTGGTGCTACTTGTAGAAATTTTAAATACAGTATTTGAATATTTTAGCGATCTGCTCAAGCCGCGTTTGCATCATTATGTATATGTCATTAAGGATGTGATGGCAGGTGCCGTGTTACTCACTTCCATTGTAGCGCTTGTTGTAGGGCTCATAATCTTTTTTCCCTACTTGGAAAGTATGGCAAAATAATGTTATAATGTATAACTAAGAATATACGAACTGGGCGCAATTCCTAATTTATATTGAAAATAGCATGTTTTCAATGATCGCTCGGGCATAAAGTAGATATTGCATCTCTCCTCCTTTATATGAAAAATAACCAAGGAAATTTAATTAGCGGCTTAGATATAGGGTCAAATTTTGTGCGCATGGTTGTTGGCCAGGTAGTTGGTAAAGAAAATAACCAAGAAGAGCTGCAGATTCTAGGCGCAGCTGAATTTCCTTCAGAAGGTGTGCAAAAAGGGGTTATTAGCAGTATAGAAGATGTTGTTTCGTCAATTTCAGCGACTCTTGAGAGAGTGGAGCGAATGGTAGGGGTGCCAGTTGATAGTACGTGGGTTGGTATCTCAGGGCTTCATATTTTATCTCAGAGCAGTAAGGGGGTAATTGCAGTTTCCAAAGCTAATAATGAAATTACCGAAGAGGATGTAAGTAGGGCTATAGAAGCAGCCAGATCAATTGCTACACCCCTCAATTATGAGGTGTTACACGTGCTGCCAAAGCAGTATACAGTAGATGGCCAAACAGGCATTAAAGATCCATCTTCAATGACAGGCGTGCGTTTAGAAGTTGATACCCAGATAATTTTAGGATCTTCTTCTCAAATCAAAAATTTAACTAAAGCAGTCTATAGAGCAGGCTTAGACATAGAGGATTTGGTGCTCTCTATTATTGCTACTGCAGAAACAGTAGTAACTAAACGTCAAAAGGAGTTGGGTGTAATGGTGGTCAATTTGGGGGGCTCTACTACTAGTGTGGCGGTGTTTGAAGAAGGTCAGTTGGTGCACACCGCTATTATTCCAATTGGATCGCAGCTTATTACCAATGATGTGGCAGTTGGTTTGCGAACTTCGGTAGATATCGCAGAAAGAGTAAAGGTAGAGTACGGAGATTGCCGTCCTGATCTTGGCTCAAAAAAAGAAGAAATAGATCTTTTTGAGTTAGGGTCTGGCGAGCACGAGCTTGTAAAAAAGAAATATCTGACCGAAATAATCTCTGCCAGAGTTGAAGAGATTTTACAAAAGGTAGATAGCGAGCTGAGAAAAATTCAACGCTCTGGATTGTTGCCAGCGGGAGTAGTATTTACTGGTGCGGGAGCAAAATTGCCGGGTCTTGTAGAGTTATCAAAAAAAGTATTGCGACTTCCAGCTAATCTTGGATATCCTATCAACGTTATTAGTGTTACCGACAAAGTAAATGATCTTGGATTTGCTACAGCCGTAGGTTTGGTAAAGTGGGGAAGTATCATGACTGTTGGTAAAGAGTACGGTAAATCAGGTGCAAGTAATGTGTTTAGAGGCACTGGAAAAGTAGTTGATCAGGTTAAAAAGCTTTTTAAAACACTCATTCCATAAGGTTGTAATAAGTCTGTATAATTTATAGTTGACAGTAAATTTTTTTAAATATAAACTATATAGCGGGGACAGCCCCGTTATTTTGTTTAAGAAGACTTTGAACACAAAACTTGTTCAACAAAAAATATTCTTGCACACACTTAATTTAAATTTAACCGTTCTTGTATGCCGCAAGTAAAACCTGATATAGAAACATTTGCAAAAATTAAAGTTATTGGTGTTGGTGGCTCTGGAGGATCCGCCGTTAAACGCATGGTAAATAGCCATATTCGAGGCGTAGATTTTATTGCACTTAATACCGATGTTCAGGCTTTACATCATAATTCCGCACCACAAAAATTACATATTGGTAAAACAGTAACTCGTGGTCTTGGTGCTGGTATGGATCCAGAAGTGGGTCGTAAGGCAGCTGAAGAAAGTCAGAATGAAATCCGAGATATGGTAAAGGATGCAGATATGGTTTTTATTACCTGTGGTTTGGGTGGTGGTACTGGTTCTGGTGCAGCGCCAATTGTGGCTGGAGTAGCAAAAGAAGCAGGGGCTCTTACCGTAGCAGTTGTAACAAAGCCGTTTGCCTTTGAAGGTCCTCAGCGTCGTGATATTGCCGAGAAAGCATGGGAGCAACTCGCACGGAATGTAGATGCTATTATCACTATTCCCAACGATCGCATTTTACAAATAATTGATAAGAAAACAACGTTATTAGAATCTTTTACAATTGTTGATGATATTTTACGTCAGGGTGTCCAAGGTATTGCCGAACTTATTACTATTCCAGGGCTTATCAATGTAGACTTTGCAGATGTAAAAACAATTATGCATAATGCCGGCTCTGCATTAATGGGTATCGGAACAGGCAGTGGTGAAAACAGAGCAATCGAAGCAGCTAAAGCAGCTATTTCTAGTCCTCTCTTAGAGTTATCTATAGATGGTGCGCGCGGTATATTATTTACAATTACCGGTGGTCCAGATATGACTATGACAGAAGTCAGTGATGCGGCCAAGATAGTAACTAGCTCTGCATCCGAAGACGCCAAAGTAATTTTTGGTACTACAATAGATGAATCTATGGAAGGTCATATGCGTATTGCTGTTATTGCCACAGGTTTTGATGATCGTCGTGCTAGTTTTGGTTCTTCTGCAGAAGAAGAGCAGGCGCCTCAACAATTTTTTACAAGCAGTAAATATACACCAAGCAATTTTATGCGAAGGGTCCAGAAAGATGAAGAAGAGGAAGAAAAGAAATTTAAACAAATCATTCATAATCCATCGAGTAGTGCTGTAAATACAATTAATCCGATACCACGATCACAATCCCAAGCAGCTCCAGTAAAAGATAAAAATAGTGATGATGATCTGGAAATCCCAGCTTTTATCAGGAAGAAGATGGGAATATAATGTTATATAAAAAACAACACTCATTTCAAGGGTGTTGTTTTATTAAATGGCGCGAGGTATAATATTTGCATAAATATATGCGTTGTCCAATTTGCAACAATACAGAAACAAGTGTCGTAGATACGCGTCCAGCCGAAGATGACATGTCTATTCGTCGTCGTCGTGAGTGTGACAAGTGTCAGTACCGATTTTCGACTGTAGAAGAGATGGAGCTTTTGGATGTAATCGTTGTTAAAAGTGATGGCCATCGAGAAACCTATATGAGAGACAAGATAGAAAGTGGAATACGAATGTCTTTAACAAAACGTCCGTATACTCGAGATGCTTTTCACAGGTTAATACACGCCATAGAAAGAGATATTCAAAAAAAGAAAGCCAAAGAAATTTCGAGCAAAGATTTAGGTGAGTTAGTTATAAAACATTTACGAGGTTTCGACAAAGTTGCCTACATCAGATTTGCAAGCGTCTATCGTGATTTTAGAGATGTTCGGACTTTTGAAAAAGAATTAAAAAAATTATCTAACAAGTAAGTTTGTAACCCGAGGTAGTGTTTTTGAGTAATTATATACATTATGTTTAGACATACAAACAATCCAGATGAGGCAGAAGTAAAAAAAAATGAACAAGAAAAAGAACATGCTCCATCATCGGCAGGAGCAACTGCTCATAATAAATCTTCCGAGCAGGGCACGAGTGACGCCAGTCTCAAAGGGTTGATAGAAAAAAATTTGAAGTGGTCGCAGATTATTTATGAACAAAATCGAAAGATAAATAATAAATTACTCTGGACTGCCATTGCAAGCTGGGTGCGAACTGGTCTTATATTGGTGCCACTCGTTTTAGGTATTTTATTTTTACCACCTTTGCTTAAAGGTGTTTGGTCTCAGTATGGCGAGTTGCTTGGTGTTTCGGGCGGGTCAACGCAAACTTCTACATCACCGTCATTTGACGCTCTGATTAAATTTTTTAATTTAGATCCTGCTAAACAGGAGCAGATAAAAGCATTACTTAAGTAATTGTGATTTTGGAGGGTATTAACAGAATTAGAACATATGATGAAAAAAACAAAGATTTGTGCGACGATTGGTCCTTCCTGCCAAGATACAGACGTTCTCATCCAAATGGTACATGCCGGTTTAAATATTGCCAGGTTAAATTTTTCGCACGGTGATTACACAAGTCACGCTGCTCTTATTAAAAATATCAGAGAAGTAGAGTCGGCAACTGGAGAGCCGCTTGCAATTATGCAAGATTTACAGGGTCCTAAAATACGAGTGGGTAGTCTCCCCGCAGAAGGTGTTTCAATCCAAGTTGGAAAAGATATTGTCCTGGATACTTCTTTATCAGAGTATATAGAAGGTTGTATTCCACTGGATTATCCTGATTTGCATAAATTTATAGAAGCAGGTGAGCGGATTTTAATTGATGACGGCCATATTGAAGTAAAGGTAAAAAAGGTAGAAGGTACAAAAATAACTGCTGAAGTCGTAGAGGGTTCTCTTATCCTGCCGCATAAAGGGCTAAATTTTCCTGATAGCGATCTGGATGTTTCTGCTTTAAGTGATAAAGATAAAAACGATCTTAAATTTGGTTTGGAACAGGGCGTAGATTTGGTGGCTATGTCTTTTGTGCGTAGCGCCAAAGATATTTTAGATTTACGATTTTTAATAAAACAATTTGAGAGTGAGCTAGGTATCAAAAATCAGCCACCAGTACGTATTATTTCTAAAATAGAGCGTCGTATAGCCGTAGAAAATCTTATGGAAATTTTGGATGCGAGCGATGGTATTATGGTAGCTCGCGGAGATTTGGGGTTAGAGGTGCCCGCGGCAGAAGTACCACTTGTGCAGAAAAAAATGATTGATGCAGCTAATAGCCAGGCAAAACCAGTAATTGTAGCTACGCAAATGCTGGACTCTATGCGTGAAAATCGTCGCCCAACAAGAGCAGAGGTAAGTGACGTGGCCAATGCGGTAATAGATCATGCAGATACCCTCATGCTTTCCAACGAAACTGCTGTCGGCCAACATCCAGTCCTTGTTGTGCAAACCATGGCAGAAATTATTATAAGTACAGAAAAATCTCATTATGATGATAAGAATTTGCCACCTTTAAAGAAGCATAATACAGGTTTAGACGAAGCAATTAGTCAGCTGTCTCGTATGCTGGCCGAAGAAATAAATGCCAAGCTTATTTTGGCTGCATCTCTTTCTGGTGAAACTGGTAGATTGATTAGTCATGTTCGTCCATCGTTAGCAATTTTGGTGGGGACGAGTTCTAAGCGAGTGCAGCGTCAACTCAATTTATCGTGGGGAGTGGTGCCATTTATTTTAGAGCCCTGCCAGTCCATCGAAGAATTAGTTGAACGATCAATTGCCTATATTAAAAAACAAAAATTAGCGAAAATTGGTGACCAAATGGTGGTGGTGGCAGGAGAGCCAGTAGGGCAGGCAGGTAATGTAAACTTAGTAGAAGTGCGCGAGGTGAAATAGGCTTCTTATATTTTGACAGGTAGGTAATGGCACGGTACCATACTAGTATTATTTACATATTTTTTACTATGAATAATAAAGGACTATTATTTTTAGGAACTTCTTTGGCAGTTGGTTTGGTAGTATCCGTACTAGTTGCTTCTAGTGCGTTTTATAACACAAAAAAACTAGACAACGTGATAAGTGTGACTGGTTCTGCCCAGCAAACAGTTACTTCCGACGTAATAAAATGGAAAGCAAGTTTTGTACAAAATATTGGCCCAACCGAAGTGGCGGTTGGATATAAAAACATCCAAAAAGATTTTACAATCGTACAAAAATATCTCCAGGATAACAAAATTACTACCGATGAACTCTCTATTAGCCCAGCTAATTTGCAGCCAGTGTACAGCTATAACAACGGTACGCAAACACTAACTGGCTATAGTATTTATCAGCGTATAGAAGTGCAGTCGGCAGATCTGTCAAAAATAACAGGTCTAGAGAAAAAAGCGCCGCAAGAATTATCTGCACAAGGTATTACCTTTACTAATGAGGCTGAAGAATTTTATTACACAAAATTAGCCGACCTTAAAGTGACCATGCTTGCCGAAGCGACCAAAAATGCCCAGCAAAGAGCAGGTGAGATAGCCAAAAGCACTGGTCGTACGGTTGGCGACTTAAAGGCTGCTGACATGGGTGTGTTTCAAGTAACTGCGGTTAATTCGGTTGATGTAAGTGATTATGGCAGTTACGACACTTCTGCACTAGAAAAACAAGTCACTGCAGTAGTGCGAGGTTCGTTCTATATCAAGTAGTTCTGTGTCTGTAATAATTTAAATTTATAGCTAGAATAAAAAACCGTCTATGTAAGATGGTTTTTTTATTTCTCAATTGTTCCTGCAATAGAAAATATCTAGGCAGATTAAACAGAGTTGGCAAAGTGTTGAACTTCAAACAGTTATAAAAAAGACACTCGTTAGTAAGTATCTTTTTTATGTTTATATTAATGTATGTTTATTTCAAAGTAGGGTAGAGCGGAAAGTGTTTAGTAAGCTCAGTTAGCTGCTGTCGTATATCTGTAAGCTTA
This sequence comes from Candidatus Magasanikiibacteriota bacterium, assembly GCA_017991415.1. Lineage (GTDB taxonomy): Bacteria > Patescibacteriota > Patescibacteriia > Magasanikbacterales > GWA2-37-8 > XYD2-FULL-39-9. The sequence goes on along the minus strand of JAGOQR010000001.1, from coordinate 288,534 downwards.
CCATCATCTTGCCAATTCACAATCGCTTCGTCAATCCAGCCCGCAATTATTTTCATTTCTTTTTCTTTCATGCCACGAGTTGTGATAGCGGGTGTGCCGAGACGTATACCAGAAGGATCCATTGGCGAGCGAGGGTCATCAGGAATCATGTTTTTGTTTACCGTAATCCCTGCTTTGTCGAGCGCAATCTGCGCTTCTTTGCCTGAGATGCCTTTATTGCTTACATCTATGAGTAATAGGTGATTGTCAGTACCGCCAAAACATAATTTATATCCCATCTGGTTAAATTCTGCTTCAAGCACTTTGGCATTTATTTTGATTTGTTTAGCATATTCTTTAAATTCTGGTTCGAGCGCTTCTTTAAATGCGATGGCCTTGGCTGCGATATTATTCTCGTGTGGACCGCCTTGAAAACCAGGGAAGACCGACTTATCGATATCTTTGGCAAATGCGGCTTTGCACATAATCATGCCACCGCGTGGGCCACGTAATGTTTTGTGGGTAGTGGTAGTAACGATATCAAAAATTGGTACAGGATTATTCATTTGTCCGCCTGCAATAAGGCCGGCAATATGAGCAATATCAGCCATAGTAATTGCCCCAACTTCATCGGCAATAGCTTTTATTTTTTCATATTCGATTTCTCGTGAATAGGCCGAGTATCCAACCAGGATTATTTTTGGTTTATGCTCTAAGGCCATTTGTCGTAAATTGTCCAAATCAATTAAGCCTTCAGCGTTAGTCTTGTAGCGTACGAAGTTATATATTTTGGCCATGTATGTGACTGGGTGGCCGTGAGTGAGATGCCCGCCATGAGACAAATCCATGCCAAGCACCGTATCTCCAGGTTTGAGTAGGGCAAAGTATACAGCCACGTTAGCGGGTGCTCCAGATAAAGGCTGGACGTTTACATGTTCAGCGCCAAATAGTTGTTTGGCTCGTTCTATAGCAAGAGATTCTATTTCGTCGATAAATTCACAACCGCCATAGTAGCGTTTGCCAGGATACCCTTCGGAGTATTTATTGGTTAAAACTGATCCGAGGGCTTCGAGCACAGCTGGAGAAACAAAATTCTCAGAAGGAATCATTTCTAGCCCTTCCTCTTGGCGTTTTTGTTCTCGTTTTATACTGGTAAAAATGTCGTGATCAAAGTCTTGTAAATGTTCTGTGTGCATAAAAATATATATGATAATTAGTCAGTAAGTTAGAATCTAAAGAGAGCTAATTATATCATAATTTTACATTACATCTTTTACAATTTCATAAATACTCGGCGCACAGTTATTTGGTAGGTTGTGAATATCAAACCAGCCCCATTCTATGGTTTCTGCGCCAGGCTTAATTTCGCCAACTCTTTCTGCTAGGTAATGGGTCAGTATGGCTAATTTATTTTCTGTCCCTGGCCTTTTTACTATAAGTGTACGTAATGGACGAATAATTTTTATTTCAATTCCTAGTTCTTCCTTCACTTCTCGTTTACAGGTTTCTTCAAGTGGAATAGAAAAATCATCTACTATGCCACCTGGAATCATAAACAAACTTGATCCGTATTCCTTTTGTTCACGATTAAGCAAAACTTTGCCATCTTCTATAATGACTGGTCCAGAAGCGATAATTGAGTTTGGAGGCAAGTTCATAGGTCGTAATAGAGTTAGTATTTTTATTTTACTACTTTATTAGTTTTTTAACCATATAGGTATTTTCTAGCTTGTATCCTAGGTGGCGATAATAGTCTCGCACACCTACTCCCGAAATCACAGCTAGTTTTTTTATATCATGATCTTTGGTAATTTTTTCTGCCATTTTTACTAGTTTTTTTCCTAAGCCTTTGTGTTGGCTAGAATCCAATTCTTGTTTACCAATTTTTACTAACTGGCCATACGTATGAAGTTCGCGGATATACGCAGGAAATGGAATAAGCTTTTTATCTTGTTTAGCATCGCTTTTATCTACCAGTCGTAAACGGCAAAAGGCAAATATGACCAATCTATCTGCATCTTCGAAAGATAAAAAGTATTCTGTGCCACCAAGGGTTTCGTATTCATCAACAAATAAACGTGGGGTTAAGTCCTTTATTTGGGAAATATCTGCATGAGCAATTTCTCGGCAGCGCAAACAAACACACCTAGTGCCTTCTTTTTTCATCTGCTCTTGAATTACCTGGCGTAGGTTGGTGGTTTTATTGCCATCTTCGATATATTGACCTGGTATATCACGAATGAGGCGAGAGATGCGGCAGTAACGAGGTACATGTGGTTTGAATTTTTTTAACATTTGGAGCAAATCCTCTGTTGGGTAGGCTTTATATTTTCCTTCTTTGTACCAATCATATAATTCAGAGTTTTTGATTACTGAACAAGGATATACCTTAATCATATCTGGTCTAAATCCAGGATCTTCAAAAACTGCCATCATCATAGCCAGGTCAGTAGCAGGGTCAGCTCCAGGGAGCTGCGGCATAAGATGGAAGTCGGTTTTGTAGCCACAGTTTTTGAGTAGTTTGGTAGCTAGTTTTGACCTGGCATTATCATGACCCCGTTTTATGAGTTTTAAGATAGTGTCATTAGTATGCTGGATACCAAGTTCAATACGAGTACAACCCATTTCTCGCATTTGCCAAACAGTACGTGCGTTAACACAGTCGGGTCTGGTTTCGAGGGTTAAGCCGATAATCCTATGTTTAGCAGTTTCGTTAATTTTTTGTTGTTTAGCTAGTTCAGCCCGAAGTTTACTAACCGAAGAGTTTTCATGTAGTTTGGTAGCTCTTGTTTTATTTTTCTTTCCAGTTCGATTGGCCGCCTCAAAAGATTTGAGAATAAACCAATATTGGTAGGGTAGAGGATATGAATTCCAAGTGCCACCTTTAATAATAAGCTCTACCTTATCGGTAGGGTGGCCATTGTTCTCTAAAGCCTCAATGCGCTTGGCCATTTGGTCATAGGGGCTAAATTCCAAGGATAGAGCTCTGGCGGCAGCTGGTTCGTCGGACAAATAACTCTTCGGCATGCGAGCATCGAGCGGGCAATATACGCACTTCCCAGGGCATGGGAATGGTTTTACCAGCGACGTAATTATGGTTACCCCTGATAGGGTACGTACAGCGCGACGACGCAAGATTTTTTCTAGTTGAATACTTTTTGTGACCTTGCCCGTGCGGACTAATTTATGGTATGATTTGAGCAGCTCTTGCTTGTTAGGAATAGAAATTTTCGGATCATTTTCTTGGCGTAACATTCTTCGTAGAGATTCGCTAAAATCAGTCTCCGTTTCGGGAGGGTTAAGGACAAGATACTTAATTATAGTTTCGTTAATTGCCATGGGAATATGTCTATAGATGACGTACGGATTATACATAAAACTCGGGAAGATTACAACCGTATCGCCCCTTACTTTGCGGCTACTCGCTATCATGCCGCAGAGCTTGAAAAGTTTAGAGATTTGATAGGTAAAAATAAAACTATTTTGGATTGGGGGTGTGGTAATGGCAGGCTTCTCTATATTTTGGAAGATAAATCGCCGCAGTATTATGGAGTTGATCAAAGTGAAGAGTTGTTAAAAATTGCCAAAAAGCAATTTTCTAGATTTCTTAAAACAGGTACGGTTAAATTTTTATCTAATGCAAAAAAAGAGGTGCAATTTGATAATAATTTTTTTGACCTGGTTTTTATGATTGCCTCGTTTCATCATTTGCCCAATACAGAAACTCGGTTGGAATTATTAAAAAAAACGTATAAAGAAATGAAAAAAAAAGCAAAGCTCATCATTACAGTCTGGAATTTAGAGAGTGAGTGGGCAGAAGAAAAGTTTAAGAAGGATTGGAAGCTGTTGCAAAAAAATGATTATTTAATTCCTTGGAAAACTCAAGAGGGTGAAGTGTTAGCGGAACGTTATTATCATCATTTTACAAAAAAAGAAATAAGAGAATTATTGGAAGTCGTTGGTTTTAAAATAGAAAAAATATATTATACAAAAGGCAATCATGTTGCTCTCAAAAAAGACGCCCGCAACTTGGTGGTTGTGGCAGGTAAATAATCAGATTTTAATGCTTTTAGAATGTATGCGTATCTTGCAGGTAAATAAATTTTTTTATCGTCGTGGCGGTGTAGAGGTTGTTTTTTTTGATACGATTAATGGTTTGCGTGAACGGGGTCATGAGGTGAGTGAGTTTTCTATGGCACACTCTTCTAACCTGCCTTCTCAGTTCTCTGCTTTTTTTGCATCGGAAGTACCAGAGTTGCTCGGAAAACAAGATATAGGTACTGCATGGAAAATTTTTAAAAGACTTTTTTATTCTCAAGAAATAGAAAATAAACTTGGCGCTCTGGTAATGGCCACTGAACCGCAGGTTGCTCACCTGCATGGTGTTTATCATCATTTGTCTGCCAGTACTTTTACCAAACTGTATGAGCTAAAAGTTCCTACGGTTTTGACCGTTCATGATTTTTTCCCTATTTCTCCCAGCCGTAATTTTCTGAAAGGGGAGACTCTGTGTGAGAGTTGTTATAAGAATAAGCCGTATAACTGTATTCGATATCGTTGTATTAATAATAAATTATTGCCTAGCATTGCTGGTACTGCCGAAGCATATTATTATCGTCTAAAGAAGATATGGAAACGTATAGATCTCTATATCTGTCCAAGCCAGTTTATGGCGGATAAATTAGTAGAGTATGGTTTTCCAGCAAAAAAAATGCGCGTTGTTCATAATTCATTTGGTCTGCAACCATCTGTACTACCCCTTGGTAATAAAGTGGTCTACATGGGTAGAATTCATTATGAAAAAGGTGTGAAAATTCTCATGGAAGCAGCCAAGGAGTTGCGAGACCATAAAATTATGATTGTGGGAAATGGTCCAGATGATGCGTGGGTACAAGAGTTTGCGCGGAAAAACATCCTTTCTAATATTGAGCGGGTCGGATGGGTTGGTGGCGAAGATTGGAAAAATGTAATGTTGCAAGCAAAAGTTATTGTCGTGCCATCTTTATTTTATGAAAATTGTTCTTTGGCAATTCTCGAGGCGATGAGTTATGGCCGTATTGTAGTTACAGTCGATAGGGGTGGAAATCCAGAGCTTATCAAAGATGGTATAAGTGGTTTTTTGGCTAAGCCAGAAGATCCTATCGATTTAGCAAAAACGATTCGCAAAGCAATGGCGACAAGCGATTCGGAGGCAAGTGCTATTGCTACTCATACAGTAGAGACGCTGCAGAAAAACCATGACCCGCAAGATTATTTTAAGAAGTTAGAAAATATTTACGCCGAAGCTATTGAAATAAAAAAGCACTCTTTATAAGGAGTGCTTTTTAGGCTTGGGCCGCTTTTAATTTTTTGATTGGAACTATTTTGCTTCATTGTATAGATGAATTGTCTGTTTGGTAATTTCATCCCAGTTATAGCTTGTTTGTGCCAACTTTTGGTTAGATTCTCCTTTTTCTTTTAATAGTTCTGGACTCGAGACAAGTTCAGCTATTTTTTCAGCAAGAGAATAGATGTTGGTATTGTCGAACCAAAAATTTTTATCTTTGATTACTTCTTTATGTTCGGAAATATCAGAAACGAGCACGGCTCGAGCATAAGACATTGCTTGTAAGACAGTAATAGGAAGACCTTCATTTTCTGAAGGGTGCACAAGCATAGTTGTGTTAGCATAAAGCTCTTCTAGCTCCTGGCCTTTTTGCCAGCCTGTAAAAACAATACTGCTATCGCCACGAGCAATATGGTGTAATTGAGATACATAATCATCAGTAAAAACGCCATCACCAACGATTACTAGCTTATAATCTTTTAATAGTTCTTGGTTTTGTTGGCGAGCTATTTGCCATGCTTCCAAAAGGTAGTGCGCACCCTTATGTTTTACTAACCTAGAAACCATGAGTATATATTTTCCAGGTTTTAAATTCCATTGATCAATAAGAGAATGGCTTTGTTTTTTTGTTAGTTTAACACCATTAGGAATGTACACAGTTTGTTTATGGTATTCATTTAAGAAGTAGCTTTGAATTGTTTTGGAAACAGCAATAGCTTTGTGCGCAAAAATAGCGCCTATCCATTCACCGAGGCGAAGCATAGTTCTGGCAAAGAAGCCCCACTTTTGGTGGTATCTATCCAGACAATGCATGGTAACGATAACTTTTGTTCGAGGAGAAAAAACTCGAGGTATCCAGCTCAGTAATGCTGGGCCTACGCCGTGGTAGTGAATGATGTCAGGTTTTTGAACAAGTAGTGCGTGGATTGTGGCAGTAAATGTATGAAAAATTGCATCAAGATGTTTGGTGTGAAGTGTGGGGGTGTGTACGATATGCGCGCCCTGGTAGTTTGCAATATTGCTATTAGTAAACCATTTACGAGCATAGACAAAAACACTATGACCCTGTTTGGATAGCTCTATCGACAAATCTTCCACATGGCGTTCGATGCCACCGTAGATTGCCGGAATGCCCTTTTGTCCGATCATGGCTATACGCATAACTCCAGTTAAGTTTATAAAAAAATAACTATCTAAACTACCATATTTTGGCCCCTTTGTCAAGGGCTGAAGGCTCGCTTTGTTGCGTGTCCGCGAGAAGCTATTTTTTGTTTATAATTAGCCAAAAATATTGTTTCGTTGCCCTTTATGGGCTAAAATGGTAAAATGTTGTAACTAATAACCATCTAATTATGTGGGTTTTTATAGCTCTCTTAGGAAATACTACCTTAGCTTTGGTGGGTATTATCGATAAACTTATCCTGACCAAAGCTGTCTCTAAGCCGATAGTTCTTGTCTTTTATTCCACTATTTTTATTTTGCCAGCTTTCCTTATTCTGCCTTTTGGATTGGTAACTATGCCCCTTGTAGGCACTCACTATGCGCTTTCTGTTGTATCTGGTTTTTGCTTTGCGCTGGGTTTGTGGGCAATGTATTTAGCTATTACTAAAGGTGAGGTGAGTCGAATTGGTCCGATTATCGGAGCGGTTACTCCGTTTTTTATTTTGTTTTTAAGCAGGTTTTTTTTAGGAGAGCGATTGGGGCCGTATGCTTTGCTGGCTGCTATTTTTTTAATGATTGGATCTCTGATAATTTCTGTTGAAACAAAAGAAGGTGCCTCACCGTGGCGAAGTGGTTTAGAATGGGCCACAGTCTCGGGGTTTTTATTTGCCATTTCTCATGTAAGTGCCAAATATATCTACGATCATTATGATTTTGTGAGCGGTTTTGTGTTAACCAAATTACCAATTGGTATTTTTGCTATTTTTTTATTATTCTCTCCGTCGGTACGGGCTCTTTTTACAAAGAAAAAAGAAGTAAACCCTATAGAGCAGGTGGTAGGAGCGCAAGAAGTGCCAATCAAAAAAATGCTCAGTAAGTATCAAGTTTTGTTGGTAGGAGGAAATATTTTGTTAGGGGCACTCGGAGCTGTGCTTCTACAATATGCTATGTCTATTGGCAGTGTGTCGCTTGTTAATGCGCTTGCTGGGGTGCAGTTTGCGATGCTTATAGTTCTGGTCGCCATTATTTCTAAATTTTTCCCTCAAATTTTAAAAGAAACATTTTCTAAAAAAGAAGTTATTCAAAAAGTAGTGGCTGTATTTTTTATTAGTATTGGTTTGTTATTATTGTTAATGTAATTACATGAAAAATAGTAAATTTTTAATTCTAAGTTCGGTGATAGTGCTATGTGTATTAGGTGGTTTATTCCTATCTTTTAAATTAAAAAATTATAAGAGAAATTCTTCTATGATTTACGGAGTTAGTTTTAGTACAGAATATGCTAATTATTTAGGATTTGACTCAAAAGATGTTTTTTCTAAAATTTTAGATGAGTGGAATTTTAGGTATATTCGTTTGTCAGCCCAGTGGAATTTAATAGAGAAAAATAAAGGTGAGTATGATTGGCAAGATCTTGATTGGATGATGCAAGAAGCAGCGTCTCGAAATGCCAAGGTAATGCTGGCTGTGGGCCACAAAACACCTCGATGGCCAGAATGTCATGCTCCGAGTTGGATAGATTTTTCTAGCCAAGAAAAACACAAACCAGATCTCGAGAGATTTATGAAGCTCGTGGTGGAGCGTTATAAAAATCACCCCGCCTTAGAATCGTGGCAGGTTGAAAATGAGCCGTTTTTAGGGTTTGGTAACTGCGAACCCATTTCTTTGGAAGAGCTGGTGGAAGAGATTTCATGGGTTAAGCAACTAGATTCAAATCATCCTGTGATTGTTACTGATAGCGGTGAGCTAAGCTCTTGGCGTAAGACTGCTTTGGCGACTGATTTATTTGGAACAACGTTGTACAGGGTAATTTGGAACAAAACAATTGGTTATTTTAGTTATGATTGGATAATACCTAGTTTTGTTTACAAGGCAAAACTATGGTTAAATGGTCGTGGTGTGGAGACTGCCTATATTACTGAGCTACAAGCAGAGCCATGGGTTGCTGATGATAAAGATTTGTTTAGTACTTCTATTCCAGATCAGTTTAAATCTATGAGCTTAGAAAGATTAAAAAAGAATTTAGCATTTGCAGAAAAAACAGGTATGCCGCGAGCGTATTTATGGGGCGCAGAATGGTGGTACTGGTTGGAAAAGAAAAACGAAACAGATATTCCAAATTATATAAAGCAAATGAAGAAGGACTAATTTATTAATTGTTATGTATGTTGGATAAAAAATATTTCAGTCAGATTCGAGAAGAGCTGTTGGGTTATGCGGCCAAACGTCGCGGGGTAATTAAAGATGCGGGAGATGCTCAGCATATGGCAAAGAAGGCAATTTTTGCAATGCAACGAGATGGTGCCGCAGAAGCGGCAGCGCTACTTGTCCAGGCAGAAAAGATTCTGCTTGATTTAAATGAAAAAAATAAAAAAGATCCAAGTATTTTTGAAGAGGGTTCGTACAAAGCAGCGTTAGAAGAATATATTGAAGCATATTTGTTTCATCAGTATTTAGAACATAAAATCATTGGTAAATTATCAAAAATTAAAGTTGATCCAGATATTTTTATTAGTGGTTTGTGTGATGTGCCAGGCGAACTGCTTCGATATGCTATAAAATCTGCCACAGAAAGAAACTACGAAGAGGTCAAAAGGTGTAGGCAAGTAGCAGATGAAATTATCGGTCAATTAATTGATATGAATTTGACTGGCTATAATCGTCAAAAATTTGACCAAGCTAAACAAGCTTTAAATAAATTAGAGCAAGTATTGTACGATGTGAGCCTTAGAAGTTAATAGGTGTGCAAAAATGGTATGTTTAAAAAAATAATTCATTTTTTTCTAGCCTGGGTAGCATATTGGTGGTATGGTCGTCCATCCCGCAAATTAATTGTGGTGGGCATTACAGGTACCAAAGGAAAGACAACAAGCTGCCGATTGGTGGCCTCAGTGTTAGAGGCAGGTGGTAATACTGTTGGTATGCTCAGTACGGCTGAATTTCAGGTGGGTGAAAAACGTTGGCTCAATGATAAAAAAATGACTATGTTGGGTCGTGGTCAAATTCAGTCAATGCTTCGAAAAATGGTTATGGCTGGGTGTCAATACGCTGTGGTAGAAACATCATCAGAAGGTATTTTGCAGTGGCGTCATTATGGTTTGCAATATGATATGGTGATTTTTACTAATTTAGGGACAGAACACCAAGAGAGACATGGTGGTTTTGAAAACTTAAAAAGAGACAAGGGTAAAATTTTTGCAGGATTAATGAATAAAAAAAATAAAATTTTTGGTGGGAAAAAAATACCAAAAATTATTATTGCTAATACCGATGATGAACATGCAAATTATTATGTACAATTTCCAGCTGATAAAAAATATGGGTTTGGGTTGCGTGCTCATAGTCCAGTGCTAAATATCTCTTATATTTCAGGAAAGATTATTTCTTCAGATGCGCGCGGCGTTGCTTTTGAAGCAGGTGGCTCACGCTACGAGCTGAATATTATTGGGGAGTTTAATGTATATAATGCCTTGGCAGCAATTGCAGTGGGTAAGTCCCAAGGCATAACAGATGAAAATATTGCGCGAGGTTTAGCTAGTGTTAGATTAGTAGAAGGTCGTATGGAAGTGGTTGATGCAGGTCAGGATTTTAAGGTTTTTGTAGATTATGCGCATGAGCCTATGAGTTTTACCGAGCTGTTTAATAGTTTGCGTAAAATAGTTGGACAGGATAAAAAAATAATTTCGGTGATTGGTTCTGATGGCGGTGGTAGGGATAAGGGCAAGCGAGCAAAAATGGGAGAAGTGGCAGGGCTGCTTACCGATTTTGTGGTCATAACTGATGTTAATTGTTATGACGAAGATCCTGTTGAGATTGCAAGTATGCTGGCGGTGGGTGCTCGAGCTGCAGGAAAAAAAGAGGGGGTAGATTTATTTGTAGAGGTGGATAGAAAAAAAGGTATAGAAAAAGCCATTTCTTTGGCGAGTGCGGGAGATGTGGTGGTAATTACTGCTAAAGGCACAGAACCTTTTATAGCAATCGCCAATGGTAAAAAAATTCCATGGGATGATAGGCAGGTGGCACGGGAAGTTCTTATAAAGTTACAAAATAAGATATAGGTAGTATATGTCTGTAGCAAAAAAAATAAACCTAAAAGATAACGAAAAAATTATGAGCCTTGTGCGGCCATATATATTGTCTTATATGTGGAAGTATCTTGTGGGGCTCGTATTTTTATTTACATCTTCGTTTTTCATGTTTCGTTTATTTTTTTATGGATGGTGGGGAGACGTGTTGTATGCGCTTGGCATGTTGATAGGTCTCTATATTATATTTCGAACATGGTTTTTTAACTATAAGAATACACTGGTGCTTACGAGTATGCGTGTTGTGGATCTGCATCGTGTAGGGCTATTTGATGAAATAATGTCCTCAGTTAGTTATCTTGATATAAAAGATATAGTGATCCGAAAAAAAGGGATTTGGCAAAGCTTATTTAATTTTGGTGGCCTAGCTATTTCTGCAAAAAACGAACAGCTTATTCTTGAAGTGTTAAATATTTATAATCCAAGTCAGGTTCAAAGTATGCTTTCTGATCTGGAGCAGCAGTATAAGCAAGATATCAAATTAGCGAGTACGGGATCTATTTATAATAACTTCATTAAGATAATTCCCAATTTGTCTGACGGAGATCTGGTGGAGATAAAAAGATTGATTGATGAGCAGCTCGGACCAAATCTGGCAGCTCAGTAGCAGGGGCTATACTTATACGTAAACCTGATAAATAATTAAGTATATGCGGTACCCACGAATTTATATATGTCTACTCAAAAAATAAATAGCTGGAAAATTTTTTTTAGCTCAAAAATCTTTATTTTAATTGTAGCTATTGTTGCGGGCATGGTTGTTTTTGAATATGCGAGGGCCTATTATCAAGATTATTTAGTTCGTCAGGAAATAGCCTATTTAGAAGATCAAACAAAAAAATTAGAAGCAAAAAAAATGGAACTTCTCGATGTCCTTAAATATGTAAAATCAGACAGTTTTACTGAGGAAAAAGCTCGAACAGAGCTTAATATGGTAAAACCTGGAGAGCAGGTCCTTGTTGTCTCACAATTAGCCTCTGAAAATGGTAGACAAGAAAAAAATGCTGTGGTAAAATGGGACAATATTCCCAATTATAAAAAATGGCTTAAATACTTTTTTAATTAATTTTTTGTTTAATAATCTATATGAACGAACCAAAATTAGAAGGCGCCGTTGTAGAACCTCAGAAAAATAAAGGAACAACTAAAATTTTTCTTGTAGTCGGTTTGGTAGTTGCTGTTTTGTTAGCAGTAGGTACTTTTGGTGTGTATCGCGCATATGCACAGTCAGCCGCTGATCCATTTACACTTACTGTGGCAAAAGTTTTAGCATTGCCAGCTGTAAAAGTGCAAGACAAGAAAATTTTGTACACAGATTATGTCCAAGATCTCGGCGCTATTAAGGTTATGCAAAGTTATGATAAATCACAGCGAGATGGCGGTGCGACTGCCGAGCGTACACCAGGAGCCGATTTGACCGAGCAACAAATGACAGATCAGGTATTATGGCGTTTAGTAAACAACTTGTTAGTTGAAGAAGCTGCAAAAAAATATAATGTAACCGTTGAAGATCAGGACGTAGAAAATCTTAAGAAAGAAATGTTGCAGAATTTTAAAGATGAATCAGAGTTGGATCAAGAATTGCAAAAAAGATATGGTTGGACTCTTGCTAACTATGAAAATAAAGTAATTCGTCCTTTTATTTTGCAAAGTAAATTAGCTCAAAAAATTCAATCCGACCCAGACATGAAAGAACCATTACGTGTACAAGCTCAACAAGTACTTGATCAAGTAAAAAACGGTGGAGACTTTGCTGCGCTTGCTCAGCAACACAGTTCAGATGGTTCCGCTCAGAATGGCGGAGATTTGGGTTGGTTCTCTAAGGGTCAGATGGTAAAAGAGTTTGAGCAGGCTGCTTTTTCTCTTAAAAAAGGTGAGGTTTATCCAACACTTGTAGAAACTCAGTTCGGTTATCATATAATAAAATTAGACGATCGTAAGATGGAAAAAGTAAAAAATGCGGCAGGTAAGACAGAAAATCAGGAGCAGGTGCGCGCAAGTCATATCTTGTTTCCTTTCTCTAACCTAGGAAATTATATAGAGAGTGTAGTAAAAGAAGCTAAACCAAAATTATATCTCAAGACTCATAATCCATTTGCAGAGTTAGAGGGAGAAGTTACAGAATAGTATATTGAAATTATAGGTAAGTGAGGGCTCTCCATGTAAAAACGGAGAGCCTTTGCAAATAAGCGTGTATTAGCTAGTGCGTTGTACGGTGTAGCTATGCACTCTCGTTGCAGGCGTAGTATAATGGTAATATACGACCTTCCCAAGGTTGAGCCGTGGGTTCGATTCCCATCGCCTGCTCTACGGTAGAATTAGAAAACATAAAGCCCCCTTAGTTCAGTGGCAGAACGGTGGTATCGTAAACCATAAACGTCAGTCCGATTCTGACAGGGGGCTCAATAGTAATTAAATTATTCTGGCCTATGTTACATGTTGCTGCAGTCGCTCCAGATTTTAATTTACCCGATCAAAATTCTGTAAATCATAAATTGTCCGATTATATTGGTCAGTGGGTGTTATTATATTTTTATCCAAAAGATGATACGCCTGGCTGTACTACCGAAGCATGTTCTGTGCAGGAAAATTTATCAAAATTTGAACAGTTGCATGTTATAGTTTTAGGAATAAGTGCTGACCCTGTACAGAGCCATCAAAACTTTGCCCAAAAATATGGTTTACATTTTACATTATTATCTGATAGTAAAAAAGACACTATTAGTGCCTATGAGGCTGGTGGTATTTTTACCAAACGGATTTCTTATCTCATAGATCCACACGGAAAAATTTTTAAAGCCTATAATGCGGTAGATCCAGATACGCATGTGGCCACGGTGTTAGCAGACTTAGAGTCTGTCAAGGCAAGTGAGTAATAGTTTCTTGTTTTAAAGTTGTAACAAGAGTAAAATTACATGTATATGGAACAGCCAAAAAAATATTGGTTTAGAGCAAAAACGTATGGTTTGGGCTGGGGGCTGCCAAGTAGTTGGCAAGGTTGGTTAGTATTGTTAGTTTATATTATTTTTAATATTTACATATTTAGAGATATAGACAAGTTATCGCACTCTGCGAGTGATGCATTAATTAATTTTGTTTTACCATTTATTTTATCAACTATTATTTTACTTGTTACTTGTTATTTTACAGGTGAGAAACTTAAATGGAGATGGGGAAAAAAAGACTAGTATGTCAGAATTAAAAGAGCTTACAGATAAGATTTTAGAATTTAGAAATGCCAGAGATTGGAAACAGTTTCATACGCCAAAAGATTTGGCTATAGGGTTAACTTTAGAAGCGGGCGAGGTGGCAGAACATTTTTTATGGAAGAACAAAGAAGAGTTGCAGCAGCATATAGAAAATCATTCAGAAGAAATCGGAGATGAACTTGCTGATGTATTATATTTTTTATTATTAATGGCCAATGATTTTAACATAGACTTGTTTCAAGCAGCACAACGTAAAATAGAAAAAACAGCTAAAAAATATCCAGTTGAAAAAGCAAAAGGCAAACATACAAAATATACAGATTTATAAATTTATTTTTAATTATAATATATGCAAAATAATCAATCACAAGATGGTAGTAGCTTGCCTCAGAATGAGGAGGTCTTAACTGATGATTTAGAAAAAGCCGTGCACGACCTTATGAATGAATTTGACTTGGATGAAAGCCAAGCAAAGAAATTGGAAAAATTAGAAGATGAGGGTTATGATGAGGAAGATGCCTTGTCGCAGGTAATGGATGCGTAGCATAAATTTTCAAATTAAAACTCTGTATGTCGGACAAGTATACTGCCACCTGGGTTTCCCATACTTCGATCAGTGATTTTTTGCGTTGTCCGCGCGCTTACTATCTTAAAAATGTATATCGAGACCCTAAAACAAATCATAAGGTAAAAATCATGAGTCCTGCCTTGGCTTTGGGTCAAACAGTGCATGAGGTTTTGGAGTCATTATCAGTATTGCCAAAAAATGTACGGTTTTCAGATTCTTTGATGGATAAATTTGATAAATCCTGGACAAAAGTTACCGGTAAAAAAGGCGGTTTTACAAGTGAAGAAACAGAATATAAATATAAGGCTCGTGGTCAGGATATGATCCGACGGGTAATGAATAATCCAGGACCTATTTCTGGTTTGGCGGTAAAAATCCAAATGGATTTACCGCAATTTTGGTTATCAGAAGAAGATAATATTATTTTGTGTGGAAAAATAGATTGGCTTGAGTATCTGCCCGAAACAGAGAGTGTTCATATTATTGATTTTAAAACTGGTAAGACCGAAGAAGACGGAGAGTCTTTGCAGCTTCCAATATATAGGCTGTTAGTTCAAAATTGTCAAAAGTATAATGCCTCCAAAGCTAGTTATTGGTATTTAGACAACAGTAACGAGTTAACTGCCAAAGAATTACCAGATCTCGAATCATCGCATAAAAAAATCTTAGATGTTGCCAGACAATTAAAATTAGCCAGACAGCTGGAGCGTTTTAAATGTCCTAATGGTGATGGTTGTATGGCCTGCCTTCCAATGGAGGCAATTTTAAATAAAAAAGCAGAATTTGTAGGTAATGATGAATATAATGCTGATGTCTATATTTTAAATAAAGAAGAAGAAAATAGAGAGGGAGTTATTTTATAGTTTGGTGTAGTATGGTAAGATATAATTGGTTTGCAAATTAGAGTTCTAATCTGTCTAATCGAGAGGGGGTGAAAAGTATGAAAGAAAATAAAGTTGTTCACATGATCGCCTTTTTGTTAGTGATTGTTGGCGGCCTTAATTGGTTGCTCGTAGGCTTGTTTGGTTGGGATGTGGGGTCTCTCTTTGGTGGTCAAGCTGCTTTAGTTTCCAGAGTTATCTACGTATTAGTAGGTGTCTCAGCCTTGGAATTGCTACTTTGCCATAAAAAAGATTGTAAAATGTGTGAGCCTAAACCAACAATGTAAAATTTTTCGTATACAGATAACCCTTCCTTGTTCGGAGGGGTTATGTGTTTATAAAAAAATATATTTCTAATCATCAGTATGTTCAGTTATATTATAAGTACTGCTAAACAGGTTTTTTATTCGCTGCAACCCGCAATACCTTTTGTGCTGCTTCTGATTGTGCTGTTTATTATTGTTAAAGTTCGAAAGAAAAAATAATTCATTGTTTATTTGGTAAGCGTATCTGGTGTATATCGACTGTGGATAACAGTCGATTTTTGTTTTTATTTTTAGAAATATTTTACTAGAACTTATTTATAATAGCTGCAAATTAATTTTTTTATTATGCGTTATACAAAAATACTTATTTTTACTTGTGGCAGCCTGGTTCTTTTAATCTTATTAATCTGGGTTTGTATTTCGGTCTATTTTACCTGGCAAGGGCATATCTTTGAAAAAAAGATAGAAGAATTTCAGGCAGGATTAAGTAAGCCTTACCGAGATGATGTATATGGTGGCCAAACACCCCAAGAAACTTGGAATTTATTTTTGAGTGCCTTGCATACAAATGATATAGACTTAGCAAGTAAATATTTTGTATTAGAGAAGCAAGCTAGTTGGAAACATATCATCGAAGATACGATACGAGAAAAGGGCGCTATAGATATTGCTAGTCTACAAAACATAACATTCGATTCTCAGACAGAAAATACAGCATATTATTATCGTCTTATTAATGAAAATGGAAAACAAATTAATTCATCAGTTATTTTTATTCTGAATCCATATAATAAGATTTGGAAAATTTCTTTGTTATGATTTTTAGTATTCTTCTTTCGTTGCTATTTATACATCCAGTAGGGGCCTACGATCAGCGCTCTACCCATCCAGCCTTAACTTACGAAATGGCTCTATTTTTTAATGCTAAAAACTTAAATCCAAACTATAATTTGTCATCCAGTGAAATAAATTGGCTTAAACAGGGTGCTGTAGAAGAAGATGGACCAGCCCGATGGATCAATCATTTCTACGATCCAGTGCATGATGTTGGGTGGTCTGGTAAACATCTGGGCAATCTTTCGGAGCAGGAGGGCTATCAGCTAGGTGGAGATATAGCTCCAAAGCATGCGCTGCCATCAATTAAGTGGGTAACTAACCAGGAATACCAATCAGCATATGGTCGTCAGTACGGTAATCAAACTTGGCAGAGGGCACTCAGGTCCTATATCGAGGGTGATACAAAAACAGCATTTATTGCTTTGGGTCATGTACTTCATTTAGTGGAAGATGTAAGTGTGCCCGATCATGTTCGGGATGATTCGCATCCTGGAATTGAAGGAGATCCCGGCTCTCCCTATGAAGCATATTCAAAAGTTCAAACCGATGAAGGTGCTTTGCGTGTTGCCAAAGATTTATTACAAAATAATGCAAATTTTAAAAGAATAAATTCAGTAAGTCAGGCAATTAAGGATTTGGCTATATATACAAATAAAAACTTTTTTTCCGAAGATACTATTAATAATACCGAGTTTAATTTTCCAGCACTCAGTTTGCTAAAAGTTAATTATATAAAAACTAGCAAAGGAGAGTTAAAAATTTTGTTTGATAGTGATAATAAAATTAATTTAGCAAAAGCAAATCCTCAAGATTCTGTTTTTAACAGAAAAGAAATTTATTCTATAAATGAAACAGATTTTGTTCTCCCTTCTTATCGAGACAAACTTTTTCCAGAAGCTGTGCTAACAGGAGCCAGTGTTATTAATTTATTTTTTCAAGAAGTAGAAAAATACAAACAAAATCCTGATGCACTCGAACCTATTATTTCAGATAGTAATACTTCTTTTTTGGTTGCGCTGCAACAGTTTCCAAAAAGAAGTGTTATTAAAATCTGTAGTTATTCAGAAAGTACTTGCAAAGATATGCACAATACTATTGTTGCTGCTACCTCTGGTATTGCAGAGGGGCAAAAATCTCTCGGGTCCAGTCTGTTGGGATTTTTTAATGGTGTTTTGGATTCTGTAAAAGTAGGATTAGGTTTGCAGAATCAAATAACGGTTGAGAATCCTGTGGGGCAAAACTTTAATCAGCCTGCTCAATTACCAGCAGCCTCTCCTATATCTAATGTAGAAATTGCTAAAATTTCTCAGGTTAATAGTAATGTGCAAAATAAATTAATAAAAAAAGTAGATATTCAAACTTCTATACCAGTGGAGGCAAGTGTTTTAGGGGTAAAAATTATTAATCCTGTATTTGAGCCAGCTCCAAGCCAAGCTGTCTATGGTGGCGGTATCCAAGGTGCTAATAAGCAAGCATATGAGGAGCCAATGGTCTCATATCCTATATTAACCCTAGAAGGTTCTGTAGAGGTCGTAGAGCCCACTTCTTCAGCCGCTGCGCCATCATCAACTATAGTTCAAGAAGTCAATTCAAATAACCCTGCTAGTGCTACCAGTAGCCAGGAAGTAGTTCCTGGTATTGAGGCACCGACAGTTCCGATTCTGGGTATTACCAATCAATCAGGGCTAGACTCTGTCAGTATTTTAGTTCATGTAACTAGTAGTGATACATCATCTTTGGCCATATATTTTGAAGTAGAATTTTCTACCAATAGTATGCAGTGGCAAAGTATTGCGACAAGTACCGTTAACACAGTTTTTACTTTTTCTGGTGCACGAGGACAATCATATTATTTTAGAGCTAGAGCCATTGATATAAGTGGTAATACTTCTGCTTGGAGCGAACCTTCTCTTCCAAATTTGATACAGTGGAGTAGGGAAGTAGTTATTAACGAAATTGCTTGGTCTGGCACTTCAGCCGACTATTCAACGCATGAGTGGTTTGAACTCTATAATAATACAGACCATGCTATAGATCTAAAAGACTGGAAACTTATAATAAGCAATAAGGTTTTAAATTGGTCAAAAGTAAATTCTACAATTGTGCCAGCTCGTAGTTTTTATTTATTTGAGCGAACAACTGATAATACTATTAAAGAAATAGCTGCCGACGCTATTTTTACGGGAAGTTTAAGCAATAGTGGTGAAAAATTAGAGATTATTAAGCCAAACGGAGAAGTTGCGGATGAGGTAAACGCAAGTGCGGGGTGGTTTGCGGGAGATGCAGTTAAATACAAAACAATGGAAAGAATCAATCCGCTAGGGAATGGCAGTGATGCTCAAAATTGGCAGAGCAATCAAGGTTTCCGAGAAAATGGTCGAACGTTTAACGGAGGACAGATTTATGGTTCTCCAAAGAGGTCGAATTTTGGATTTATTAATTTAAATTTTGATCAGGAAGATTCTGTTAGAGTCTTAACCAAAAATAATTCTCCGTATATTTTACAATATTATTCTATACCTGTCGGTAAAAAATTAATTATTGAACCAGGTGTAATTATTAAAAGTTATTTTAATAATTCTAAGATAGATATTTTAGGCAATCTTACAGTTTCTGGTAGTGCCGATGAAAAAGTTATTTTTACTTCTGGTAGAGATGTGTCTTTCGAAGAATTAGGCAGCAGAACAGTAGTTGGTCCGTGGTCTGCAGCTTCTTCTTCGGCTCAGGATTGGCAGGGATTTTGGTTTAAGCCTGGTTCTGTCGGGACTTTAAATAATATGGTTCTTCGTTATGCAGGGAAAGGTTTTGTAGTGCCGCCATTTGCCATCCCTGTTTCTCAGGCAATACGAGCAGATAACTCTATTCTTTCTATTTCCAATTCTTCTTTTTCTAATAATGGTCCGCTCACTTTTTTTGAAAAAGATTCAACAACTACTATTACCCATACAGTTTTTGCTGGTGGCGACCGAGCTATCCAGTCAGAAAATAGTTCGCTTATTATTTCAGATTCAGAATTTAATTATTTTTCTAATAATAACGGACCATTATACATTAAGGATAGGTGGCCTGCCCTCACGGGTATTACCTACGCGAATAATATTCTCAATATGCCATATCTAGAGAATGTTACTGTTGCTAATCAAGAGGTGGTTATTGGCGAGTCGCAAAATTATTTGTTAAATACGCTTTCTGTTTCCTCTTCGGCCCGCCTCACTATTGAGCCAGGTGTATCCATATTTGTGCCCTTATATGGTATTATAGAAGTACGAGGTTCTTTGAATGTATTTGGAACAGCTCAGAAGCCAGTTAATTTTCTTCCATACCCAGAGACGGCAAGTTGGGGCAATCTGCGTTTTTACAACTCAACTTCCACGCTCAATTTTGTGCATTTTAAGCAAGGAAATAGGTTAAACGGTCGACCCGAAAATTTAAATGGGATGATTTTGGTTAATGATTCCAATGTAACTATTACGAATTCTAATTTGTGGGATAGCGAAGCGAGCTCTGTCCAGTCTAATAATTCTATACTTACAGTCTCTAATACAACTATTGGTGCAAGTATAAAAAATGCCAACAGTCGTGGTGTCAAAACTTCGAGCGGTGCAATTAGTTTGGATGCTGTTAATTTTAACAATTTAGCAATTGGTGTGGAGAGCAACCCATCTAATGTATCGCAGCTCGTTGTTGATTTTAAAAATATGTCATCATCAAGCTTTGTTAATGTAGACTATTTTTGGCAGCCACTTAGTCTTTGGAGCGTACCGCCACCTTTACCCTGAGTATTAATTTAATAAAAATCTTTTTATGCCATTTGATATGCAGCGTGCAGGAAAAAAATTACAAGATGTTCTTGGTAGAATCAGGCAAGTAAATTCTTCGATTCGAGAAAATATTTTGGAGTATAGGAGTAAAGATGTATTAGAAAGTGAAGAGGATGAGCGTAAAACTATGCAGGACATTAGATTTTATCTCCTTAAGAGCTATAAAGATATTGATAGTATATTAACTGAACTAGATCGATATAAATAATTTAAAAACCACCGCAGTATAATGACGGTGGTTTTTATTTCTTCTTATTGTATTTGTGCTTAAAAAAGGAGTATAAGAGGGGTAAAGAGTGCTCTTTTATTTGTCCCCATTATTTTCTTGGGCCTTTTCAGTAAATATGATACACTAATTATTATTAATTTTCCCTGATAGTTCCTGCCGCCTCTTTGTGTATGGTATAATACATAAAATTCACTACTTTCATGATAAAAATAACTGGCGTTAGTAAAATTTATCCTACAGGTACCCCTGCATTGCGCAACCTTAATCTCACTATTGATGCAGGTGATTTTGTGTCTATTGTTGGCCAGAGTGGAACTGGTAAGACAACCCTAATCAAAATGCTTATTGGCGAAGAAAAACCAAACAAAGGTACTATAGAAATAGGTGGTTGGGATATTACCAAGATTAATTCAAGTGATATTCCATTTTTACGTCGTCAAATTGGAGTTGTTTTTCAAGATTACAAATTATTACCACAAAGAACAGTGTACGAAAATATTGCCTTTGCTTTAGAAGTTGCAGGAGAAACAAAAATTCGTATTCATCAGGTGGTGCCACAGGTTCTAGAGATTGTTGGATTGGCGCACAAAGGTAAGAGTTATCCCTTTCAATTGTCGGGTGGTGAGCAGCAGCGAACTGCTATCGGGCGATCTCTTGTGCATCGCCCAAAGATTATCGTAGCCGATGAACCAACTGGTAATTTGGATACTATAAATACCGAAGAAGTCATTTCTATTTTAAAAAAGATTAACGAATTTGGCACAACTGTTATTCTGGTTACGCATAACCGCGAGGTGGTAAATCATTTGCGTCGCAGAGTTATTACATTGCATGGTGGTGAAATAATAAGTGACGAAAATGATGGAAAATATAAGCTATAAAATATACTATGCTGTCTTTTTTACGAATAATTAAATTTGCTTTTCAAGATTTGTGGCGAAATTTCAGCCTGTCGTTTATGACAGTTTTTATTTTGGTCTTAATGCTTTTATCTGTTAATACGCTATGGTCTCTCGATGTGCTAACTCAACAGGCCATCGAAGCAGTAAAAAAACAAATAGATGTCAGTATTTATTTTGTTCCGCAAGCCACAGAAAAAAATGTAACCGAAATCAAATCGTACGTGCAAATGTTTCCCGAAGTTACAGAGGTAAAACTTCAGTCCAAAGAAGAGGTTTTAGCATCATTTCGTGAGCAGCACAAACTGCAAAAAGAAGCACTAGATGCCTTAGACGAATTGGGCTCAAACCCATTTGGTCCTACCATGATTATAAAAACAAAGGAACCAGAGGATTATAAAAAAATAATCGAATCCCTTGATGTTCCTGAATATGAAACTATTATTGAGGCAAAAAGTTTTGATAATCACGAAGACGCTATTTTACGATTGCAAAATATTACTAATCGAATTGAAAAAGTAGGTTTTGGCCTTACGATTCTTTTTGCAATAATCTCTTTTCTTATCATCTTTAATACTATTCGTGTGGCCATTGTTACTCAACGTGTCGAGATTAGTATTAAACGTTTGGTTGGTGCAAGTAATTGGTTTATTCGTGGGCCGTATCTGGTCGAATCTTTTGTCTTTACGTTTCTAAGTGTAGCGTGTACCATTGCTCTGGTGTATTTGGCGCTCCGTTGGGTAGATCCATACTTGGCTGTAGTGCTTCCAAATGGCTTTTCCTTGACAAATTACTTCTATTCTAATATGCTGATGCTGTTTGGAGCCCAAGCTCTGGCAGTGTTGCTTCTTACTGTTGTTTCAAGCGCACTTGCAATGCAAAAGCAATTAAAAGTCTAAAACTCCGAGGTCGTCTAAAGGTAGGACAGCAGCCTTTGAAGCTGTTTATCTTGGTTCGATTCCAAGCCTCGGAACCAATTATTTAAGCTCAGCAGCGTAGATTTTACCAGCCTTATCGTCGGAAATGTACATAATTCCATTTGGTAGTGTCAAAATATCTACGGGTCGTCCGTAGGTTTTTTTGTTTGTACCCAACCAGCCTGAAATAAAATCTTCCATGCCTACAACTTTCGGTTGTTCTTGGCTATAGTCTATTTTTAATTTTACAATTTTATAACCAGTCGGGGTTGTTCGGTTCCATGAGCCATGAAACGCAACGAGTAAATCACCTTGCATATCTTGTGGCCAACCAGAGTCTGGGATAAAAGCGAGGCCTAATGGGGCAGAGTGTGCTGGCAAATCGTAGAGGCTTGGCGTTTCAAATGGCGTCATGCATGGGTTGCGGATATATGTATTTTTATCAAATTTTGTATCGTGAATATTTTGACCATAACAAATAGGCCAACCATAATTTTTTTCATTTTGTACAATATTTATTTCATCAGGAGGCAAATCATCGCCGAGCAAATCCCGACCCATTTCTGTGCCCCACATAGTGTTATTTTTCCAAGTAAAAAATACGGTGTTTCGTAAACCTTTTGCGTACGGTTTAAAATCAGTACCATCTTTTTCCATAGAGTAGATAGTGGCTCGTCTCTCGTCTTTTTCTCTGCATGTATCACAGGAAGACCCGATAGATACGTATAGTCTTTTATCTGGACCAAAGCCAATGGTGCGGGTTGTATGCCTGCCACCACTTGGTAAATCTATTATTTTGTGAAGCGTATCTTCTGAGTAGATTCGTACTTTAGAGATTTTATTTTCTTCGGCAATATATAGTTCAAACGGATCATCAGGATTAAATGCAAGACCATGAGGATTTTTTAGCTTTTTAAATATGGCTGTTGTTTTAATAGCCTTGCCCTCCTTGATTTCTACAAGTGTAACCTGCCCTTGTTTTGTTTGGCTTACCCATAGATTTCCCATGCTATCTACTGTCATTACTCTGGCACCTGGTACTGTTGCGAGGGTGTTTATAGCGGTACCGTCTGGTAGTGACAATGGTATGCCCGTATTATTTTTTGTGAGAGCAGGGGATGAAGAAGTGTTTGTAGCTGGGGTATTATCTTGAGTTTGAGTAACTTCCTCGGAGTCTTGTATAGCAACCCAAGCTCCTCGTAGATTTTTGTAGTAAAAGGTGCCAACAAGTATTCCAAGAAAAACAAAGACAGTAAGTACTATAGATATAAAAATCTTCTTCTTCATATTCAGTATTAATGAGTTAAGTGCTTTCGAAGGAGAAAAGGTACGAGTTTACCCCTACTCTGATCGGCTTACCTGCCAACATTGAAGCTTGGGTATCTGGCTTTTTTCCTTCGAAAGCATAGGTATCATATCATTAATCTATATTTTAAAAAATTTTAAAATAAAAAAAGCGACCCTCTCAATGAAGAATCGCACGCTTCCGTACCTGCTGGAATGTCTCCGCACACCCGGGGAGGTGTTTGGTAGTATTTCTGTGCAAGTTGCATCTACGTCGAGACGTAGGCGGTTGGCGTGCTCTTACTTCAAAGAGAGGGTCTAATACAGACATATCATTTAACTGAGTTTTTGTCAATAGTTATATCCTTGTATCCTGGTTTGATTTAGGCTAAAATATACCAATATGAAAAATATAGAAGAGCTTATTGTAAAAGGGAATAAATGGCAGTTTAACCTCCGAGATGAGGCAGATCAAAGTGTTTTTAACGAAATTTTTAAGCTTCACGAATACCGTAGAGCTGATGAGGTTATACAAAATGCCACAGATCCAATAGTTGATGTTGGTGCTCATGCTGGATTTTTTGTGATGCATGCTCATTCTCTTAATAGCCGAGTTAAAATTTTTGCTATAGAGCCAGAACCAAAAAATATAAAAGCACTGCAGAAACACCTCAAAGAAAATAAAATTTCCAAGGTAGAGATTATTGAGGCGGCTCTGGCTTTGGAAACTAGTTCTAGGCAATTAGTGGTTGCACCAGATAGTCATAATCATAGATTAGGGCTAGATTTTGATCGTATCCCAGGTTCGGTGCAAGTAAGGGCAGTTTCTTTTGCTGATTTACTTAAACAAAATAAAATTAAGAAAGTTTCTTTATTAAAAATGGATATCGAAGGAGGCGAGTATGAAGTCTTTGATGGTATGAGCGAGAAAGATTTGTCCGTGGTCAATTATATAATTTTGGAGTACCATGAAAGTAGAGAAAAAAGTAAAGAGATAGAAGAAAAATTACGTGCCAGTGGTTTTGGTGTTCAAGTTTTTCCTTCAAAATTTGATAAAACTATGGGTTTTATGTTTGCTCACAATAAAAGATTTAAAGATTAATTATAATATGTCAGAAAAACAAGCGTGGGTAGTGGCAGTTGATATGGGCTATGGTCATCAGCGTGCTGCCTATCCGTTACGTCATTTGTCTCCAACAGGCAAGGTTATTATCGCCAATAATTATCAGGGTATTCCGCCAAAAGATTTTAATATATGGCATCGCTCCGAAGTTTTTTATGGTTTTATTTCTCGATTAATAAATATACCTCTTATTGGTAATAAACTTTTTAACCTGTACGATAAGTTGCAGGCTATAAAAGATTTTTATCCACGTCGAGATTTGTCTGCGCCAAGTATGCAGCTCAAAGCAATGTATGCGCTTATTAAAAAAGATTGGGGAAAAGATTTTATAGATTTTTTAAACACCAAAGATATTCCGCTTATTACTACCTTTTTTTCGGTGGCTTTTATGGCAGAGGAGCATAAATTTAAAAATGATATTTATTTGGTTATTTGTGATACTGATATTAGTCGTGCTTGGGTGTCCTTTAGTCCGCAGAAAAGCCGAATAAAATATTTGGCGCCTTGTAGACGGGTTGTTGATAGGCTTAAATTGTATGGCGTAAAAGAAGAAAATATTTTTTTGACAGGTTTTCCATTGCCCGAAGAAGATCTGGGAGATAAAACGCTTGGTATTTTAAAAGCAGATTTATTATCAAGAATACATAATCTTGATCCGCAAAAAAGATATAGACAAAAGTATGCTGATACAATGGCTAAGTTTTTAAAGAGTGTTGATGAAGAAGGTACACCACACACACATCATCCACTTACACTTACGTTTGCCGTAGGTGGCGCAGGGGCACAAAAGGTTATGGCAAAAGATATCTTGCTCAGCCTTAGAAAAAAACTTTTGAAAGAAGAGCTTGTGTTAAACTTGGTAGCGGGCACACGTAATGATGTGTATTTATATTTTCAAGATAAGATTTGTGAACTTGGTCTCAAAAAATTACTAGGTAAAAATATCAATATTTTATTTGCTTTAGATAAAGAAGATTATTTTGGTAAATTTAATCAGATGCTTAAAACTACAGATGTGCTGTGGACCAAGCCAAGCGAACTTGTTTTTTATGCAGGACTCGGTCTGCCGCTTATTATGGCGCCGTCTGTGGGGGCTCAAGAAAATTATAATCGTACCTGGCTCAAAACTATTAACGCAGGAATCTCACAAAATAATCCAAAATATGTGAGTGAGTGGTTGTTTGATTGGGTAGATAGTGGCTGGTTAGCAGAGGCAGCTATGGCTGGATTTTTGGATGGCAGACAGTTTGGGGTATCAAATATTATTGACGTGGTATTTAATGGTGTAAAAGACCCTGCTAAAAATTACCAGCTAATGTAGTATATAATCGTATGGAGGAGCTTAGAAAAGAAATTTTTAACATGGTAGAAGATATCTTGGTTTTTGACCCAGCTTTTAAGGAGAGAATGCTTGTTAAAATTATTAATCTCTCAGCAGAGAAGCTTGGTCAGTTAAAAGGAATGCTTGTTGAATTAATTGATTGGCAAGAAGAGGTGACCGTGCGACTTATTAATCAAAATCCGACATTATATAATCAAATTTTAAATGAAAAGATGCAGTTTGAAAAGGAGGCAGTATCTCTGTATAAAGAAAAAATGGCTGCCGAAGATCATAATAAAATGCAAGTTATTTTACACAAAATTCAATCGTTATAACTTTTATATATGACTACTCAAGAACAAGATGCGTCTCAAGAAAAAAAACAAAAGCCCGTTATTGCTGATAGTCAAAAAAGATTTGAAGTCTCAGATTTACGAGAGCTGTTTGAGTCTTCGCCAGCAATCAAAAAAGCCCTTGGCAGTGTAGATGTACGAGACGGCGTACGCTATAAAGAAGTGCTCTTTAAAATAAAAGAAGCTTTAGTGCGCGAAATAAACAAATTAGAGGGAGGGGAAAAAGAAGAGTTGCAAGCATTTCAACAGAAGATAGAGCAGTTTCTAGAATTAGAACAAGGAGAGGTGCGAGTGGATCACGAAGTTGTTATTAGAACATCCAGAGACATTGCGTTCGCCGAACAGATTGATAATCTAGAGCAGGGAGAGGAATTTGACGCTGGTATGGTCGCTGGTGTTTTGGAACGAAGAAAGTGGGGTAAAATTTTTACCAATTTAGAGCCTGGTGATAAGGTGCTTAGTTTTTTAGTGCCAGGAGCTGATTTTCTTTCTATTAAATATCTTAATGATGCTATTTTTGGTCCGCAGGTAACCAATGAAATAATTGCCCAAAAAAGAACGGTTTTAGAAACTGCAATGAAAAAAATCAATCCAGATATTTCGTTTTTACAGTCTGATTATAAAACAGAAGTTATTAAAGTTCCTGGTTCGTTGCAATTAGAGGAAGGTGTGTTAGAAAAAGTTTCAGAGGAAGTTGATGTTGAAATGACAAAATTTGTATTAGCAACGGTTAGTCGTATTTTAGAGCATGAGCAAGACCCAAATCGTATTGCGGTGCTTAAAAAATTTGAGAAAGACCTGTTAGGCGTGAGCGGAGAAAAGAAAAATGGTTTTAAGATGAATTATGGTGTGGCAACAGTCGGCGAAGGAAGTTTGGAAGATTTGGCCCAAAACCAGCTCTTAGCGCTCAATCAATCATTGCAGACAAGCCGAATGTCTAGAGAGGTAAAAGATGGCAGCTATGGCGCAGAATATAGTGAAGCAAAAACAGTTGCGGAGGTTAATCATATTCAAGAATTGCGGCAAGAAATTATCGGCAGTGGCAATACAATTGCCGATGTAGATGGTAATGAATTTGTTATTTTTGAAGAGCAGCAAGGTAGGTATGCGTTTAATCGAGATTTGTTGCGCGATGTGCGTAAAGGAAAGTTTAAGGCAGAAAATAAAAAATTGCTTGAAAAAGTTGCTTTATATGTAAAAAAATTAAATATTTTAGATGCAGTGAAGCCATTTGTAAAAGAAGATCTTTCTGCAACTAAAGATGAAGCGGTGGCTAACCATGAATTATCGCAGATTATAAAAAATAAAGAAAATGTATCTGCAGATAAAAGAAAAATGGTTGCTGAATTATTACGGGCAAATGAAAAAGACGCCGAGTATACATCAAACAGCGAATTTCATAAACGTGCTGTTGCCATGAAAGATGCTGCCTATATTAGTCTGGATGTTTTAGATTTAGGAGTAGATTTATTATTGGAGTATGAGAGTGCTTTGCAAGAAGTTGAGCAAGTTGATGAAGATAAAAAAGCAGAAAAAATTAAAGAGATTTCTTTGTCTGCTGGAGATAGAACTACAGATAAGCTGCGTGACTTTAGAAAGAGTGTAGCTCAGGTATATAGAGAGTTTGGCTTGGGTGATGGATTAGTGGTAGGAGAAATTGGTGGTGACGAGCTTACCTTGGCGGTAGATATTAGTAATAATAGTGCCCTGCAAACAAAAGATAAAATGGATGATTTTTTATTTGCGTTAAAAAAAGCTACGAATACAAGAGTAGTCAAGACCGTTGTGTCGCAAGCAGAAAAACATATTAATGATCAGGTGAGTGAACAGGGGGTAATTGAGGCGCATCTAGAAGCGATTAAGAGAGCTGAGCAAGGCTCTGCAATTGCCAAGGATATAGAAGAAGCAGCAAGAAAATTGGGCAGAATTCTTAAAAAACAAGGAAAGTTAGCGGTAGAAAGCAAGTTAGATGGCCTAAGCACTCTCTTTGCTATTAAAGAGCGAGAAGGTGTTGTAGAGGCTAATTTTGTTGTTATTGAAGGTGAAAATGATTTTAGGATTGCCAGTAGCAATAACCCGCAATTGGATTATAAACAGGTAAAGGCTGACCTAGATAAAATCTTGGGTAGAGCAGTTTTTTAGAAAATAGTAATTCTGTATTGACAATTTGGGTGGAAAATATTATAGTATTTCCACCCTAAATTCCCGGGTAGCGCAGCGGTAGCGCAGTTGGCTGTTAACCAATTGGTCGTCAGTTCGAATCTGACCCCGGGAGCTCATATCAAAAACCCGCTAACCATGCGGGTTTTTGTATTGACCTTTACAAGGCGTTAGAACCTTTTGTATTTTGGGTTAGTATGATACTATTGCGATGTAGCTAACAAACAAATTAGATATGGAGCCTAACCTGCTGTTTATCAGTGTATTTATCCTAGGGGTATTTTCCCAAGTTTTTTTATCAATTAATTTTTTTGAAGATTTTAGAAAGAGTCTGTCCGGACTTCTGAAAGCTATAGCACTCTCATTTATTTCATTGCCAGCCACTATTTTTTTATTTCCAGATCAGCAACCGGGAACTTTTTTCGTTTCCGCTCTCCTTTTTTGGCTTGCCATATTGCCTTTTTTTATCATGTTCTTTTTTAGAAAAAAAGTTGTTTTTTCTTTAAATGAAACATCTTTATTGGTAGTTAATTTAGTTGCTATTTATTTTGTCATACAAAGTAATTTGCCTCCTGGGTTGTTAGCTCTCTTTGTGATCTTTTCTTGTTTTACTATTATTAATGCCTTTATTCCCGTTCCGCCTAGGCGATGGCAAGAATTGTTGTTTATCATTTGGTATTTAATTCTGATTATTACTACTACAGTCATCAATTTTAATTATGTTGAGGTATATGGTAATTTTTTGGGTAACATATCCACGCTCGTACCACTATCTTTTTTAGCCTTAGGTATGGCCTTCGGACATGCTGCTTTATATGCTTCCTTTTTATATCATTTCTCTCCATTTCGATTCTATAATATAAATGTAAAAGGAATGAGCGAAAAAGAAGTCCAAGTTGCTGCACGTAAACGTTATGAGGAAGAAAAAGAAGTGTCTGCTTCCAGGTATGAAGAAAGATCTCAGCTTTCTCCGTTAAACGCCCTGCTACTTACTATTATAGTCATTGGATTGCTTTTAATAAATCAACATTTTGCCCTGGTGTCTAATGGGATAATTATTATGCTTACGATACTATTCGCAACTGTATTTGATAAGTACAAGACCAAGACAGTGCTTTCTGCTACAAATATTTAATTTTTATCTTGTTTTTAACAATTCAACAAGTCTTAACATCGTTCCATAAACGGAGCACATATCTAAAACCCGCTATTCATGCGGGTTTTTGAATTGACCTTTACGAGACGCTCGAACCTTTGATAAGATTAAATGGTATGATAAATGAAAAATATAAAATCCTCACTGACGCTGGTTATGAAATTTATTGTGATACCGTAAAATTACGAGAGCTAGATTTGCCAATCGTAGATTTTGACATAGATAAACTAATCTGGAATTTTGATCTACCGCTTTGGGAAAAAGACGGCACTGACGATTGGAACTTAACTCCTTGGGATGTTATTAATAAAGTTGAAGGGAGTAGTATCCACCAAGAACGAGTTAAGCAGGCAGACCTGCAATTTCCTATTCTTCTACTAAACAAAAATGACAAATGGTTGGTTATTGATGGTGTTCACCGGTTGGTAAAAGCATTCCAGGCACAACAGAAAACGATTAGGGCAAAAGTGTATACCTTAGAATTGGTAGAAAAGTATCCAAGGTAAAGTGTGTAAATGCTTAAATATGAAAAAAATCTTTAAACAATTTGGTTTAATTGTAGTCTCTCTAATTATAGCCTACGTTTCATTTACTCACGAAACTTCATATCAAGGTGATAGTTCTATACCTCAAGGCGGTTTTCCGTTCATATTTCTAAGGGATAATTGTTGTTCATCAATAGTAGGTATGTTGGGTCCTCCAGAAGATCATTTCTATTTATTACCATTTCTCGGTAACACACTTTTCTATTTTCTTCTGCTAAATCTAATAGTTCTCGCATACAAGCGATTGAGAAATAAAAGAAATTTCCAGATACAAGAAGCAGCCTTTGATGATATCCCAGGTATTATGGAAGTGCAGAAAGCTGGCTGGCTTGCAACATACGTAAATAAGGAGTATGACATAACTACTGAGGAAATTCTAGCAAAAGATTTTACTGGCCCTGAACGTCTTGCGCGTTGGAAGAAGTTTCTTTTGGAGCAGGAAAATAGAGTTGAAGTTGTTAAAGATGGAAATGCAGTTGTTGCCTTTATCTCATTAGAAAAAGGAGATAAAGAAAACAAGCTTGGCGCTGTCTATGTGTCGCCAGAATATCAAGGGCGGGGCATAGGCAAACAACTGATAAAACAAGGTGTAGACTGGTTAGGTTCAGATAAGAATATTGTTTTGGATGTTGTGACGTACAATGATAAAGCCATTACTATTTATGAGAAAATGGGTTTTGAAAAGATAGGAGAGCCTCCAGTGGAAGATTTAGCAAAGCTGCCCTCAGGTAAGACTATGCCTGAGGTAAGAATGATATTGCGACATTCTTAGTAATTGGGTTGAGAAAATTTCTAACATCGTTCCACAAACGGAGCATAAATCCAAAACCCGCTAACCATGCGGGTTTTTGAATTGACGTTTATTGGATGTTCGAATTTTATTTATTTGTATTTTTTAAAATAAAAACAACCATCTGTTAAAAGGTTGTTTTTAAATTTATGTTATTTATAACATCCGAGCTCAGATAATGTAGCAAGAAATTACTGCACTATCTGAACGGCTCGGATGAAGTCTGACCGTCTCGGTCGCGTGAGCGAATCCGAGCCGTTCAGTTGATCTGACCTTGTGGTCTGATCAGTATTCGATCGGTGGCGGCGCGTACCACAGCTGGTACGAAGTGAACTTCTTCCCGCTGATCTCGTACTCGACGGCGCCACTGATGATAGCGAGCTTGTCGCCACGTTGCGCGCTGCTCGTGTCCAGGTGCAGTTGAAAGTAGCGGCTGCCTTTTTCGAGATTTTCTCTCGTTTGGAGTTTCACGTTGAGTTTCCCGTCGCTCATGATTGTGCCGACCGAGATATCGACGAGGCGGCCATTCAGTTCGCTGACGAGTCTGAAGTTTCGGCCGATCACGAACTGGCTTGTGTTCGGGTCAACCCTCATGGGTAGACCGGTGAAAGTTGCCGTTTGGCAGCCCTCGCCGTCCACCCTGAACATTGTGAAGGCTAGGACCGTCTGGGCCTCTCCCTTCGGATCCCACGTGCCGCCGGGTCCGATCTGGCTACCCATCGGCGTGTTGGGGTTGACGCTGATGAGGGCGCAGATTGGGGTCGGCTTGTCGGTCGAGCCGCAGCCACCAAGGATGACCAGGGCCAGCAGGATGCAGCCGAAGCTGCGGCAGGTATTCACCATGACGATCTCTCCGATGTTGATGTGTGGTCGAGTAGTTAGGGGTCAGACCCCTACCGATTTCCGTGGTATTCGCCACAGACATCGATATAGAACCTGAACCAATATAGCCGATGAGTGTAGCATAAAAAGAACGGACTGTCAATGTAATGTGTTGGGCAAGCGGCGTTTTTTAGATAATAAAGTTTATATCATATCTATTGTGAATAAAATCAGTTCTAATTTTGTCTAGACAGCGGAGCGATAAAACAAGTCTTATTTTTATAATTAGATTTTGTTTTCATTTACCATGTATGATATTGTTATATGTGGAATATTTATATGAAGAAAATTTTACGGTATTTATTTTATATAATTGTAATCACTGTCCTATTTTTAGGTGTTTTTCTTTTTTATGAAACCCATGCTGTTTCAAAATCGCTTACAGACAATAAGGGGGAGTACGTAGTGCTTTTACATGGCCTTGGAAGGACGTCCTTTTCAATGCAAAAACTTGCAACGTCTCTTAGTAGAAAGGGATATAGAGTAATAAATTTCAACTATGCATCAAGGAGTGATACGATAGAAAATCTTGTTAAAAAAGATTTAATTAATGAGCTGGATAAAAAATATACAGATAAAGACAGGAAAATAAATTTTGTAACCCATTCAATGGGAGGGGTGATGGTGCGATATTATCTGGCTACTAACGAAGTAGAAAATTTGCACAGAGTTGTAATGCTTGCCCCGCCAAATAAAGGGAGTGAAACTGCTGATAAGTGGGCTAATAACCGATTTGTGAATTTTTTTATGGGCCCGGCATTAAGAGAGCTGACTACAAATGAAAATAGCTTTGTAAATAAGCTTCCTTTACCAAACTATGATGTGGGAATAATAGCTGGAAAATATGATGAAAAAGTTTCTCAAGAGAGAACGGCACTAGAGAATATGAAGGATTTTCTTGTTGTGGAACGAGAGCATACATGGATAATGAATGGAGATGAAGTAATTAGCGCCATCACAAAATTTTTAAATATAGGACAATTTTAGATTTTAGCTAAACAAGTTCTAACATCGCTCCACAAACGGAGCACATATCATTCCCTCCTAACCATGTGTTTTTTGGTTTTGTTTCTAGCTATAGCTAGAAAGCATGTTTTATGATATTCTTTGGCTATTATAAAATAATAGCTTATGAAAAATATAAATATCCATGTATTGACCAACGATCCAGTGTTGCAGCCTCATAAAAAAATAATTTTCGATACAGCACATAAAGCTATCCGTGTTATTTCCAAATATATACCAGTATCTGATGTTGATATTGTTATTGAACATGATCTTGAGTTTGGTGAGATGAGTGGTGAAACACATGGTAAGTATGGAATAAATATTCGTTTAAACGCACAGTCAAAACAGTTCCAGAAACATTTGTATATGAATTTCTTAAGAACTTTGGCTCACGAATTATACCACACAACACATGCGCAAAAAGTAAAGGACGGGACAGTTTTACTTGATGAGTTTATTGAAGAAGGTCTTGCTAGCCATTTTGAAGCAGAAATTACAGGGGCAGGTTATTCCAATAGTTTTGCATGGCTAAGCGCTGTAGAGTTAAAGCGAGTATTAAAAAAAGCAAAAAAAGAATTCTTTTTCAAAGAATATAGTTATGATGATTGGTTTTACGGCTCAAAAGAAAAAAAGATCCCTCAATCTGCTGGGTATAATATAGGCTATTTTCTTATAATGAATTTGCTGAGAATTAACCCCGAATTAAAGCCATCTAAGTTGATTTTGGAAAATAGAAAGTATGTAGCAACACGAGTAGTTAAGAGTTTTGATTTGTAAATAAAAAAGTTTGAACATCATCCCATAAACGGATTGCATATCCAAAACTTGTTAAAAAGATTTAGATATTAGTATGATTGTGTATCTGATTGGAGTGAATCATAAAGTCCAATTTATAAACGACAGCAGCGACCCTGATTTAAATAATAGCTTCGCTAAATATTTAGGTGAGCTCATTGACAGATTCGGTGCAACACTAGTTGCTGAGGAGTTCAGTGAAGAAGCGTTGTCGGTATGGCGCGCAACTGCTAGTCTTACAAAAACGGTGGCTAAAAAAAAGAATGTCAGGCATAAATTTTGCGATCCAGGAAAAGAAGAAAGAAAGTTGATTGAAGCTGATACTAAAACTATTATACATAAGCTTGGCATACCTGGTAATAAGTATTATAGACAAGATGATATAAGTAAAATTGAAAAAGAGGATTTTAAGCTCAGGGAGCTTTATTGGTTAGAAAAAATTAGGGAAGAGACTGATGACCGAGCCATCTTTATCTGTGGTCAAAGACATGTAGAAAGTTTTTACAAACTTCTTATTGATAACAATATAAAATGTTTTGTAGCTAGTGAGAATTGGGGTGTTGATGGGTCTGTTTAGTGCGCTATAAACTTGTGCAGATAGATAAGTTTGTGTCACCAATCTACATTGGTGTATAATATTGACGATAAGATCAATTCTGTGCTAACAATAAATATCTATGAGTATATTTAAACAAGCGTGGGAGCAAATCCAGAAGGAATTGTAATTTTTTATTCTTCATGTTTAAGCTTGGAAATCATTGAAAATAATTACTTAATCATCTGGCAGATTTAATATGCAAAATCAAAAAATTAACACCTTCATATTCGATTGCTTCGGTGTTATTCTTAAGCCTTTTATTGGTGGTTGGCACAAGGATAAACGAGAAAAGTACGGACTAGTTGATGAAAATTTAGAAAGTACGTTAAAAAAATTTGATCTTGGTCAATTATCTGAAGATAATCTGTTAGATTACTTTTTGAATTACGATATAGTAACGCTATCTAAAGAAGATCTTAGAAATGAAATTGATAGCTATTTAGAGATAGATCATAATTTAGTACGCATAATACAAAACCTTAGAAAACAAGATTTTAAAGTAGGATTACTTTCTAATGCCAATCATACCTTCTTTGATCGAAAGGTTTTTCCTACATATCCTGATTTTAAAAGTCTATTTGACGAAATAGTAATTTCTTCTATAGTAGGAATGATAAAACCAGAGGATGATATCTATTTACACGCGTTACAGAAACTAAATGTAAAACCTGAAGAAGCAATATTTATTGATGATGCAGAGGCCAATGTAAAAACCGCAATTAAGTTAGGTATAGGTGGCTATGTGTATACTGATGCT
Source organism: Candidatus Magasanikiibacteriota bacterium (assembly GCA_017991415.1). Taxonomy (GTDB): domain Bacteria; phylum Patescibacteriota; class Patescibacteriia; order Magasanikbacterales; family GWA2-37-8; genus XYD2-FULL-39-9. The sequence goes on along the minus strand of JAGOQR010000001.1, from coordinate 253,584 downwards.
GCTAGCTTTGGCGATTACCTTAGGTGTATAGATGTTAGTTTAGAGTAAAGTAGTTTTTGATAAATTTTGAAAAGTTCGGAAAAGACATAATCCGTGGAGCACATAAAATAACCACTTAACCAAGTGGTTATTTTATGTGCCAGCTCTAAGTTTTGGAGCATGATTGACTACAATTAGCGAAGAAGATAGAATAAGATCTGTAATTAATATCGAGCTTTAAAGTATGAAGATTATTTCATTAAATACCTACGGTGGTAAGATTTTTGACCCACTTGTAGCTTTTATTAAAGCAAATGCCAGTGATACTGACATATTTTGTTTCCAAGAAGTTTTACGTACTTCTAAAGGGTCGTTTATAAGTAATGGTGCCAAAGCTAATCTTTTTGATGAGTTTAAAAAAAGATTAGAAAAATCGCAGAGTTTTTTTGCTATTGCACAGGAACATTTTGATCAAACTACTATAGTTCGAGAAGAGGTAGATACAGGAGTGGCTACTTTTGTAAATCAAAAAATTACTGTTAATAAAACAGGTGAGTTCTTTGTTTGTAATAGTCTAAATTCATTTATTTTAAATGATTTTGAATCTTTTCCTGCTAACTTGCATTGGGTGCAGTTTTTACTTAACGGTAAGCAGCTTACTGTTTGTAATGTCCATGGTGTATCTGAGCCTGGTAATAAATTAGACAGTCCAGAACGTTTAGCTCAATCACAAAAGATTCTTGATTTTATTAATGAACAATCGGGTGAAAAGATTATTGTTGGAGATTTTAATCTTTTACCTGATACCGAAAGTATTGCTATGTTTGAAAGAGCAGGTTTTCTTAATTTAATTAAAGAATTTTCTATAAAAACTACACGCGGAAGCCTTCATAAAAAATTATATCCTCATTATGGTACTGGGTCAAACGGCTGGCAAGAGTTTGCAGACTATGCTTTTGTCTCTGCTGGTATTAAAGCAAAGAGTCTTACAGTACCGGATGTGTCAATTTCCGACCATCTACCTCTTATTTTAGAATTTGAGGTATAGTGATGCAAAGGTTAATTTAGAGGGTTTTTAGTCAAAAAATTTCTAACCTCATCCCACAAATGAAGCAGTTTAGGATGAGCAGGTACGAAAGTGCCTGTTTTGTTTAAGTAGCCATTTTTGTCGGCTGTTGTGTTGTCAGTAGCATCTTTTTTTGTTATTCTAGCACTAGAAAATTGTTATCTATAATATTGTATGTTTCTCTGGTTAAAAAAGTTTTTTATCTCTATTCGTGTTGGTCATTTTTTGGCTTGGTCTAATTTAAAACGTGGCAGCCGCTGGACTACGCCATTAACCATTGTGGTGATGACGTTTACCTTTCTTAATGTAGTTGTGGTAAATGGAATTCTTATTGGCTTAATTGCTGGATCTTCTAATGCCTATATTTCTCAATATTCCGGTGATGTCCTGTTAACAAGTCTGCCTAATAAAGCGTTTATTCAAAATTCTACGCAAATTTTGAAAATTATCCAGGCTACCGAGGGTGTACAATCTTTTTCGGGCCGCATTTTAGAGGCAGCTACTGTAGAAGCAAATTACAGAGATAGAAGTAATTTAACTGAGCTGCCCGATCAAGCTGCAGCAATCTTGGCAGGTATAAATTCTATTGACGAAAACTCACTAAGCAATTTGTCGTCATTATTAATTGCTGGTAATTATTTCGAGCCAGATGATAATGGACAAATTATAATCGGCAGCGGCCTGTTAGAAGAATTTTTAAATGGCAATGTTACTGGTGAACAAACTATTAAAGGTGTGGTGCCTGGTACTAAAATAAAAATAACCCTTGGCGGTATTGCCAAAGAATTTACAGTCAAAGGTATTATTAAAAGCAAAATAGATCAGGTAAATCGCCGCATTTATTTGGTTGATAGGGAGCTGCGCCAGTTTGCTGGCCGACCCGATTATAATGTTGACGAAATTGCCATTAAAACTGTGGGTAATACCACCGAGCTTGAATTTAAAAATAGGTTGTTAGCCCAGTCGGTAGATACCTTTGCTACAGTACAAACATCCGAAGAGTCGCAAGGAAAATTTTTTAGAGATATTTCTTTTACGTTTGAGTTGCTTGGAAATGTTATTGGTAGTATTGGTCTTATCGTTGCCACTATTACACTGTTTATTGTTATTTTTATCAACGCCATTACTCGTCGTAAATTTATCGGCATCCTTAAAGGTGTAGGTGTAGATGGTAAAGCGATTATTATTTCGTACGTCATGCTTTCTGTATTTTATGCTGCCCTCGGTATTACCATTGGGCTTGCAATCTTATATGGGTTTTTAAAGCCGTATATAGATGTGCATCCAATTAACTTTCCATTTTCTGATGGGATTCTGGTGGCGCCATATGTTGGTACAGCAGTGCGAGTAAGCGTTATTATGTGTACAGCTGTAGTGGCCGGGCTATTGCCTGCTTGGCTTGTAATAAGAAAAAATACACTAGATTCAATTTTAGGTAGAAATTAAATAGTATGATTGAAGCAAAAAATATTATTAAAAAATTTTACAATGGGACGGTAGAAACCACTATTTTACGAGGAATAGATTTAAGTATTGCCAACGGTGAATTCGTCTCTATTATGGGTCGTTCTGGTGCTGGTAAGAGTACGCTTTTGTATCAGCTTGGTTTGCTTGATCATCAAAATGAAGGCGTTATTGTACTTAATGGAGTTGATACAAATAAACTCACCTCTAGCCAGCGCGCGCATTTTAGGCTTATTGAGCTAGGGTATGTGTTTCAAGATTATGCTATTTTGCCGGAACTAACTGCTATAGAAAATACAATGGTGCCGCTACTCATGCAAGGATATTCCCAAAAGCAAGCTAGAAAAATTGCCATGGAAGCATTAGAAAAAATGGGGCTTGCAAACAAAAAAGATAATGTGCCCGGACAACTTTCTGGCGGGGAGCAGCAGCGTGTTTCTATTGCTAGAGCGATTGCTCACAAGCCAAAAATTTTATTTGCCGACGAGCCAACCGCCAATTTGGATAGTGAAACAGGTTTGATAGTGATGAAAATATTTCTAGAGTTACACAAAGAAGGGCAGACCATTGTTATGGTAACGCACGAACAAGAGTATGGTAATATGACTGAGCGAATAATACATTTGTCTGATGGGCAAATTGTAGCTTCGTAATCGGTAGATTTACGTAAAGATAATTTTTTTATTTATCACACACTACTAATTGAAATTATTATGGATGCTATATTTTCTGGAGATAAAAAAGTTGGAAAATCTTTATTACATAACTTGGAGCAAAGATTTATCGTTTGGGCTGTGCCAAAAGTACCAGCTTCAATTCAGACATACCATCTTACGCTTGCTACAATCCCGATTAGTTTGCTAATCATTATTTTTAGTTTTTTTGCCGTGAAGGATGTTTTCTGGCTTTGGGGTGTCTCAGTAATGATTGTAATGCAATGGCTCACCGATTCGCTCGATGGCGCAGTCGGTCGGGCAAGGAATACGGGCTTGATTCGATGGGGCTATTATATGGATCATTTACTTGATTATTTTTTTCTTGCTTCCATTATGATTGGGTATATGATTTTGTTGCCTGATAAGTCAAAGTGGATATTTTTCTTTATCTTTTCTCTTGTTGCCGGTTTTATGATTAATTCTTTTTTAGTGATGGCCGCAACAAATAAGTTTCGTATTGCTCATCTTGGTATTGGGCCCACAGAAATTCGTCTTGTATTTATTGTTATTAACACATTGTTAATTTTTTTGGGCAAAACCCATCTGGCGTTTAGTATGCAATTTATTTTGCCCTTTTCATTTTTAGGGCTCGTTATTGTTATTGGTAAAGAGCAGAAAAAAATATGGGAAATGGATATGGTGGCAAAACAGTTGAATGATAAAAATAAGGTCTAAATCCTATCAAGCATGTTAAATAAAATAAAAGTTATAAATTTGCCTCATCCCAAACATTTTTTTGATATTGCACGTACCATTTTTGTTATTCATATGGCTCGGTTGTAAAAAATGAAGAAAATATCATCTATTATGGTAGGCACCTTTAAGGTGTGCGTTGGCTTTTTTGTTAATTAAATTTTTAAGAAAAAATATTATATGGTATAATATTTTTGTCAAAATGATTGTCTGTACTATATTATGAAAAAAAACGTTTTAAACTTTACTATAATTATCTGGGGAATTTTGTTATTTGTACCCCAGCTCGCCCATGCTTTTTCTGGGGGTAGTGGTACATCTGGTAGCCCTTGGCAAATTGCTAATGCTACGGATTTGGCAGAAGTGGCAAATTATAACGGAACATCTTCATCTGGTAAATTTTTTATACTTACAAGCGATATTGATTTAAACACCAGCCCGTACAATACGGGTTTTGGATGGACAGTGATTGGAAATGTATCATTAAGATTTCAAGGTACTTTAGACGGAAATGGACATGTCATTTCAAATTTATTTATTTCTACCAGCACGCAATATGTCGGCCTTTTTGGGTATGTGCAGAACGCTACAATTAAAAATTTAGGGATTACCAATGCTAATGTGACCAGCTCTCATGCTTCAGCTTCAGCTGGTATTATGGTAGGGATTGGAACAGTAACTAGTACTAATAATTATTCTACTGGAGTTGTGTCTAGTACTTATTCAGCAGGAGGTTTGATGGGTACTTTCTCTGGTGGTACAGTAAGCTCTTCTTATTCAACGGCTATAGTTTATGGCAATGGGTTAGGTGTGGGTGGTTTGTTCGGGAATGTAAGCGCAGGTCGAATTTACGATTCGTATGCAACGGGAAATGTAACAGGTTACCAGCGTTTAGGAGGTTTTGCAGGCTCTATTTCTGGCAGTGCAGTAGTAAGTTCTTCCTATGCAACTGGAAATACAAATGGTAACAACGGTGTGGGTGGTTTTGTAGGCCATATTTATCAGGCGTATGTATACAGTTCTTACGCTACCGGCAATGTAACCTCGTCGGGAAGTTGGAACGGTGGTTTTTTTGGATTTAGTCAAGGAGGTGCGTTAAGCTCAGGTACGCATGTATCCAGCTCGTATGCTACTGGAAATGTATACGGCACTTCTGCGTGTGGTGGTTTTGGTGGGTATAATGAATATTTATATATTCAGGATTCGTATGCTACTGGCAACGTCACTTGTGCAAATAGTTCTGGTGGATTTTTAGGTTCAGTTTGGGGTACAAATTTGGCTAGGGTGTATTCTGTGGGTTTTGTAACAAATACCGGTGCTACAATCGGAGGTTTGCTTGGAACAAATCCTGGAGGGGGAGTTACTACATCAAGTGTATATTGGGATACGCAGACCTCGGGTAAATCATCAAGTGCAGGTGGGGCTACTGGTAAAACAACTATTCAAATGAAAGATCAAGCGACATTTGTCGGTTGGGATTTCGCTGCTATATGGAATATTGATGGGTCAACTAACAACGGTTATCCGTATTTACGCTCACAGAGTGTTGCAGATATTACCAGCCCATCTCTTAATTCCTTTTTTCCTGTTGATAATGCCACTACCACATCGAGTACGGTAAATTTAGTTTTGAATTTTTCGGAAGCAGTAATTCCTTCAACAACTGGTTCGATTACTATTTATAATAATGATGGTTCCGTGTTTGAGTCAATTGTTGCGAGCTCATCGCAAGTTACTGGATCTGGTTCCGCGACTATTATTATTAATCCCTCTAGTGCCTTAGCTAGTGAGGCTAGTTATTATGTTCTTGTTAGTTCCACTGCTTTTAGTGATAGCAGTGGAAATGCATATGTTGGTATTAGTTCTGCAACGTATTGGAATTTTACTGTTGCGGACGAAACAAACCCAACAGTTTCTTCAGTGTTTCCGTCGGATAATGCACTGGACGTTACTACAACCGCTGATTTAGTTATTAACTTTAGTGAAGCGGTGACTGCACAGGCAGGGGCAATTACTATTTATAAAACAGAGGATAATTCTATTTTTGAAACAATAAATGTAACCTCGTCACAAATAACAGGAACGAGCACTGCGCAAATTGTTATAAATCCATCTTCTACCTTTGCGTATGGAGCCAGCTATTATGTTTTTATTGCTGCCACTGCCTTTGATGATATAAATGGCAATAGTTACGCGGGAGTTTCTAATTCTGGCGTTTGGAATTTTACAATAATGAGCGATCCTTCAGTTATAAATCAGGATCAGGCTGCGGTTACACCTGGCACGGCAATAGTTGCAGTGGCGCCGGCCGTAGGAAATGCAAATACTGAAAAAACTATCGGCATGTATGAATCATCTGTAGTCGGAAATGTAAGTTTTAGTGGTATTAATTTGCTTGCGTATATTGGGTCACAAGCCATGTTCAATGTTCTGGTAAGTAAAACAAATGATATGCAGGATCATGAGCTAAGGATTGATAATTTGGATACGCTGCATAAAAAAGTTTTATTTACAGTGTCGTCTGAGCCGCAACAATTTGAATTAGATTTAGGTAGTAGTTCTGAAATTGATCTAGACGGGGATGGTATTAAAGATATTAAAGCAGTGTTTGCGGATATTTGGATAAATCGTGTTGAGATTACAGTCTCTTCCCTGTTAGATAGGGAGAAGAGCGTTTCTGGAGAAAATATAGATAATGTATGTTCAATTTTATTTACGCGTGATCTAAAGATAGGTATGTCGGGTGAAGATGTAAGGCAGTTGCAAAAATATTTAAACAAAAATGGTTTTATAGTTTCGCAATCAGGGCATGGTTCTATTGGAAATGAATCAGATTATTTTGGTGTAAAAACAAAACAAGCTGTAATGCAAATGCAAAAAACTCAAAAAGTTAATACTGCTAGTTATGGTAATTTTGATGGTACTGTTCGAAAGCATATAGGCTGTACTGTGCAATCGGATAAAAGCACTTTTGTGTTTGCTAGAAATTTAAAACAAGGAATGCGCGGTGAGGATGTAAAACAATTACAAGTATTGTTGAATAACAAGGGTTTTGTCGTCGAGGAATTGGGTTACGGTTCAAAAGGGCAAGAAACAATATATTTTGGTTCAGGTACAAAAAAAGCTCTTATAAATTTTCAAAAATATTATAATATATTGCCAGCAGACGGATATTTTGGGTCACTGACTAAAAAAATAGTTAGTAAAAATAGGTAAGATTCTATTTAAGAATATAATGTTAAAGACAAGAGCTTTTTTAGCCAAAAAAGTTCCAACCTTATCTCACAAACAGAGCACCTAAAAAACGCGGCTACCCCTAGCCTCGTTTTTTGTTAACCTCTGGGCGAAATTCCAACAGTATGCTACAGTTATTACTGTTAATTTACTTATAAAAAATTATGGCACGCATTAATCCGCATATTAATTTCAATGGAAATGCCGAAGAAGCATTCAATTTTTACAAATCAGTCTTTGGTGGAGAGTTTACAAAGATTATTCGTCTCAAGGATATATCGAGTCCTGAGTTTCCCGTTGCAGAAAAAGATGCAAATACAATACTATTTATTGGCTTGTCAATCGGTCAAAACATTTTAATGGCCAATGACGTTCCAGAGTTTATGGGGCGAGTAAGTGAAAATGAAAACAGGTCTAAGATATCTGTTAGCGCAGAAAGTCGTGAAGAAGCTGATAAGTTATTTACTGGCCTTTCTGTAGGGGGAGTGATTGAGTATCCTATGGGTGACAGCCCTTGGGGTTCGTACTACGGAGGCTTTAGAGATCAATTTGGTATTGAGTGGGTAGTAGAATTTGACCTAAAAAATAATAAATAAAATTTTAACTTTTAATTTCGAAATATGATCACAACACTTGTGCTCGCTCTCGTCGGAACAGTTATTGCCGCAGTTGTCGGTACCCTATGGTATTCTAATGCCACGCCAATGGGAAAAATTCACATGCAATACCTTGGTTTTGATAAACTGACAAAAGAAGAGCAGATGAAAAAAACGGAAGAAGCAAAGCCGCAGATGTTTAAAATGTACGCTGCTCAGATGGCGCTATCACTACTTACCTCGCTGTTTGTGGTTTTTGTTGTGACCGAAAGTGTTCGTAATGGTGTGTCCGTAACAATGGCTATTGGATTTCCAATATTAAGTTGGCTTTGTTTTGCGGTACCATCTATTGGCACATCCATTCTTTGGAGTAATTGTGACCGAAGCATTGCCTGGAAGAAATTTTTCTCGGATATTTTTTCAAATTTAGTGACTATTCTGCTTATTGCGCTGATGACTAGTCTTTTTGTGTAAAGTATGGCGTCAAGATAGATCTTCTGATCTAGCAAAATTCTTTATGTTTGATTATAGAATAAAACTTTATTTTAGAATTTATGGCAGAATTAAAAACAAAAGTAAACAAAGGGAGTGTGGAGAAGTTTTTGAACGCAACTAAAGATGAGCAGAAACGTGATGATTGTTTTGTTATTTCAGAAATAATGGAGAAGGTGGCAAAATCTAAGCCAGAAATGTGGGGCGTATCAATTGTTGGTTTTGGTCGGAAGAAATATGTGTATGCAAATGGCAAAGAAGCAGAATGGATGATGATAGGTTTTTCTCCTCGTAAACAAAATATTGCCCTCTACGGCCTCAAGATTTTCAAGATGACGGCAGGTGGTCTAAAAGAAAATAGAAAGGAAAATAATTTTCTGTTGAAATTAGGTAAATACAAAGAAGGGGGCGGATGTCTCTATATTAATAAACTTTCTGATATCGACAAAAAAGAGCTCGAAAAAATCATCAAGCTCGCAGTAAAACGCAATAAGTTAGAGTAGATTTTTAATAATAATCTATGTCTTTACAATTATCTACAGAGCAGCGGTCTTCAAAGATTGACTTTCTACGAGGGAGCGCAGTCTTTTTTATGCTCATTACTCATATTAATGTGGTGTTTGCGCAGAATCCTAGTTTTATGTTAGATAAGTTGACGTGGTGGGGAGCGACCGTTAGTTTTAGTATTTTTTTATTTTGTTTTGCCTATATATATGGTCTTAAATTATCTGATAATAAAAAATTAAACGTAGAAAAACAAGTAAAAAGAATATTGCTTTTGCTTTGTATATATTATGGGGCAGCTTTGTGTAGTCATTATTTTTTGTTTAACGGTATTTCAGCTCGTGAATTCGGTTCTATTTTGACTTTTGGATATTTACCTCTCTTTACGGAGTTTATTATTCCATTTTTTCTGTATATTATTCTCATTTTAATTTTTTCCCCTGTTTTAAAAAAAATACGACAGTGGCCAGCAGCACTTGTCTTAATTTCTTTCTCTATTTATTTTTTGGCCAACTGGCTTTATGGTTTAGACGTGAGAGGTGGTTTTTTAACGGCTCTAAAAACCTTGATGGTGGGCAATGGGCATATGCATAGCTATGGAGTTTTATCTTATTTTCCCACTTTTGTACTTGGATTCATTACGGGTGGGGCAGAAAAAAGTAGTACAGGTAAATCATTCGCGCTGCTCGTGTTTATAATTTCCTCAGCTTTATTTGTTTTTTTAAGAGTTTCGGGACTTTCTTTGTGGTATAGATTCCCACCGTCTGTTTTGTTTTTACTCTATGGAATTATTTATAGTTTTGGGGTAGTATTACTATACAAATATATCAGCAAAGTAAATATCCTAAACAGGTATTTTATCTTTTTAGGTAAAAAAGCGCTGTTTATTTTTTTGATTAATGTGATTGTAATCTTAGGTTTATCTCGTTTTCTAAATCACGCACTGTTTGCAGCAGAAACAGTCTGGTTTATACAATGTTTAATTATAATAAGCATTTCACTGGCAGCCTACTCATATGAAAAAATGGTTACTATTTGGCAGAGAAAGAACATCTAAAAGATTTTGGTATTCCTTAATCGGGCTAACGTTTTTTTTGGTTTGTAGTTTTTTTATTTTTCTCTTTATAAGAACTAAATCTGAAAATTCAGATGGTTTTTTTAAGGACTGGTCTTGTAATAATTTTGAAAATAATAAAGATCAGTTGATTGATTGGGTAAAGCCTGATAAAAAATGGATTTTAATTGGTGATGAGTTTAAAGAAGAAGAAAAAAATGTAATATTAAAAGTGAAGCTAGGCAGTAAAGCAAAAAGATATTTTGATCGACTTGATTCCATAAAAATTTTTTATGAGCTCGTCAATACAGAGAATGAGCAGCTGACAAACAATGTGGTGTCTGGTTACTTTGCTACAAGCTCTCTCGTAGATGTGGGTGAGTTTTTGTTTGAGGAAAAAATAAATATAAATAGTTTATCTACTGGTAAATACAAAGCAAATGTAAAAGTAGAGTTTGCCTGTGGAGAATCATTGAGCTGGTATGAGAATGTTTTTATTTCTTATCCGTTGTACGTTGCTTGGAGTTTTGATTGGGAAGGGTATAACGTAAAAAAAGAGTATTTGGAAAAAATAGACGCTCTTTCTGAGAAGCATGACAATCTTCCACTGAGCCATGTTATAAATCCAAGATTATTTATTACCAAAACGATTCCGAAAGCGCAGCAAGATTATATAAGAGATTGGTTGGTGAATAGAAAAAATAATAAAGATGATAGTTTGGGACTGCATCTGCATATGTTTTATGAGAATCTTGAGGCTGCAAAAATAGATATTCCAAAAAAAGATCTCGCTGATCTTGAAGCGGAATTTTATGCTTCCACTGGAGCCTCTGCTACAAGTTCGCCAAGCACGACGCCTTTATTTGATGTAAGTAAATTAAAAAAGAAGCAATTGTATGATTTAGTATACTGGGGTTTCCCATACGATGATGGCTATGATATTTTGGTAACTAATTTTAAGTATCAGGAGCTCGATAAAATAGTAAAATGGTCAAAAAATATTTTTAGAGAATTGGGTTTTGGAACACCGACTACCTATCGCTCTGGTGGCTGGTTTGCAGATATGACTACGTTGCAAGTTATGCAAGATAATGGTTTTTCTCTAGATACTTCTGGTAGGACAAAATATAATTTTGGTATAAATAAAATTCCTGGATTCTGGGATTTGTCAGTTACTTCGCAGCCATACCAGCCCAATACGAAAGATCAAAATTCAGCTATGGCGCCACATATGAAAATATGGGAATTTCCAAATAATGGAGCTGATTCGTATTGGTATAGTCCAGAGCAGATGATAGAGCGGTTTAATGCAAATTGGGGAGCAGTGGGCGAGCCGCTTGAAAAAAGAACTCTTGTAGTTTTTTTAACTCATCCAGATTGGTTCCACCTCGATGAAGCAAAAGTTGATACCCTGTTTAATTATACAGATGGTTATTTGCATTCCAGAGATAGCGGCCCAGTACTATATAAAAATTTAGAAAGTATATATAACATATGGACGCATCCCTAATTTTTGGCATACTAGATTTTAATATGCGTATCTTGATAGTTCTTGTTGGTGTTTTAATATTGGCCGTCTCGGCGTTTTTTATTTTTAAAAAAGCAAGGTACTATCGTTTGTTGATTCTATTAGATGCGGTTGTCGTTATTTTGATTTTATTGCTATCTTTTATTGCCCTGTTTTCAAGGCCATTTGCTCGTTTGGAAACTTTGCCCGAAGATGGGTATCTTGTAGAGGCGCACCAGCCAATTGAGGTATCTTTTACAGCCCCTATTAACCCAGAGGATGTATCGTTGCATATGTCTCCTGAAGTTGACGGTGAATGGGTTTTTGACAATGCGTTACCATTTTTTTCTGGAGGATATGCAGATAGGGCGACTTTTATTCCCAAAGAATCTTTTTATCCCGAAACTAAAATTGTAGTATATGTGGTGGGGTTAAAAAGATTGTTCCCTGGCGGCACAACACACGAACAATCTATCGAGTTTTTTTCTCCCAATCTTCCTAACATTAAAGAAATTTACCCAAAAGATGGTCAAGAAAATGTTAGTATAAAAGATTCTTTTGAAATAACATTTGATGCGCCGAGCGGAGAATTTGTAGATTGGGTCTACGAGATAAGTCCGCCAATTAATTTTACGGTCGACAAAACAGACAATACTAAAAATAAATTAATATTCTCTAAACCGCTTCTGCAAGATCGTGAGTACAGTCTATCAATTTCTAGAGCTGCACGCTCTTATCGAGTGAGTGATTTTTCCGATACTACAAAGGGTGATTTAGAGTTTATTCAGAAAATTACCTTTAAAACTGTAGCTCCACCTTTTGTTAAATTATACGATCAAGAAGGGAGTGGTATGCGAGCGGATAGCCCTATAAAAATAGTTTTTTCTGAAGCGATGAACCCTGCGAGTGTAGCCGAAAAATTTTCCTTGAATCCTGCAACTGTTGGTACAATACAATGGGAAGATGAAAAAACTTTTATTTTTTTACCAGATGCTGAATTTAGAAAAGGTGCTGACTATACCATCAAATTTTTGAGTGGCATGGAAAATAAATATGGTGGCAAAACTGATCAAGATATAGAATTGCATTTTAGCCCCGCAGGAGCAGTTGCTATTTTGTCAGTGTATCCCAAAAATGCTTCGTATGGTTTACCACTCGATTTATCCAGAGTAATAATTGAGTTTGATCAGGAGGTGGAACATGAGTCAGCGCAAAACTCTTTTTCTATTTCTCCAAATATTTCTGGATCTTTTTCTTGGGATGGCAATAAAATGATATATTCCTTAAGTCGTTCTTTGGATAATTCAACAAAATATACTATAAAATTAAAAAAAGGCATCAAAACTGTATATGGACTAGACTCAGAAAAAGATTATAATTATTCATTTACTACAAAAGATAAAGTTTTTTCTTTAAATATTCCAATGTATTACCAAAGCGAAACCTTTACTTGTAATATTGCGGCCACCCGAATGGTGCTCGCATATCGAGACACCGTTCGTTCGGAAAATTCCATCAAAGCTGCTATTGGTGAAGGCGGAGATCCAAATGTAAATTGGGTGGAAGGGTATGGGGTACATTGGGGGCCAATATCTAATTTTATAGATAACTATCGCAGCGTGTCCTTAAAAAGAAATTGGAATGTGGTGGATCTTGTAAAAGAAGTACAGAGAGGTAATCCAGTAATAATTTGGGGGCACAATCAGCTCAGCTCATCAGGTAAATTTGTATTGGACTCAGGTGCTACAGGGTATCATGGGATGCATTCTGTAGTAGTAAAAGGTTTTGTTGGAAATGTGGAAAATCCAACTTCAATCATTGTTAACGATCCTTGGCGCGGACCAAGAACAATTAGTGTTTCTAGTTTCAAAAGTCTTTGGGCTTATATTGGTAATACTGCTCTGGTGATTTATTAAATAAGGCTTCAAAAATTTTTGCAGCTTGAATATGCTGATTTTTTTGCCATGCTGAGGGCATGGGTCTGGGGAAAATTGTATACTAATATTTTGAATATGAGCGGTTCTGTAAAAAAAATACTTTTATTTTTTAAGCTCCCTCTGGTTATTTTGGTCGGTATCGCGGCCTATAGTGTTGTGCTGTATGGTTTCAAATTAAATCAAGCGGCGACGGTAATTGCTCTTGGTATTATTACTATCGGCAGCTTTGATACAGTTAAAGAAACTCTTGTTTCGTTGCGGAATAAGCAGTTTGCCTTGGACTATATCGCGATTTTGGCCATTACTGTCGGCCTGGTCAGTGGTCAGTATTTAGTGGCGATGGTAATTGTGCTTATGTTGGCAGGTGGCCAAACTTTAGAAAAATATGGTACTGCTAAAGCAAAAGAATCATTGACTGCACTCACAGAGCGCATCCCCAGTGATGTGATTATGTGGAATGGTGGTCATGCTGGAGAAAGTCGTCCGATTAGTATGGTACGGTTAGGTGAAGAGGTTTTAGTTCGTAAAGGCGAAGTGGTGCCGCTTGATGGCGTGCTAGTGTCAGCGGATGCAATGCTTGATGAATCTTCGCTAACCGGCGAACCATTTGCTGTAGAAAAAACTGCAGGCAGCACGTTGCGCAGTGGAACAGTCAATATGGGGAATATGCTGGTTTTGCGCGTTACCGCCGTCGATAAAGATTCTACTTATCGAAAAATTATTGAATTGGTGCGACAAGCTCAGATTGAAAAGGCTCCGCTTATTCGTTTGGCCGATAAATATAGCATATGGTTTACGATGGTTACCCTTGTGCTTGCTGCGGCTGCCTATATAATTGATCATTCGCTTGAGCGAGTGTTGGCTGTGTTGGTGGTAGCTACGCCATGCCCGTTAATTTTGGCGACGCCGATCGCGTTGTTTGGTGGTATGAACACAGCTGCAAAAAATAGGATTTTAACCAAAAAAATATCTAGCTTAGAAATTTTATCTCGCGTCTCGGCAATTGTATTTGATAAGACCGGGACTCTTACTACTGGAAAACCAGTAGTAAGCAATGTAAAAATTTTAGATACTCAATTTGATATGGCGCAAGTATTTAGTATTGCCGAAGCCATGGAGCGGAATTCTCTACACCCATTGGCCAAAGCAATTGTGGCTGGTGCTAAAACTGCAGGTGCGCCTCGTATTATGGCAGAAAAGATTGATGAGAAAATTGGCTCGGGAATTTTTGCGACCGTTAATGGCGACCAGTACGCCTTGCAAAAAATAAGTCAAACACATTCTACTAACGCGGTAGAATTATTGCGAAATAGCAGTGTAATCGCCCGTTTTGAATTTGAAGATCGTTTAAAAGATGATTCAGTTGAAAGCATCGATACTTTGAGAGCGCTAGGTATAGTATTATATATATTTACGGGTGATCGAGAAGAAAATGCTCGAAAGATTATAGATCATTTAGGTGATACTGCATCAGGTATTGTGGTTTATGCCAACTGTACGCCGGAAGATAAAAAAACTCGAGTAGAAGAATTAAAAAAAAGCGGCGCTATAGTGGCGATGATAGGGGATGGAATTAATGATGCCCCTGCACTGGCTGTTGCTAATATCGGTTTGGTGTTTAGTAATGAAGAGCATACGGCTGCATCTGAAGCAGCGGATATTGTATTTTTGGGCGGCGATCTTTCATTGGTACCATTTATAATTTCGATTGCAAAAAGAACCATTCGTATCGCTTTGCAGAGTATCTGGGTTGGTATTGGACTTAGTATTTTCTTGATGTTCTGCGCTTTATTTGGCTTTGTGCCACCGTTACTGGGTGCTCTCTTTCAAGAATTAATTGATGTTCTTGTTATTTTTAATGCATTACGTGCTAGTAAACTATCTGCTATCTCTAATTTGTAAAATAGCTGTAGGTGCTAAAAATTCAAGTATTATTTCTTGTTTTGTAAACATAAGCCAGCGCCTTTATTTAGACCCCTAAGAAAAAGAGAAATTAATACTTGTAGAAAATAATTAATTATTATATGAAAAAGGAAAAAATAATTTTTTGGGCAGCTACTGGATTTATCTTTTTGCTAGAAGGGCTTATGCCTGCTCTAACATCGCAAACAGAATTTGCAAAAGAGGGGATTAGACATTTAGGTTACCCCGATTATTTTGGAGTAATGCTTGTTGTCTTTAAAGTCTTAGGTTCGTTAGCTTTAGTTATTCCAGTAGTTCCAAAACGAGTAAAGGAATGGGCCTATGCTGGTTTTGGATTTGATTTTATATCTGCATTTGTGAGTTTGGCAGTTGTAGATGGTATAAAACTTTCCACATTATTTTTTCCTGTGGTTGCACTCGGTATACTTATAGTTTCTTATGTGTATTACCATAAGATTAATTCAGTTAAAACTACTGGATAGTTAAAAAAGAAGGGCTTGACAAAGTAGCTTGCTTGCTATATACTTGATTAATCAATCATTTATTAAGTATATTGTATATGCAAACAATTAATCCGGTCGTTAAATTTTTTATCAATCTTGGTAAAACTCATTCCATCCTAACAAATCGTTTTGATAGAGGCCTGGGAGGGCTTGGTTTTAATGAGTTCTTAATACTATATTATATTAGTCACGCCGAAGAGCAAAAGATTAGCCGTATTGAATTGGCTAAAAAAATTGGTATGACTGCCTCTGGTGTAACTCGGTTGCTTCTGCCAATGGAAAAAATCCATTTAGTTAAAAGCGGGCCAGTAGAAGACGATGCTCGTGTGCGCTTTGTAATGCTCTCGGCAGTTGGCAAGGAAAAATTAGGAGAAGCATTAGAGCGGTTAGATGTTTTTGCGGAAGATTTTGTTTCTGCCCATGAAACAAAAGAAATTGAACGTTTGTCCACTATTTTACTTGAAATTGGTGGTAAGGCACTCATGGTATAAAACGTAATACCGCGACATGCTGATAAAAGCACCCTGAGCAATTGGGGTGCTTTTATCTCTAGGCGTACATTACTTCTATATGTTATTATGTGATATATGAAAATAAATATAGCAATTATTATTTTTTCTGTTCTTATGTCGCTCCTTATGGCAGGTTGTTCTGTGCGTTCGGTGCCCGAGGTTCCAGATATTAAAGGACCTATTTCATCTATTCAAAAAATTATTGGTCAGCAAGAAGATTTGCTCGTCGTAAAATTAGAGCCAAAAAACTATGCAGCTCAAATTGAATATGATAAAGAGGGAAAATATATATCAGAGTGGAGAACGGATAATTTAGAAATCGTAATTAACGGAGGATTTTTTAATGAAGATTACACTCCCTCTGGTTTTTTGGTAGTTAATGGAAAAAGAATAGGCGAAAGATTGTTTGACCAGGATAAGAGTGGGCTTTTTGTAATTAAAAAAGGTGTAGTTAGTATTCGCGATTTGGCCACAGATCCAATTAAAGAAAATGAATCATTTGAATTTGCTCTCCAAAGCTATCCGTTTCTTATTAAGCATGAAAAACCTGCTCTGAGTGAAGATTCGGGAAAAAAAGCTAATCGATCGGTATTGGCTACGGATGTAGTGGGGAATGCGTATATACTCATAAGTCTATCAGAGATTAGTTTATACGAGATGATGAATAAGATTTTGGCATTACAGATAAAATTTGATGCTGCGCTTAATTTGGATGGGGGTCCTTCGACTGGTATATATAAAAATTGGGAAGGGGAAGGATATTGGCACGAAGGGTATAGCAGAGTCCCGAGTATTATTCGGTTTAAAAAAATTTCTAATTTTCAAGCTCCATAGATTTGTAAATGTCCTTCCTTTTGTTTTTTAGGGTACATTGACAAAAGTTGATTTTTATGGTATATTGTTTTGTTGCGTTTTAGGCAACAATTTCTTTACAATTCAAAGATACGCGTTGTTTCTCTCTGTTTTTGTTGTCTTTTTTGGGCATCAAAATCAGAGAGAAACTACTGCACCATTTCTGGTGATCCTGTTATGGGATCGCCGCCCACGTTTCGTTCCAAGGAGATCACGATGAAGAAGATTCTCGTTCACGCCAAGCAGCGTACGAACAACTTGCCCGCTCGCCACCTCGGTCAGTCCTGCACCTCGTCTCGAGGCACCTACGTGTACTTCAAGGGAGTGGAGCGCCTGTTCCGGGTGGATCACAACAACCGCTTCGAGTCGGTTGAGTTCGCGGGTTCGCGCGAGGCGATCCTCATCGAGCAGTGCAAGAACTGGATGCCCGGCGTGTCGCGCTGGGCCTACAACCAGCTCCAGGGCTCCAAGCTCCGCATGTTCGACCCCAAGATCGTGGTCGAGAGCAACAAGGTCAAGATCCCCAGCAGCCCCGTGCCGCTGTCGCCGAACCCCTCGGTCGTCAAGCCCGCTCGGTCCCCGGATTTCGCGTCCATGCGGACCTTCGCCAGGCAGTGCGGCGTGATCAAGGTGGTTCTGGTCCTCAAGAAGGACGGCAGCCCCCGCAACGCGGAGGTGTTCCACCTCTCGGATGGCAAGGCCCTCCGATGCCGCACCGGATCCAAGGGGCAGCAGCAGACGGTGGGTCAGCTCCTCCAGAACAAGTGGAAGAGCGGCAGCCTCGGCGAGTCGCAGTTCGCCTCGATCCTCGAGCTCCTCAACAGCGAGTCGGAGAACGCTTCCAAGAAGGCTGCCTGATCAAGGTTGCTAAGCAGTAAGCGCGCTCTTTGAGAAATAGAAATTCTCCAGAGTTTGCGCTTCTTGTGCCAAAAATAATTGGCCCCAGAAGCGCTCTGGAGAATCCCAAATATAAAATCACTTCGTACATTGTACGAAGTGATTTTTATTATAGCCTGGACAGTAAAATTTTTTTTATATAAAATAGATTGATAAATTATAACATTTATTGCATGTTTACAGGATTATTTTCTAAATTAGTATTAGCAATTATTTTGGGAGCAACCATTGGTTTGGAGCGAGAAGGTAGTAAACAAGGGCCTAGCGCCTTGGGCGGTATTCGTACGTATTCACTTATTGCTCTCATCGGAGCACTCGTTGGTATATTTTTTGTACATAATTTTGCTTCCTTAGCGCTGCTTATTGCAGGCGGTTTCTTAGTGCTACTTATCTCGTACTATATATCTGGTGTCTCTGTAACCAAAGATTTCGGTCTTACTACAGAACTTTCGGTTATTATTACTTTTTTAATTGGCTTATTGTTGGTGCTCGATATTATTCCGTTGCAGATAATTGTTGCAGTTTTTGTTATTCTCATGCTTGTCTTATCGGTAAAATCCAAGACCAGTCAATTAATTGCTGGTATTTCTCGAGAAGAGTTACAGTCTTTTATTAGTTATGCAGTTATTGCTTTAGTTGTTTTACCGTTTCTGCCTGATGTTGCTTATAAACTTTCTGATCTTCCAGTTTTGCCAGCTATTCTAAATGGTATAGGTGTCGAAATGGGACAGTTTAGTGCTTTGGAACTCATTAATCCACGTAAAGTTTGGTTTATCGTTGTTCTTATTACAGGCATTGATGTATTTGGATATATTTTAGGAAAAATTATTGGTAATAAAAAAGGGTTTGCTCTTACTAGTTTTATTGCAGGGTTTGTTTCTTCTACTTCTGCAACTCAGTCGCTTGCTCAAAAAAGTAAGCATTCTTCTTTTGCCAATCATCTAGTTGGGGCAGCGCTACTTGCTAACCTAGCCAGTTTTTTGCAAATATTTTTATTGGTAGGTCCATTAAATCCGAAATGGCTTGTTTCGATTGCTCCGAGCATTTTGCTGATGATTTTAGTGGCGGGGTTTATTGCTCTAGTTCTTTTAAAGAAAAAGGAGTCAGATGAATCGCCAAGCCAAGAAGTAAAACCAACAAAAATATTTTCTCTAATGCCTGCGCTCAAGTTTGCAGGCATTTTAATTGCAGTAAAAATCATTACAAAGGTATCATTATTAGTCTTTGGTAAATCAGGGTTTGTCATTAGTTCTGTAATTGCATCGCTGGCTGGGCTTGATGCAATTCTAGTAAATTTAGCTGATATGGCTGGGCATAGCATTACTTTTGAATTTGCATTTATTACTTTTATTTTAGTAAATGCTACCAATTTAATTAGTAAAACAGTGTATTCTTATTTGCAGGGCACAAAACAGTTTGCTTTTAAATTTTTTATTTCTGCGCTGGTCATTATTTTTAGTAGCGCTATCTATCTATTTTTTATATAATAATAAACTTTTCTTGAAAAAAGTAGTTGCAGAATTTTTTGTTTATTGTTACAATTTTAGTATTATACATGTGTACTATGGAAGATTCTCCAAGCCAAGTAGCCAATTCCGAGGTGAACGCTCAAAAATTAGATTCAGCTAATTCGGGCAAACTGCCGTGGCAGTTGCGGTTTGTTATTATTTTGATGTGGTTTTCTGGAGTCGCTTGTATTTTACGAGGTGCGCGAATGCTGTTAGTTTTTGGGCTCGGTTTAATCCCTATTATTATAGGGCTCATTATTATTAAGTACGCACGATTAATAGCCAAAATGGAAAAAAAAGCGTATGTTGGCGCCATGGTGATAATGGGGTTAAGTTTTGTAGGTGCGCTCATTTCAGTGTTGCTGCCAGGTAGAGATGGAGGTATTTATTTCTTTTTGAATGTAGTAACTCTTGCAATTGATGCCGTGCCTCTTGGTGTTCTCTATTATTATCGAGAAAAATTTGTTGATAAGTCGCAGTATTAGAATTAATTATAATGAGTATGAAATGGTATAAAAAACAGATTGATAAGTTAAAAGCCGCCAAGGCTTCTCAGTCCGATGAGGGTGATTCGCCACAGAAGACAGGCAAGTATCAGATCGATGAAAGAAAAAAATGGGTTACCAAAAAGAAATTTCCAAATCCAGTTGCTGCAGGTAAATTAAATCGACCTAAGACAGACTCGTTGTAGATTAAATTATATTTTAAAATAATGGTTCAAGTGGCCATTATTTTTTATTTCTTCATACGTAAGCATAGTTCGTTTTCGATCTACTCCCCAGTAGTAGCCACCGATATCGCCATTTGATCGAAGGACGCGGTGGCAGGGGATAATATAGCAAACAGGATTGTCGCCAATAGCACTGCCGACTGCCCGCACTGCTTTTGGTTTGCCAATATGGGCTGCAATGCTGCCATAGGTAGTATGTATGCCAAGAGGAATAGAGAGTAAGGCTTCCCATACTTTGATTTGAAAGTTGGTGCCATGCACATGAAATTTTATTTTTGAAGTTGATTTTAAATGGGTAAAATATTTTTGAATGACTCGGTGGGACGGTTTTATTTTGTGGAGAATGTTGGCATTAGGCCAGCGTTTTGTTAAGTCTGCCAGACCATCTTTTATGTTGTTGCAAAATAGTATATTGCATACGCCTCGATTGGTAGAAGCAACAAGAACAGTGCCAAACCTACTTTCAAAAACTGAGTAGTGTATAGTTAGGTTGGCTCCGCCATGTTGGTACTCACCTGGTGTCATGGCTTCGATATTAACAAATAAATCATGGAGTCGACCGCCGCTACTAAGTCCAGAGAGAAGGCTCGTTTGTATATGATTTTTATGTTGACTTAAAAAGTTTTTAGCTTTAGTAAGTGTTAAATATCTATCAAATTGTTTAGGGCTAATACCTGTCCATTCAATAAAAATTTTACGTAAATGGCTCGGGCTTATTTTTAAAGATTGAGCTACGTTTAAAAAAGTATAATCGTCCGCGCGATCCGTGCTTATAAGCTCTATTGCCTTTTTTATTGTGTGATAGTGATTCATAGTAATCTAAGATTACCTGAGAAGAAATAGCTGGTCAACCCGAAAATGCTTATTGTAGTATATGGTATAATTACTTGTATCTGTAACATATTGCCTTGTTGAGGCATTATATCTGTATAGAGTTATTATAAGTCTATTAATGTAACTAAAATATATGCAATTTTTAAAAGATATAGATCTTAAAAAACCCTTACATTTATTTAAGGTAGCGGTGCTGGGCTTATTTGGAGTAGTGGCGGTCGTGTTTGTTCTCAGTTTAATAAATTCCTCCGTCCGCCCTTTTCTGACTCCTCATACAGGAGAAAGTGTTTCTTCGGTTGCCCCAAGTTTTTATGGCAGTGCTCGTATGGGAGAGATAGCCATGGATTCTTCAAAAGGCATGCCTATTGCCGATCTGTCCTATAGAAATACGGCGCTGATGCAATCACAGACTACAATCGGAAATACAGCTGAAGATTTTGAAGTAACAGATTATAGCGCTGTAATAGAAACAGGAAACAAAGCTGAGGTCTGCAGTCAAATTGCAAATCTAAAATCATTAAAGCATGTTATTTTTGAAAACGCGCAAGAATCCGATCGTAATTGTGCTTATACATTCAAGGTAGAGCATGTTCGGGCTGGAGAAATTTTAGCAGTTATCAAAGATTTTGATCCAAAGGATTTATCTGAAAATACCCGTACTATCAAAAGCCAGATAGATGATTTTACGAGTCAAACCGAAATTTTAGAAAAGAAACGAGCTTCGATTGATGAGACATTAAAAAATGCATTAACGGCCTACGATCAAATTACGGCACTTGCAGTTAAAACGCAAGATGCTTCAAGTCTTGCAAAAATTATTGATAGTAAGGTGCAGTTAATAGAACGTATGACTCAGGAGCGAATAAATATTAATCAGCAGCTAGATTATTTAGCCAGAGCAAAGACAGAGCAAATGGACAGGCTTGAATATACCTATTTTAGTGTAAGCGTCTATGAAAATAAATATATAGATGGTAAAAATTTAAAAGATTCTTGGCAAGCTGCGGTGAAAAATTTTGTCTTCACGATTAACAGGGCTTTACAGGATGCTTCTATCAATCTTATCGGTTTGCTCTTTACTCTGATTCCATATTTTATCTACGCGCTCATAGTACTCTTCGCTGCTAAGTATGGTTGGAGGCTCGTAGTGTATATTTGGAAAAAATAATCCTAGGCAATAAAATAAAGCTACTCACATTACGAGTAGCTTTATTTTATTTCGATAATTTTGTAACTAGTTTCTCTATCTCCTGTTTTTACTTGTACAGTATCATTAATTTTTTTGCCGAGGAGGGCTGATCCAAGAGGAGAAATATGTGAAATTATTCCTTGTTGTGGATTAGTTTCTGAAGAGCCAAGTATTAGGTATGTTTTGTTGTTTTTTCCATTGTGTATGGTAACAGTATGGCCAATACTTACTGTATCTGTTTGCTGTTGAGGCGTGATGATCTCGGCATGTTTGAGCTGGTTTTCTATAGATAAGATGCCATTATTTATTCCTCGCAACCTTCCTTTGGCGAGCTGGTATTCTACATTTTCAGAAAAATCACCAAGTTCGGCTAGTCTCCGTACTTCCTCAGCTGCCTTTGGGCGGCTAAAGTTTTTAAGTCTGTCCAGTTTGTTTTCAAGCTCTCGGGCTTTTTCTGCAGTGAGCATGGGATCTGGCTTTATCTGGCTGTATTTTCCAGGTTTTCTATATGGTACTTGCATAGTGTATAGATAATACCATTTTTTATCTAAAATACTCAAGCTATTGTATTTTATGCTAAAGTAAGGTAAAATCGTTTTTTAAGTATTTAATATAATAGTATGGGTAGTTTTAATCGCGACAATCGTTCAGGCGGAGACAGAGGTGGTAGCAGATTTGGAAGACGAGATTTTGGTGGAAAAA
This sequence comes from Candidatus Magasanikiibacteriota bacterium, assembly GCA_017991415.1. Classification (GTDB taxonomy): domain Bacteria; phylum Patescibacteriota; class Patescibacteriia; order Magasanikbacterales; family GWA2-37-8; genus XYD2-FULL-39-9. Next base: position 230,692 of record JAGOQR010000001.1, on the reverse strand, counting down.
GTTTTGGCGGTGGAGACCGTGGTGGCAGGTTTGGCGGTGACCGTAAATTTGGTGGGGGCGGTAGTTTTGGTAAGCCTCAAATGCACGATGCAACATGTAGCCAATGTGGTAAGCCTTGCCAAGTTCCTTTTAGACCAACTGGCGACAGAGAAGTCTTTTGCAGTAATTGTTTTAAAGATAAAAAACACGACGCGCCGATGAGGTCTGGTGGTAATAGTTTTGGCCGACCAAGTTTTGATAAAAAACCTGCTTTTGGCGGTGGAAACGGAGGCAACGACCAGATCAAACAACAGCTTGAAGCGCTCCATATTAAGTTGGATAAAATTTTAAAGGCTTTGGCTCCAGCTGCTACAGTGAGTGCTGAAAAGCCAGTGCAAGAAGCAAAAAAGACAAAAGAGCCTCTCGTTAAAGCAAAATCAGCAGCGAAAAAAACAGCTTCTAAAAAGAAAAAATAATATTACTCCCGAGGCTAAAAATGACCCTTTAATATAAAGGGTCATTTTATTTGGTAAAATATTCATTTTTTGATAAACTTATAGCTATATAAACACCATTTTTATGATTCCTAATCATTCGCCTTGGATAAAAGAATTAAAACGTACTCGTCCTGTTGTGCCACTATCTCAGGATGTGCAAACAGATGTCGTTATTGTGGGAGGGGGGATAGCTGGTGTAACAACAGCCTTTTTTACATTACGAAATACTGATAAAAACGTTATGTTGCTTGAGGCTGATAAAATTGCCCATGGAGCTACTGGCCACAATGCTGGCCAAATTACAAGTTATTTTGAGAGGCCTTTGCATGATATAGTAAAAGAGTTTGGGCTCGATATGGCCATTGATGGTCAGCGATCTGTTGAATCTGCCTGGAGTTTGCTTGATGCAATAGTTACGGAAGCTCAGTTGCAGACACCGATATATCGTTTTACTGGTTATGCTGGTTTTTCCAATATGGAGCAGTTATTAGTCCATTTAAAAAATAATAGGTGTCGTGTTCAGGGCGGTATGCCAACAGAAAGCATAGTTATTGCCAAAGAGTGGGACGGATTAAAAGATGTGCCAGCTGAATATAGTGATCTGTATTCTATAACGGAACAAAAAGATATTTTGGCACTGCTTGAAACAACTAATAAGAATTATATAGCAGCGCTTTCGTATCAGAAAGGCTGTACCAATAGCGCCTTATTCTCGGAAGAATTAATTGGATATTTAATTGCAAGTTATAAAGGCAGGTTTAGTTTTTATGAGGGTAGTCCAGCGAGTATTGTTCGTTTGCAAGATGGGTTGGGTAGCGTTGAGGTATTAGATTATAAAGTCGGGGCAAAAGAAATAGTTTTGTGTACAAATGGTTTTGAAAATTTTAAAATTATTAATGAGGTAGGGGTAGAAATAGATACAAAATTTCATGCTACAGTGGCAGGGCGAATTGGGTATATGTCTGGTTACGTAGAGCCGCTCAATCATCCGCCGACCGCTATAAGTTATTTTCCTAAAGCGAAAGAAGTAGAGGACCCAACAGGTGAAAGTTATTTTTATCTGACGCGCCGTCCGCATGAACATGAAGGTAAAAAAACATATAATTTGGTTTGTACAGGTGGCCCAGAAAAGGTGTTGCCAAATGGGGCAGAATATACGAGAGAGGACTCTTGTTCCGAAGAAGTAAAAAATGCTGTAGATGATTTTTTGCTTGATAATTATAATAAATTTCCAGCGGAAGAAAACAAATATTGGTTCTGCTGGCATGGGCTTATGGGGTATACGCCTAACGGTATTCGTCGGGTTGGCCCCGAACCTATTAACCCAGTTTTACTATATAATCTTGGTTGCAATGGGGTTGGTATTTTGCCATCCATATACGGTGCGAGCAGGATATCCAAGTTTTTAAATAACGAGGAAATGTCAAAATCAATTTTTGATCCAACAGATCAGCGGTGGGAAGAATAAAAAATAGTATGGTAGAAAGCATTTTTATCTTTATCTGTGCGCTTGCCTTGGTAATAAAAGGGGCAACTTTTTCAACCAAATATGCGGGCAACTTGGCGAGTAGCTTTGGTTTGTCCAAATACACGGTTGGATTTATTGTGGTAGCCATTATTTCTATTTTGCCCGAAACATTTGTAGCGATAAACTCTGCGTTGGCTGGAATGTCTTCGTTCGGGTTGGGTACTTTATTTGGGTCCAATGTGGCAGATATGACGTTAATTTTTACTATTATTATTTTATTTGCTAAGCGTGGAATAAAAATTGAAAGTAAAATTTTGAAAAAAAATATTGCATACCCTTTTTTATTACTCGTACCTCTTGTATTGGGTATTGATGGTTATTTTTCGAGAGTAGAGGGTCTGGCCCTTATAATTTTTGGAGCAGTATTTTATTATATGGCTTTTAAGAGTGGCTCTGATTTTTCTAAGGCTCAAAAAAGTAAGCACTCACCGTATAAAAATTTCTTCATGTTGCTTTTGGGAATGGCAATACTTATTGTTGGATCTCATTTTACGGTAACCTCTGCAGTTAATTTTGCCAACTTACTTCATATAAATCCAATTTTAATTGGCATGCTGCTTGTCGGTTTGGGTACCACGATGCCTGAATTATTTTTTGCAATACAGGCTGTTAAAAAACAAGACGATGATTTGGCAGTGGGGGACATACTTGGCACAGTCCTTGCCGATGCAACCGTGGTAGTTGGTATTCTGGCACTCATCAATCCATTTTCTGTTTCACAAAAGATCATTTATATTACAGGTGTATTTATGGTGGCAGCTTCAGTAATTTTATTTCTTTTTATGCGTTCTGGAAAATCTCTTTCAAAAAGAGAAAGTTATTTATTGTTTTTATTTTGGCTTATCTTTGTTTTGGTAGAATTTTTTGCTAATAAATAAATATAAAAAAACAAGCCACCCGTCACCAAACTTTCAATCCGTATTAAAAACTTGGTGACTTGCCGAGTGGCTTGTGCGAGGAGGCGGTTCTCCTCTTGCCTCATTCCTTCATGTTCGTGTCGCGCCTGTGCGTCACAGCCCCAGCAACGAGGCTGAAAACGACAACAAGGCTCAGAAGGATCGAGAACATCTCCTCGATGGCGGTGGGGTCATCGTCTCCCCAGAGCAGGCAGTTGACGAGTAGGTAGGCGCTCGTGCAGAGGTAGCACAGGACGATGATGCTTGCGAGCACCAGAACCATCACTGCCAGAATCTTCAAGATTCGATCCATGACCGTCTTCTCCTGGTTGGGGGTGCGAGTGCCGTAGGAATAGTGACCTTTTCGTGCTCTTGATTTGGGTCCCATTTCCACCTTTTTAGCGCAATTGCGATGAGAATCGCGATTAAAAAATGAGGGATGGTTTCTTCGACAAATAAACGAATCCCCTGATTTTCATCGTCCCAATCGCAGACGAAGGGTTGAAAGGGTTCGTTCATTTCGAGGGCTCCTTATTTGGGAGCCACTATAGCATATTTTAGCTGTTTTGTCAATATAAAAACCACTCAAATCCTTGTTATTTTATGCCTAATTGCTATACTTAATAGATAAATTATTCATGTGTTTATTATTTAATTTTTTCCTATGGATGCTCAAACCGGTCTTTGGATATTATTCGGCATAATTATTGTTGGTTTTTTGGCTCTTGATTTAGGATATTTTAATCGTAAAGTCCATAAAGTTGAGCTGAGTTCTGCGATTAATCAATCTTTATTTTGGGTAGCAATTTCACTTGGCTTTGGTTTTTTAATTTTTTTATTCCTCAGCAAAGAATTAGCAGCTGAGTTTTTAAGCGCGTATGTTACAGAAAAGATGCTTTCGGTAGATAATCTGTTTGTAATTATGTTAATCTTTAGTTATTTTAAGTTAGAAGAAAAATACCATCATCGCGTGTTATTTTGGGGAATAATGGGCGCAATAGTTTTTCGAGCAATTTTTATTGGCTTTGGCTCTCTTATTATCAGTCAGTTTCATTGGGTCTTATATATTTTTGGCGCATTACTGCTGTATACAGGCGTTAAGTTGCTTCAAGATAAAAAAGAAGAACATATTGATTTTGAAAAAAACTTTATTATCAAATGGGCTAGAAAATTATTACCATTTTCTCCAAATCATCATGGTGGGCATTTTATTGTTAAAGAAGGCGGTAAAACTGTTCTCACTTCGCTATTTTTAGTTATGTTATTAGTAGAAGGTACAGATATTATTTTTGCTGTTGATTCTATCCCAGCTGTATTTGCTATCTCGCAGCACCCTTTTATCGTATTTACTTCAAATATTTTCGCTATTATGGGTTTACGTGCCCTGTTCTTTTTAATTGAAAGCGTGCTTCATAAATTTCATCATCTGCAAAAAGGTTTGGCATTTATCTTATTATTTATTGGTTTAAAAATGCTTTCTGGCATATTTGATTTTCATATTTCTTCGCTTATGTCTTTTGCTATCATTATGTTTGCCTTGCTATCTTCTATAGTTCTCTCAATTGTGTTCCCAAAAAAGATCTAGGAGCCTGCCTGTCTGTATGCCTATAAAAAACAAAATAGTAATGGTTAAAGATACGATGCAGGCCGAATATGCATATACTCTTTCCGAACCAATTGGTCGAAATTTTCATCCCGATTTTAAACCTCATTTGACGCCGAAAGAGATGTTAGAGCTGGGAGTTTTTGGTGGTAAATATATGACTGATTGCCAAAAAGAATTTCCAAAAAGTTGGTTTACTCGAGCAAAACTTTCATCCAATCAAAGCGATGCATCTTTAAATTATTTCCATGTGCATGCGAGTCAGTCTCTCCAGGTGTGGCGAGCTAAAGGCTGGATAAATGAAGCGCACGATCCGCGAGGGTGGTTTCAATGGTATTGTCGGTATTATATGGGTAGAAGACTACCTGCAGAAGACTTGAGACAGATAAAACGTTGGAAAGCTATTAGTCGACATATTATGCAAGTCAAGAGAAATTGTCGGCCAGGAGATGTAACCTGTCGGCCAAGACAGCGGCAAGCTCTGTTGCATTGGGCATACGATAGCCGTGTGTTGTAGCCTTAAGTAGCTGTTGACTTTTAGGGTAAAGTAGGATATAGTACTAACCTATACATACTATATAACTATTACATATGAGTGAAACGGGAAGTTTTTCTGGGCAGTACGATCAAGAAAAAGGTGTAGGCAAGAAGCGGCAGTTGGAAGTACTCGACGATAAGGCAGTGCTCGAACTAATTGTGGATGGAGAGGAGCTTTTCGTGCCACCGCTTGATACTACTGTAGAGGATGATGGGTCTTTGGTCCAAGATGTGGAGGTAGTAGTAGAAACAGAGCCTAGTGCTGAATTTACTAAGCAACTTGAAGCCGAAAGACATGATGTTTTGAAGAAAATGGGATTAGTGCATAGTTCAGATTTCGGTGATGAGCCTACAAGGCCTTAATATACAAATAATCACAGGTGGAAAAGTAGTCGACTTCGACCAGCGATCAATTTATTCACAATCACAAAATAATATGACAGGTACAATTAAAAGCCTTATCGTAGAAAAGAATTTTGGATTCATTACTCCAGACGATGGCGGAAAAGATATTTTCTTCCACGCTTCTGCTCTTGGTGATGGTCTTCAATTTTCTGATTTACAAAAAGGAGACAAAGTTTCCTTTGATGTTGAACAATCAGATAAAGGACCTCGCGCAGCTAATGTAGTTCGCGCTTAATAACTTTCAAGTTATAAAACAAAAAACCACCTTTCGGGGTGGTTTTTTGTTTTGGGTCGTACATTATGATTTTTTATTAATCACTAAACTGAGGGCAAAAAATAATAGCGCAGACATAACAATAGTTGCGCCGCTCGGCAAGTTGATATAGAAGGAGGCAAATAGACCCATAGTTACCGATGCGAGGGAGATGCCTAAACTATAAAAAAAAGTTTTTATAAAACTATGGTTAAATTGGGTAGCAGCAAGTACTGGTATAACCATAAGCGCACCAACAAGCAAAGCGCCTACAATACGCATGCTGATAGATATGGCAATTGATGCCAAAATCATGAGGATAAAATTTAAAAATTTTATAGGTAATCCATTGGCCTGAGCCAGTTCTTCGTCGTAGGCAACGATAAAAAATCTTTTAAATAAAAATATAATTAATAAAAATATTACTGCTCCGCATCCACCCATAAGATATAAATCATAGGTTGTTACGGTAGCGATGCTTCCAAAAAGATAGCTAAAAATATTTGTATTTAAGCCCCTGTTTAAACTAAATAGAATTAGGGATAACGCGAGGCCGCCTGATAAAAATAAGGTAAGTGTGGCTTCCCCAAGAATTTTTTTACTATGGCGAAGTTTTTCCATGCCAAGAGCTGCTATAGCTGACACGCAGATAGCGGTAATAATTGGGTTAAGGCCAAGGAGTAATCCAAGGGCTACACCGACTAGTGACACATGCGAGAGCGTATCGGTAAGTAGTGAGTATCTTTTTACTACGAGAAATATACCAATAGATGGCGCCAGAATAGCAATTATAAAACCAGCAATAAAGGCTCGTACCATGAAGTCGTACTGAAAAATATCGAGCATATTAGCGAGTATGATGAATATGAGTTATTTCTTTGCCATATATTTTTTCAATCGTATTTTCTGCATGCATAATTTCTTTGGCTCCAAAACAGAATAAGCCGCGGTTGAGACATAAAACCGATTTTATTTCTCCTGTAATCGTATCAATATCGTGAGAAACAAATAGAATGGTAATATGCTTGTCTGTGTTGAGTTTTTTTAGAAATGCGTAGAAATTTTTTTGAGAAGCAGTATCAACCCCGGTAAATGGTTCATCTAGGATAAGTATTTGTGGGTCGCTTGCAAGTGCTCTGGTAACATATACTCGTTGTCGTTGCCCTCCAGACAAGCTGCTCATGAGCCGATTTTTTAGTTCAAATATGTCGGCAGCCTTTAAGCTCGCATCTATTTTTTCTTTATCTGACTGAGTAATGCTCCCTGTTAAACCTTTTTTAGCAATCAGACCACTTTCAACAATTTCATACACCGTGGCTGGAAAAGAAGTATTTTCTTGGGCTACTCGCTGTGGTACGTAGCCTATCTGTGATCTGTTTTTTAATTGAGCCATATCCTGTCCTAGTATAGAAAGTGAGCCAGACTGAGGTTTGAGGAGGCCTGTTAAAATTTTCAGCAGTGTTGTTTTGCCGCCTCCATTTGGGCCAATAATGCCTACGTAATCTCCCTTTTCGATAGCAAAAGAAATGTTGTCCAGAATAGGGCTATTGTTATAACTAAAATGCAGGTTCTTGGCTTCGATTATTGGTTCTATTTGCATAACATCGCTGTCCTTAAGTTTGTTAGATTTTCCCGCATGAGCTGTAGGTAATCTTTATTATTACTAATATCTTCTCCAGACAGACCTTCTATAGGATGGAGGACCAGGGTGGTGGCGCCAATTTCTTGGGCAATAGTCTGTGATAGCTTAGGGCTCGCCATGGTTTCGAAGAATATATATTTTATATTTTTATTTTTTGCTACATCAATTATCTCGGCTATGTTTTTTGGTGAAGGATCTTCTTCTGGAGAAAGTCCTAAAATATGAAATGTGTTGAAATTATATCGTTTTGCTAAATACGCAAATGCATTATGAGAAGTAACAATTTCATGGAGTTGGCAGTTGGCTAGGCCGTTTTTATATTCTGTATCAAGTTGTGCTAGATCTAGTTTAAGAGCAGCTCTATTTTTATTATAGTCTTCGGTGTTGGCAGGGTCAATTTTTATAAGAGCATCCGCAATAATATCTGTTTGGGTAGACATATTTATTGGATCAAGCCAAAAATGCGGATCCGAACCTTCTTCGCTCTCTGAGCCTGATTTTAAAGATTCAATATGATTACTCATTTTTATAACGGTAACATGGTAGTTTTCTAACTGGGGAGCTAGTTTTTCGGCCCATGCATCTACGCCATTGCCGTTAAAGATAAAAAGCTTTGATCCATATATTTTGGCTACATCAGGAGAGGTTGGTTCAAAATCGTGTGGTTCTATACCAGGAGGGGTAACATTTGTTATGATAGCCAAATTTCCTGAAATACGTTCGGTAAGAAATGCTAACGGGTAGAAACTGACAGCAGTTTGGAGTGGTAGTTTTTCAGGCATATCTTGCGGTGAGGAAGGGGCGTTACCTGGTAAGGCCATTTTTTGCAAGATTAAGAATGCGAGCGTGATGCATCCAAGTACGATAAGTAGTATCTTAAATATTTTTTTTATTTTCATATGAGTATATGTATCTAGGATTTAATAAGTATATTCGCAGTCTAACATATATTTAAAATACTTGCAAGTTATTTGCATTTATGGTAATATAGGCACACTATGAAATGTGAAGAGCATTACGAGCAGTCAGCTGCTATTCTTAAAAAAGGCAAGCTTAAATCCACTGGCGCACGCCTTAAGTTGATGGATATTTTAAAGCATGCAAAAAAACCACTGAGTGTGAGTGATATCTTTGTGTTGCTCAAAGACAAAAAAGCAGACAAGGTTACGTTATATAGAAATGTGGAAGCTCTGGCAGAGTTGGGGGTTTTAAAACAAATACGTTTAAAGGACCGCCAAGCGTACTACGAGCTGGTTGAAAAAAATCATCATCACCATATTATTTGTAGTAGTTGTGGTAAAATAAAAGATATTTCTAAGTGTGCTGTGCAAATTATTAACAACAGTTTTTTATCTTCAGTTGGTTTTGCCAAGCTCACCGAACACTCATTGGAGTTTTTTGGCGTTTGTAGTGTTTGTGCAAAAAAATAAAGGTATAGTTTTTATAAAGTTGGTATAATACAAACATGTCTAAACACGCTATTTATCTAACTTTTTTTATTGCAATCGCTGCAGTATTTGTTTTGGGTACGGCTTCTATGGTTGCCGCTCAGGCATTGCCAGAGGAGAGTATAATAAACACCCCAACCACAGTTGATTTATCTGATAGTTATTATCGTGCAAAGGTAGTTGCTATTATTGAAACAGGTGAAAAAGAAGTTGAGGAAGGGCAAGTTTTGAAATATCAAAAATTAGAGTTAGAAATTTTAAATGGAAATGAAAAAGGTAAACATATTACCATAGATCATGGAGGTAGTTTTGTGGTTGCAGAAAGTCAGATGGTAGCAGTGGGAGAAAAGGTGTTTGTTGCAAAAACTCCAGATTTGCCAGGTGGCCGAGAAATCTACTATATCACTGATAAATATAGGGTGCATAATTTGGCTTTTATCACCGTTGTTTTTTTTGGCCTAGCCATTTATTTTGGCCGTAGACGTGGACTCACCTCTATCATCGGCTTAATTTTTAGTGTGTTGGTAGTTTTTTATTTTATTATTCCTCGTATTATACATGGCAGTAATCCATTTTTAGTTTGCATTATCGGATCTTTGGCAATTTTATTTACATCATTGTATATTTCACACGGCTTTAGTAAACGGACAAGTGTAGCTGTGGGAGCGAGTGCTATTTCTCTTGGGCTCGCAATTGTTATAAATATTATTTTTGTAAGTATTGCCAAGTTGTCAGGAAGTGGTGCAGAGGAAGTATTTTATTTGCAATTTAGCAGCGCACATATTGATTTGCGCGGACTTCTTCTCGGAGGAATTATAATTGGTGTCTTAGGTGTTTTAGATGATGTAACGACCAGTCAAACCGCTGCTGTCGAAGAAATTTCTTTGGCAAACAGTAGCTTGGGGTTTAAGGAATTGTATATACGTGGTATTTCTGTCGGGCGAGAACATATCGCTTCTCTTGTTAATACGCTTGTCTTGGCCTATGTAGGAGTTTCTTTGCCATTGCTATTGTTGTATAGTAGTCAAAAAACCCAGCCGTTTTTAATGACCATAAATAGCGCCTTTATTGCCGAAGAAATCGTGCGTACTCTAGTTGGTAGTGCTACACTTGTGTTGGCTGTGCCAATCACAACGTGTTTGGCAGCATGGGTTTATTCTCGTCAAAAAATTGCGGTGCAACAAAAATAAAATTGACCTGAGTATGGTCAATTTTATTTTTGATTCAGATTTATTTTTTAGCTGCCTTTTTAAATGTAACTAAGGCTATCAGTACTGCTGCGGCACTGAGCCATACTGCGATCCGGGCTTCTTTGTTTTCGGATGTTTCGATTAGAGAATTGTTGGTTGTCGTGGCAATTAAGTCATCGATCACCTCTGTTTTTGAATAAGGACCTGTGTTTTCTTGTTCCTCTTCCATAGTATCTGAGTGTGATAGACTTGGGTCTTTATCCCAAGCAACTACACTGCCGTCTGCGTAGGTTTGGTATACCTTCCAGTTAAGGGCTGTGGCTTTGCTTGGTACTTGGGCGCTAAAGAGAAATTCGTCGCGCATTTCTGTGGGGATAGTGCCGCCTGTCCAGATGATCTCCGTAATTTTTTGTTCATTATTAATAGTTTCTTTTTTTGTAGTTATTTTCCAGCCAGCTTTTACATTGGGCGTTACATGATTTAAGCCATCTGGTAAAACAAGGCGAATGCCAACTGTAGCAATGGGTTTTTCCGATGGTGCGCCTAGTACGAAGTTTTGAAATTTACCGACACCTGTGGTTGCTGGTTTGACCGTTGCATGAGCAAAAACTTGGTTAGTAATAAATAAAGAAGCGACAAGAGCTCCAAGCAATAATTTTTTTTTATTCATAGTATCGTATGAGATTAATTAATAAAAAATTATTTTTCTAAATTATCGATAGAGTAGTGTGTATCATTTTTTGTAAAAAATAGTTTTACAAAATAAAGCATTCCAGCCAAAATGCAGAGTATGACTGCGTAGTAGACTATATTTTTAAACGGTGATTCTTTTGGGGTAGCTGCATCCTTTTCTATGCGAACGTCGTATGATATAGAAAAGCTTTCAAAATTGTCGGGGTTTTTTGGTTTTCCTGTGAGGATTATGGTATAGATACCTTTGTGGGGAAACGTATAGGGGATGGCAGGAGCAAAAATTCCTCGGTATGAGCTGTTTGCTTTATAGAGTGCAGAAGAAAAAACAATTTGACCGTTTTCTACAACCGAGGCTTCGCAGGCGCAGTCTGCGGTATTAAATTTTTTTGCTTTATCGGTAATTAAAAACAATATTTCAGATGGCTGTCCAGCGACAGGGTCGTCATCCGGGTTTATGTGGAGGAGTGCGCGAATAGAGCCGCTACTTTTGAGTTCGTGAGCTTGGGTAGGTGGTGCAAAAACCAAAAATGCAAAAGCAATAAAGCTAAGTAGGATGAATTTGTTTTTAAACATGCTTGCAAAACCTTAATAATTCGAATAAAATATACTACGTATTGTAGTAGGCTCCCTTTCTTTTGTCAAAGCCTCTTATCCCCATCCACAAGCCGTTTATGAGTATGGTTGAAGAGTTTGAGAGGAGATGTTAGAATAGTACGGATAAAATTGGAGGGTATATTATTTAATTTGCCTATAGCGTGTCGTATGAAAAAAATATTAATTTCTGTTTTTACAATTGCAGCTTTTATTTTCTATGTTGCTTATCAGCGCTTAGGTTTTGGTAGCTACGCTACGGTACAAACGCCAAGTACTGATATTCAAAATTCTGACATAGGTACGGAGACAGGCATGGTCGCAAAATATCGAGATGGAGAATATAATGGTGTGAGCGTTGACGCATATTATGGGCGAGTAGAAGTAGTTGCGGTTGTAAAAAACGGACAGCTGGTAGATGTACAGTTTTTAGATTACCCAAGAGATCGAAGTACTTCTATAGAGATTAGTGGCTTGGCTACACCGATACTGCGCACAGAGGCTATTACTGCTCAAAGCGCTGAGGTAGACATTGTCTCTGGAGCCACCGAAACAAGTAAGGCATTTAAAGAGTCTTTGGCTTCGGCCTTAGTTAAAGCTAAGTTATAACATGTTTGAAACGAGAGATCTTATGGGAATGCCAATTACAGTAACAGTTCTAGATGGTGCTGTTGGCCCCGGAGATATAAAAGAAGTTTTTGATTATTTTACTTATATCGATAATACTTTTAGTACCTATAAGACTGATAGTGAAATAAGTAGAATAAATAAAAAAGAAATCATAGAAGAGCAGTATAGCGTTGACATGAAAACAGTTTTGAGATTGTCAGAAGAAACAAAAAAGATAACCAATGGATACTTTGATATACAGCGTGTCGATGGTAGTTACGATCCGTCTGGTTTGGTAAAAGGGTGGGCTATTTATGGGGCTGCGTGTATTTTAAAAAATAAAAAATTTGAAAATTTTTATATAGAAGCAGGGGGCGATATAGAAGCAAGTGGCCGAAATAATCAAAATGAAAATTGGCGAGTAGGAATTCGTAATCCCTTTAATGCAAAAGAAGTGGTAAAAACGATCTATCTTAATAATATGGGTATGGCCACATCGGGGACATATATAAGAGGCCAGCATATTTATAACCCACATGATAGAAAAAATAATTTGCTCGATGTCGTTAGTATTACAGTAATTGGGTCAAATGTGTATGAAGCCGATCGATTTGCTACCGCCGCTTTTGCAATGGGAAGAAAAGGTATTAGTTTTATCGAAACCTATCCAGGTTTAGAAGGGTATATGATAGGCAGAGATGGTATCGCTACCATGACTAGTGGCTTTAATAACTATGTAATTTAATAAATTAATTCGTGGATTGCGCGCGGTCCATTAAATAAATTGTATGTTTAGCTTTATTGATAAGTGGCTTAATCAAATTACCATGTACCGATTGATACTATATTATGTATCAGGCCTTTGGTTTGCTGGTTTTGTATTGAGTTTTTTTAATGTACTAGCATACACTCCTGTCGAAATGGTTACTTCCGCGGTCTTTATTTTGGCTATCTGTCTGGTAGTCAATGCTATTTTTGCTCGAGTTTTTGGTGCACCAACAAATATCGAATCAGTTTATGCTACAGCATTTTTCTTAATTCTTATTGTGGCTCCGATGCGATCCACAGAATATTTGCCGTTTTTGGCATGGGTGGCTGTGTGGGCAATGGCTTCGAAATATATTTTTGCTATAAATAAAAAACACCTGTTTAATCCCGCTGCTTTTGCTGTTACGCTCACAATGCTTACGCTTGGACGGTCTGCTAATTGGTGGGTTAGCAGTGTTTATTTGGTTCCGTTTGTTTTCTTAGGAGGATTGCTCGTAGTAAGAAAAATTAGAAGATTTGATTTGGTACTTAGTTTTTTTGCAGCTGCGCTTATTTCTACCGTGCTTATCGGAGCGCTAAACGGTACAGCCGCCTTAACAGTATTATGGAAGATATTACTCTACTCCCCAGTTTTGTTTTTTGGTTTTGCTATGCTTACCGAACCTGCAACCACGCCACCAACGAGAAATTTGCGAATTATGTATGGTGTGCTTGTAGGTTTATTATTTAACCCCGCTGTTCACATTGGATCTTTTTATTTTACTCCAGAATTAGCACTTGTTGTAGGCAATGTATTTTCGTATGTAGTGAGCCCTAAATTAAAATTGGTTTTACAGCTTAAAGAAAAAATTTTATCGGCGACCAGTGTATATGATTTTTGGTTTAAATCAGAAAAAAAACTATCATTTGTTCCAGGACAATATCTTGAATGGACTTTAGGTCATGAATCTCAGGATATCCGCGGTATGCGTCGTTATTTTACTATCGCATCTTCTCCTACCGAAGACGGTATTATGGCAGGAATCAAATTTTATCCAAATTCGAGCAGCTTTAAACAGTCCATGATGTTTTTAAATCCAGGTGATACCATCGTTGCTTCTCAGCTGGCAGGAGATTTTACTATGCCTCAAAATAAAAATACAAAGTTAGTTTTTTTGGCAGGCGGTATTGGTATTACTCCTTTTAGAAGTATGATCAAGTATTTGCTTGATAAAAAAGAAAAAAGAGATATTGTTATGATTTATTCCAATAGAGCGCCGAGTGATATAGCTTATAAAGACATTTTTGATCAGGCAGAAAAAGAGCTTGGTATTAAGACTATATATACCGTTACCGATCAGCCGTGCCCCGCAGATTGGACAGGGGAGAATTGTTTTATTGATAGTGATATGATTAGTAAAATTGTGTCAGATTATAAAGAAAGAACATTTTACATATCAGGCACACATGCCATGGTAACAACATTTACAGACATGTTGCAAAAAATGGGAGTGCCAAAAAGACAGGTTAAAACCGATTTTTTCCCAGGCTTTGTTTAATCTATCTTGACTAACCAGTCGGGAAAATTTTTGCTTATAGTTATGTCAGATACCCTCGAACAAATCATTTGCAAGCCATCTATTACGGATATTTTTTCTTTGCCATTTTTGTTTGATCAGGCAGTTACTACGGACTTTTCTTTTTATAATGATCAGGTAAAAAAAAGAATTATCAAGAAAAACTCTTTGCGTCGTTTATTCTTTGCTCGTTTACGAAAGCAAAGAACTATTTTTGTAGCAAAAGTTGGTGGGAAGTGCGTAGGTCTTATTATTGCCAGTCATAATGCCAGTATTGGCATAGTTCATTGGCTTTTTGTTTTAAGTGATTATCGTAAACAGAAAATCGGTTCTAATTTATTAAAAAAAGTTGAATCAGAGCTAGCTAGTCTTGGCTGCCACAAGATAACGCTTACTACCGAGGTGGCCCCTGAATTTTATAAAAGCTTGGGGTATACCCAGGAAGGTCTTCTTAAAAAACATTGGTGGGGTAAAGATTTTACTGTTCTCAGTAAGAATTTAGGTAACACCTAAGTAATATCAATTTTAGACATTACTAACTTAATTGTCTCTATGTCTGATGTGTATGCAGAGTCGGATGAGCAGTTGGTGTCTTTATATCTTTCTGGAAAAGAATCATCACTTGATATTTTGGTGCAAAGATATTTGACGGCGATTTATAATTTTGTGGCTCAGTTTGTAGGGTATGGCACCGAAGCAGAGGATGTAAGTCAAGAAACTTTTATTAAGGTTTGGAAAAGTTTAAAAAAATTCGATAAGACTAAAAAGTTTAAACCTTGGCTGTATCGTATCGCAAAAAATACCGCCATTGATTATTTGCGGCAACGTAAAATTTTTTTATCTGTAGAAAATCTGCACGATGAAGAAGGTGAAAATACAGATAATTTTTTTGTTGATCCAAAACCACTACCTTTCGATGTTGTTGCTTCTTTAGAAAATAAAGAAGCTATTTTGCGTATTGTAGATTCGTTGCCAAAAATTTATGCGGTAGTCTTGAAGCTTTATTATCTAGAGGGGTTTTCTCTGCCAGAAATAGCTGAAATTTTATCCGAGTCAATAGATACGGTAAAAAGCAAGCATCGTCGAGCTTTGATACGGATTAGGAAGTTGCTCGGCGAAGAGGGCTATTTGTTAGGATAAGATTGCACCATACTATACATAAAATACGTAATAGAATTATATGGATAAAATATCAACTTTTTTTGAAAAAGCCATACAAGAAGCAATTGCCGAGAGGTCTGCAGTTATACCCCCGCCTTTTTTGAGTGCTCAAATTATGTCTGTTATTGCTAAAAAAAGACGTTTTTATGCTTTTGTGCGGCTCGGTATATTTAGCCTTTTTTCTATCTGTTCAAGTGTAGGTTCAGTACTTATTTTGCGAGTGGAATGGCCTAGTATTGCTCAGTCAGAAGCGGCCCAGCTACTATCCCTATTATTTAGTGATTTTTCAGTTATTGTAGAATATTGGAGAGAGTATGTTTTGTCACTTCTGGAATCTTTGCCGCTCATCTCGATGATCTTAATAGCTGTTTTTATATGGGCAACAAGTGCGCTTTTATGGATGACGATACGTACCTATGTTCAGATGAAGACAATTTTACGTATACGAGTTCGTTAATAATTTTTTAAATTTATCAAATATGTCAGAGGAAACAAAACAAATAATGGGGGCAAGAATAATAAAAACAGGGCTTATTATTTTTGGCGCACTAATTATTGGTTTGTTTATATTTTGGTGTGGCATGATGGTTGGTTTTCGTAAGGCAGGGTTTAATTATCAGTGGGGAGAAAATTATCATAACCTTTTTGAAGGAGGTGCTCGTCGATTACCGCGTGATTTTAGAGGGCGTGGTTTTATGGATGCAAATAGCGCTACGGGTTCGGTAATTAAAATTGATACGAGCACCCTTATTATTAAAGGTGACGACGGAGTAGAAAAAAGTATTTTAATTAGTGATAAAACTCTAATTCGTAGATGGCAGGATACTGTAGCGGTTAACGACGTGCATGTTGATGAGCAAGTTGTGGTTTTAGGAGTGCCAAGTAGTACAGGGCAAATTGAAGCGAGACTTATCCGCTTAATGCCGCCGCTTCCGCCAAAATCTAAATTATAATTTTCTGTATGTTAAAAAATATTGTAGGTTTCATAAAAATGCATAAGGCATACACGCTTATTGCTATTTGTATTATCGGTGTAGGCGGAAATTTTGCCTATAAGCATTTTAAGAATGATAAATCAGCTACTAGTTATGTTTTAGCTGCAGTCACCAAAGGTACGCTTATTACTTCTATTTCTGGTAGTGGCCAAATTTCGGCGGTGAGTCAGGTTGATGTAAAAGCAAAAGCGAGTGGCGAGCTTACATCTATCTCTGTTAAACAAGGTCAGGAAGTTAGAGCAGGGGCGCTTTTAGCAGTGGTTGATGCGAGAGATGCTGTTCGATCTGTGCGAGATGCGCAGACAGCACTCGAAACAGCCAAGCTAGAATTGGATAAAGTGCTTGAGCCAACCGACGGGCTCACGGTGTTGCAAGCAGAAAATTCTTTGATACAAGCAAAAGAATCAAAACAAAAAGCAGAAGATGATATTAAAAAATCGTACGAAGATGGCTTTAATTCAGTTTCGAATGCTTTTTTGGCTTTGCCTACCGTTATGACGGGTATTCAGGATATTTTATTTGCCAATTCGTTTAATGCTAGCCAATCTAATATTGATTTTTACGCTGGTGCAGTGACTGCTTATGATGACCATGCTTTGGAGTATAGAGATAACGCGAGTGCGGCATATGAAAAGGCTCGCATTGCCTATGATAAAAATTTTCAAGATTATAAAATAATCACCCGATTTTCTTCGGTCGAAACTATTGAAGCAGCAATTTCTCAAACATATGACACAACAAAATTAATTGCCGAGGCAGTAAAAAGTGCAAATAATTTAATTCAGTTCTACCAAGATAATCTTACCGAACATAATTTAAAACCAAATTCGCTGTCTAATACTCATCTTTCTAGTCTTAATTCCTATACAGGTACGACAAATAATCATCTATCTAGCCTACTTGCCATTGAGCAATCTATTGAAAGTTCAAAAAAATCTATCATAAGCGCACAAAGAAGTATTGAAGAAAAAGAACTATCACTTATTAAAATAAAGAATCCAGCAGACGAGCTAGATATCCGTGCCAAAAAGATAGCTATTCAACAAAAGCAAGATGCGCTTGTTGCAGCGAACCAGACCCTTTCGGACCACTATATTCGTGCACCATTTGCTGGGGTGGTGGCAAAAATTACGCTCAAAAAGGGTGACTCTATTTCTTCGGGAGGAGCTTTGCTTACACTGGCGACCAAGCAACACACTGCTGAGATTTCATTAAACGAGGTAGATGTTTCCAAAGTTGCTGTTGGTCAAAAAGTAACACTTACCTTTGATGCAATTGATGCTTTAAGTATTGCAGGTCAGGTAGCGGAGATAGATAGTATTGGCACTGTTTCTCAGGGGGTAGTTACTTATAATGTAAAAATTCTTTTTGATACACAAGACGATAGGGTGAAGTCGGGCATGAGTGTGAGTGCAGTTATCGTTACGCAACTTAAGCAGGATGTTCTGCTTGTAGCGAGTGGTGCAGTTAAAAGTCAGGGGACTATAAGTTATGTTGAGATGTTTGATAAGTCTCAAATGTCTTTGGAAGTTCAGCAAAGTGCTGGGCAGAGTAGTCAGGGTGTTGTTTCGGCTGTTTCGCCTGGTCAGCAGATAGTAGAGGCTGGCTTGTCTAATGATACTCAAACAGAAATTGTGTCCGGTCTTGTAGAAGGCGATATGGTGGTAGTGCGAACGATAAGCGCTGCTAATTCTAAAACAACGACGCAGGCACCAAGTATTCTTGGTAATATCGGCGGCGCTCGTACTGGTGGAGGAAATGCAACATTTCGAACTCAAGCAAGATAGGCCACGTTTGATTCACCAAAAATTGTATGATTGAAATTGAGCATATTATAAAAACATATAAAAGTGGTGATGGGAGCGAGTTCCAAGCCTTAAAAAATGTTAGTTTTAAAATTGAAGATGGCGAGTTTGTTGCGATTATGGGTCCAAGTGGATCTGGTAAATCTACTCTCATGCATATTTTGGGAGCGCTTGATACGCCAACAAGTGGATCTTATTTTTTGGATGGCAAAGATGTCTCAAAATTTTCTGATGACGAGCTGGCCGATATTCGTAAAGAAAAAATAGGGTTTGTTTTTCAGGCATTTAATTTACTTCCTCGGGCTACGGTAATTCGCAATGCCATGCTGCCGCTCATATACGCAGGCGTTGAAAGGGAAAAAAGAAAAAGTCAGGCAGCTGCAGCGCTCAAAGCAGCGGGGCTTGATGAATCTCGGTTCTATCATTTGTCCAATCAACTTTCGGGTGGGCAAATTCAAAGAGTGGCTATTGCTCGTGCCCTAGTCAACAATCCTTCTCTTATTTTGGCAGATGAGCCTACAGGTAATTTGGATTCAAAAACAGGAGAAATAGTACTTGGTACTTTTCAAAAACTTAACCGTGAACAAGGTCGTACTATTGTTCTGATTACCCATGAGCAAGATGTGGCGCAGCATGCCCAGAGGATTATTTTTATAAAAGATGGTTTAATACTCAGTGATGCTAAAAACCCTAATCAAAAATTTATTCACAATACGTAACGTATGCATATAGCCGATATTTTGGAAGAAACACATATGGCGCTTTCGGCTAATAAAGCCAGGTCTTTTTTGACTATTTTAGGCATTGTTATTGGGATTAGTTCTGTGATTGCCATGATTTCAATCGGGCAGGGTGCTCAAAATTCTATTGAAAGTAGTATTCAATCTATTGGATCTAATTTGATTATGGTAATGCCAGGCGCCCAAAGGGGTGCGGGTGTTCAAGTAAGCGCGGGGCGTGGCTCAGCACGAACATTAACCCAAGAGGATGCAGATGCGATTGCAAGTAGTGTTTCTTTGGTAAAATATGTGGCTCCAGAAATTTCTGGTCGGTACCAGGTTACCAGTAAAGGAAAAAATACTAACACTTCGGTTGTGGGAGTTTCTCAGACATATCCAATAGTAAAAAATATAGAAATAGAAAGCGGGTCTTTTATTTCTGAACAAAATTTAAAAAGTCTATCCAAGGTAGTGGTGTTGGGCCCAACAGTTCGAGACGATCTTTTTGGTGAAGGTGTGGAAGCTGTAGGTCAGACGGTGCGTATAAAAAGCATTGAATTTAAAGTTATTGGTGTTACGAAAGCCAAGGGAGGAACTGGTTTTGGTAGTCAAGATGATATGATTTTTATTCCACTAACTACTGCTCAGCGATTTTTGGCTGGTGATAGCTATGTAACTACTATTAGTGTTCAGGCCCAAGATGCAGAATCTATGACGGCAATGCAGCAAGAGATTACAGACTTGTTATTATCTCGCCATCATATTTCTGATCCGCAGCTTGCAGATTTTAGTACGCTCAACCAGGCTGATATTGTGGCCGCAGCTTCTAGTGTTACGCAGACATTTACGATTCTGCTTGCAGCCGTAGCGGGTATATCGCTCGTGGTCGGTGGTATTGGTATCATGAATATGATGCTTACGACCGTTACAGAAAGAACAAAAGAAATTGGTCTGCGCAAAGCTATTGGAGCCAAGCGTATGGAAATAAATTTACAATTCTTGGTAGAAGCCGTAGTGTTGACATTTATTGGCGGTTTAACAGGTGTTATCTTAGGCTGGTCTATTTCTTTTGGCATCTCTTATCTTGGTATTTTGCAGACACAGGTATCTCTCTTTTCAGTTTTACTAGCTTTCGGTGTATCGGCAATTATTGGCATTGTGTTCGGATATTATCCCGCACGCAGAGCGTCCAGGCTCAATCCGATAGAAGCATTACGATATGAGTAAGTCTATAATATTTTCTAAATTTAATTTTTAATTTAATAAATATAATATGAAAAAAATAATACCAATTTTTGTAGTTTTGTTAGTTTTAGTCGGCGGCAGTTTTTTTTATGGTGGCATGAAGTATGGCAGTAAGACAAGGCAGTCTAATTTTGCAGCCAATCGAAACGGTATGGGCAATTTTCAAAACGGAGTTGGTGGAAATTTGTCGGGTGGTATGAGAAGGGTTGGCGCTGGTGCCGAAGGGGCAGCATTTGTCAGTGGAGAAGTGGTGTCTAAGGATGATAAAAGCATTACGATCAAGCTTCGCGATGGTGGGTCAAGAATTGTCTTTTTTTCTGCCTCAACTACCCAGGTTATGAAATCAGTTAATGGCTCGATTGATGATATTAAAATTGGAGAAACTATTATGGTAAATGGTAGCGCTAACCAGGATGGTAGTTTTACAGGTAAATCTGTTCAACTTAACGGCAGTTCTACCTTTAGATTTTAAATTTAAAAAAAAGAAGAGCCTTTATCCGGGCTCAACGCGGTGGTCGGTCTCCTTGGTGGGTTGCAGGGTTCAGGGTTGGACTCTTGTTGTTGAGGAAAGGGCAGGGGCTATTCTTAGCCCTCTTTGGACTTGCGGCGTTCTTTGCAAATCTCCCTCTGGATTCCTTCGATGTATCCGAAGAAGAAGTAGAAAATCGGGCCGCCGACAAAGAGTATTGCGAGAAGTTCCACGAGTGGTTTCTCCCTCTGGTTGACTCTGTAAAAATCGCTGAAATATCAGCGAAATTCATGAAAAACTTAGGCTAAGTATAGCATATTTTAGCCTTTTTGTCAATAGTCTTAGCTCAAATAAAATTGCGAGTTTTTTGTGTTTGTGCTATGATTTAGCTAGTAATTTTTTAATGGCTACACTAGAGTATGTCTACACCAGAATTAAGCGAGGGTTTACTCGACGACATGTTTGAAGAAATCATGCTTCGATCGGTTGCAGAAGAGGTAGATATGAAAGATCCTCAAAGTAAAGACGTGCTAATTCGAGAGGTCGTTGAGAAGATGCTCAAAGCAGAAGCCACAGAAGACGCAATTAATGCCTATAAAGAAGCGGTCCTGGCAGCATTGTTTAGAAGTGAGACGATAGCAGAGGTTGGAAGAGAGAAGTATGGGCAAATAAAACGAGGAGCTCAAAGTTCATCTGCTTTTAGTGAGCATAGAACTGGAAAATAAAAAATATACTATTTTTAAATAAAAATAATTTATATATGTTATCTGAAAAAATAAAAAACATGCCAAGAAAATATCTTCACGGCGCTTTGGGAGTTGTTTTGTTGGTATTACTTTTGGTAGTAGTCCTCGGTAGAGGAGATTCTGAAAACAAAGACAGTGAAGCAGATCTTGCTGACCCTGTTCTTGAAGAAGTAGTATCAGGAACAGACACTGCAACATCTACAGCTACAACTACCAAAAAAACCACTGTGCCAGTTAAAACACCGCCAGCACCTCTTTCTGCCACTCAGCGATACCTAGACGCAATTCGTATTTATAAAAATGTCGGTTATTATTTCCAATTCGTAGATTGCCACGGATTGCCTGGTTCTCTTACTCTCAAGAAAGGCAAGAAATTCATGCTCGATAATCGTGATAATAAATCCCGTAAAATTGCTATCGTTGGTGGGCAAAGCTTTACCATCGGTGCATATAATTTTGCTATTGCTACAGCGCCGTCAAAAGCAGGTACTCATTATATAACATGTGACGGTGGAGGTGCGGCTTCTATTCTAGTTCAGCCGTAATTATTACCAAGATACCTAAATCAAAAACAGCTCTAAGTAAAGCTGTTTTTGATTTTTAGAGATTTGCCAAATCTGTTTATTTTTAGTAAAATTATTGCATTATGTCTTTATCTATAGAGGAAGTTAGAAAAATTGCTCAGCTGGCTAGAATCAAATTAAAGCCAGAAGAAGAATCTCGTTATGCCGAAACTATCTCGGCAGTCTTGGAGTATATGAAAATCTTGAATGAAGTTGATACAAAGGGTGTCCCTCCGACACTTCAGGTAACTGGCTTAGAAAATATAGTTCGTGAAGATTTAGTAAAAGAATCAGTATTCGTAAAAGAGTTGTTAGACCAAATGCCACAGGTTGAGAATAATGAGTTGGTAGTACCAGCCGTATTTGCTGATGTAGAAAATTCATAATATATTTGGTATGGGTTTAAATGATCTTACAATCAAAGAAGCGCAAGAAGGTTTGCGAAGTAAAAAATTTACAAGTTTGGAATTAACCCAGGCTTGTTTAGCGAGAATTAAAGAAAAAAATAAAGAAATTAATGCGTTTATTACGGTTTGTGAAGAAAGTGCTTTGGAAGAAGCGCGTATCGCGGATGCTCTGTTTAAGACAGGTCAAGAAGCGCCACTTACTGGTATTCCTTTTTCTGTCAAAGATGCAATTTGCACTGCTGGTGTGCATTCTACGGGTGCGGCGAAAATTTTGGATAATTATGTGCCCCCGTTTGATGCTACGGTTATTTCTAAAATACGAAAACAAGGTGCTGTTTTGCTAGGTAAAAATAATTGTGATGCCTTTGGTCATGGTGCGAGTAACGAAAATAGCATGTATGGGTCTGTAAAAAATCCTCACAATCTATCAAAAGTTGCGGGAGGCTCATCTGGCGGTTCGGCGGCAGCGGTGGCTGATAATATGTCCATTTTTTCTATTGCCGAAGATACGGGTGGCTCTATTCGTCAACCAGCTAGCTTGTGTGGTGTAGCAGGTTTTCGTCCTAGTTATGGTCGCAATTCTCGTTTCGGAATTATGCCTATGGCTTCTTCGCTCGATGTTGTAGGGCCTATTACCAAAACTGTATACGATAGTGCTTTGGTTATGCAGCAAATTGCAGGTCAGGATCCGTTGGATGCAACAACTCTGTACGATGCAGTTCCTAATTATCTAGGCAGTATTGAAAAAGATTTAAACGGTTTGCGAGTTGGTGTTCCTAAAGAATACTTTGAATTAGAAGGATTAGATCCTGAGGTTAAAAAAATTACCGAAAATCAAATAGAAAAATTAAAAGATTTGGGCTGTGTCATTGAACAGGTAAGTTTGCCGCATACCAAGTATGCTGTAGCTGTTTATTATATTTTGGTTCCAAGCGAAGATAGTTCTAATTTAGGAAGATTAGATGGTATTAGATATGGTGTACGAGCAACTGGAGGCAATTTATATGATTTGTATGCAAGTTCCAGGGCCGATGGTTTTCCAGAAGAAGTAAAACGCCGAATTTTAATTGGTACCTACGCGCTCTCTGCGGGTTATTATGATGCGTATTATAAAAAAGCGCAGACAGTGCGAACGCTTATAAAAAAAGATTTTGAAGATGCTTTTAAAAAAGTAGATGTGCTTATTACGCCAACTTCACCATTTCCAGCTTTTGGAGTGGGAGAAAAAAATAATGATCCTCTCGCTTTGTATATGGCAGACGTTATGGTTGCTCCAGCTTCTATCGCTGGTGTGCCAGCTCTCTCTATTCCGTCTGGAAAAACAAGCGCTGGTTTGCCAGTAGGCGTTCAGATTATAACCTCTCGAGCTTCTGAAGAACTTGTCTTTAAAGTGGGGGATAAGATCGAAAAATAAAATTCGTTATTATTTATAACAAGTACGCATATGACTAACTCTTCTGATAATTTTTCTATACCCGAAAAACCTGCCTTAGAAAAAGAATCTGCTCCTGTTTTTGCTGGTGAGGTAGTTAACTATCGTGATAGTTGGAGAATTTTTAGAATCATTACTGAATTTGTAGAAGGTTTTCAGTTTTTGAGTGAGTTAAAAAGAGAAGTTACGGTTATGGGCTCTGCTCGGCTGCCTGTAAATAATAAATACTATAAGATAGCCCAGGAGTTGGGTAAACTTCTTGGAAAAAATGGCTTTACTACTATTACCGGCGGCGGTCCAGGTATTATGGAAGCTGCCAATAGGGGTGCGTATGAAGCGGGTGGAGATTCTGTTGGTTTAAATATTCAACTTCCTTTTGAGCAGCGTATTAATCCGTATGTAAAAAAATATACTGCTTTTTATTATTTTTTTAGTCGCAAAGTAATGCTTACGGGTCCAGCCAATGCCTTTGTTTTTTTCCCTGGAGGTTTTGGTACGCTCGATGAATTTTTTGAAGTTGTAGATAATATAGAAATGGGGAATATGCAGAAAGTGCCAGTAATTTTGGTAGGGAAAGAATTTTGGGGTCCAATAGTTGCGTTCTTAAAAGCAAAATCATCTCGTGAGGTACATTCTGTAGATGAGGCCGAGGTGGATAGGTGGCATATGGTAGATACTGCCAAAGAGGCCTTTGATTTTATTAAGGATATTACCGATGTTCCAGTCTGTGATGTTGACCCAAATAATTTGTATTGTCAGGGAGGTAAGGACTGGAGTATTTTTCGCATCATGGCCGAGCTGGTCGATGGATTTGAGTTTTTAACAAAAATTTCTAATGCCGTTACAGTACTAGGGACAAAAAGTTTATTGCCGGGCACGGCCTACTATAATGCTGCGTATGAAATGGGAAAGACTTTGGCGCAAAATCAGTATGTGACTGTAACTGGTGGTGGTCCGGGTATTATGGAGGCTGCCAATAAGGGTGCCTTTGAAAAAGGCGGGGTAAGTGTTGGTATAAATATGCGTGTAGAAACAGGAGAGCGAATTAACAACTACATTACCAAATCAATCGGTTTCTATTTTCCATTTGTTCGCAAACTTATTATTACAACTCCATCCAAAGCTTTTGTTTATTTTCCAGGTGGTTTTGGTACGCTGCATCAATTATTTGAGATGCTTACACTTCAGGAAACAGGAAAGATCGCGCAAATGCCAACTCTTTTGTATGGCAAAGAATTTTGGCAGCCGCTACTCGACATTATTCATAATCTGCATTATGAATTTAAAACAATTACTCAAATGGACGAGGATTTTTTGAAAGTTATTGATGATCCTAAAGATGTGCTTCAATATCTAAATAAATAGTTTTTTGTGATTCCGTTTTTTCAATTGCATACACTCGAACTAGGCCCCATTACGATACAAGTTTGGGGGCTTTTTGTAGCACTTGGTATACTGGCAGCTATCGTATTTGCATATTTCTTGTGCAAGAAATATCTCCTTTCAGGAGAATTAATTCTTGATATATCTATTTGGGCTTTAATTGGAGGGCTATTAATGGCCAGAATTTTCCATGTTGTTTTTTATAATCCAGTATATTTTGTAGAAAATCCAACCGAAGTATTTAAGGTGTGGCATGGTGGCGCATCATCTTTGGGTGGGTTTGTTGGAGCAGCTCTCAGTGTTTGGCTTTTTGCTAAAAAAAGACGCTTTGTACTCAAAGAACTTTTGCCATATTTTGATATTGGTATTTTGAGTCTTTGGTTAGGTTGGGGTATAGGTCGTATCGGCTGTTTTTTGATTCATGATCATCCGGGCGCTCTCACAGATTTTATATTAGGAGTTAATTATCCAGGCGGTACTCGATTTGACCTTGGTTTAATGGAGTCAATTTTGGGATTTATATTATTTATTATTTTTTATTTGCTATTTAAAAAATTAATTAAAATGAGCTGGGGCCTGGTTGCAATTTTATCCATTGGTTTATATGCGGTAGCCAGATTTTTTCTAGACTTTTTAAGGATCTCTGATAATTTTTCTGGAGCTGATACTCGGTATGCAAGCTTAACACCAGCTCAATGGGGGATGATAGCAATTCTTGTTGGATTGACTTTATATTTAATTTTAGCTAAGATGAAGCGACAAAAAACTAATGGAGAGGTCGCATAGTGGCCTAGTGCGCCGCCTTGGAAAGGCGGTATACCGAAAGGTATCGAGGGTTCAAATCCCTCCCTCTCCGCAGTTCGCAACAAAGTGAGTTTAGCCGCTCACTTTTTGCTTTATTTAACGGTAATTTGTCCAGTTCAAACCTTGTAAATTTCTGTTCAAGCGGTTTTATTCTTTTCTTTTGTTGCAACATGCTTATTTTTTAGTTAATAAGGTTAAACAGGTTTATGTCGGTGCACAGGCCTGATACACTAACAACGGGAATCTTTGTTTTCTCTTTTCTCTTTGGCAGGCAGGCAGTTTTTCGGGCGGGGCAAACGCCCGAAAAAACTGATCTGCACTGTACCCAAAGGAAGAAAGTAGATATAAAACAAAACACCTCCCTTAGTAGGGGGTGCAGTCCTTCTCGAGCACAAACTCAGAAACATGTTCCGAGCGTTATATAATGGTTTCTCATCGGAATATAAATATCGTATCTCATTTTTTTGGCTATGTCAAAAAACAGCTATTTTCATTGACCAATAAGGCCAAAAAGCATACAATTAGACATGTTGCAGCTTATGAAAAAGACCATATTAATATTTATAATAATATTGGCAAGTGCACTAATTGTAGTGCCATTCTTTTTGGCTTCAGAGACTACCCAGTTAATTTCCGTCGGGTCTAATCTTGTTAGTTCTTTAGCTTCTTTAATAACATTAATTATTGCAGTCCAGTTATATAGTAAATATGGGGTTGAAAAATCTTTAGTTCAGAAACAAACAGACGTCGTCTTTCTTTTGTTGGGCGAAATTAAGAAAACTAGATTTCTCTTCCAATGGGGCAAAGGCAATATGTTGCAATTATTCCTGAATGATTTAAAAAATGATTATTGGAAAGATTATAAAGATAAAGAAATTATTTTTAGTTTTGGTTACGCTGAAGGATTAAATTTGATTTGGGAACTTTCAGAAAATATTTTTCTACCAAAAGCAATAGCCAGTAAAATCAATCCATTAAAAATATCAATGATAACACATCTGACCAAAGAAGAAACTGAATATCAAATGAAATTAATCGTTCCTGGTTATCACAAAGAAGAAGAGCAACAAAATTTTGGCGTGCTAAATAATAAGATTATTAAATTGGGGGATTATGTTAATCTTTGGGCCAGTGTCATTGAAAGTATCAACATATGGCTGCAAAAAAATTGTGATTCTAGCATAAGTATTAATTTTGAGAGAGAGCAATAATATGAGTACAAAAATAACATATTTTGTCCACGGCACCACAAAAGATAATGAAAATGGCTATTGTCGCTCATCAAGCCCCTCAATTAGCCCCAGATGTAATTTTGAATGGTAAAACTTGGGAGCAAGCTATTGACGAGGATTGGCGAAAAAAGAAAGCGTGGCAACCTGGCTGGGTTTATCAAATAAATTAAGTTATATGAAACAAACAAAAAGTGCTGGTGGTGTCGTCAAAAATACCAAAGGCAAAATATTAGTTGTTAGTCAACATGGCACATCTTGGTCATTACCCAAAGGACACATCGAAGACAATGAAAATACTGTTGAAGCTGCAAAAAGAGAAATTAAAGAAGAGTCTGGTGTAAGTGAGTTAGAACACATAAAGGAATTAGGTACTTATCAAAGATATAAGATTGCTAAAGATGGAACAGAAGACTTATCAGAGTTTAAAACTATTACGATGTTTTTATTTGATACTCCAGAGGAAAATTTAAAGCCTATTGATCCTGAAAATCCTGTTGCTAAGTGGGTAAATAAAGAAGATGTGGCAGATTTGTTGACTGCTTTAAAAGATAAGGAATTTTGGTTAAGCGTTAAAGATAAACTTAATAATTAACAGAGTATTGAGGTAAACGATGACTTGTTAAATATATCCCAACATCGTCCCACCCCTTCCGCAATAAAAAACAAGGCATAATTGCCTTGTTTTTTATTCTTTATAGCTCCACCTTTTTTACCAGTTCAGACTTGAGCTGCATCGCACCAAAACCAGGAATTTTACAATCAATATTATGATCACCAGTAGTGAGGCGGATGTTTTTTACTTTTGTGCCAGATTTCAAAGGTTTTGGGTATCCTTTGACCGGCATATCTTTCATAAAAAGCACGGTATCTCCATTATGCAAAATATTCCCATTCATATCCCTTACGACCAATTCCTCCTCCTGCTCTTTTTTTTCTGATGTTTCCGCACTATTCCATTTATGCCCACATTCAGGACATGAATATAAGGTTGTGTGGATGAGGTATGCATACGGCGACGTGCATTGTGGGCATTGTTGTGCCATTTCAGACATATATGATAGCATTATAATTAATATATGAGGCATTGTACAAAATATTATAAAAAAATACAAGATTAAAGCCCTGGCCGCTCACAATCTGATTTGCTCAAAATTAAGTAACAATTAGTTCGAATGCTGCTGGTTACTCTCCGCCAGCAAGTCATGGTATAATCTTAAGCAGCGATAAGAAAT
The DNA here is from genome assembly GCA_017991415.1 of Candidatus Magasanikiibacteriota bacterium. Taxonomy (GTDB): domain Bacteria; phylum Patescibacteriota; class Patescibacteriia; order Magasanikbacterales; family GWA2-37-8; genus XYD2-FULL-39-9. The sequence goes on along the minus strand of JAGOQR010000001.1, from coordinate 202,304 downwards.
AGAAAAAATAGTATTAATAAATTTATTAAGGAATATAATAAATTATATGGCAAAATATGTAGATGGTTTTGTGTTGATAGTGCCAAAAGATAAAACTGAAGAATATAAAAGAATGGCAAGCGAAGGCCGAGATATGTGGATGAAATACGGCGCGCTCGAATATTATGAGTGTATAGGTGATGATCTTACTCAGAATCAAATGGGTGAAGAAAAAACACGTGCGTTTGGTGAAATGGCAGGAGCAAAAGATGATGAGAATGTGTGGTTTTCTTTCATTGTGTTCAGTTCTAAAGAGCATCGAGATGAGGTAAACAAAAAAGTAATGGAAGAAATGAGTGAAAAGTATAAAGAACATCAAGATATGTCGATGCCTGTTGATATGAAGCGTATGGCTTATGGTGGTTTTAGAACTGAGGTTGAAGGATAATAACGTAAGAGCAAGGGTTTTCGAGCCTTTGCTCTTTTTTATTTTCCAAAATATCACGAGGCTAATATTCTAGCGTTTTGCAGATTGTTTTAAGTTTAGTAATTCTGGACAGGGACACTAAAAACCTTTATCATAAACTGGTGGTATAAAAATAATTGTTTTCTTATGAATAAAGATATACGGGCGTATAATGCACTGCAAACTGCAGCAGAAAAGAAAATATGCAATCTCTTAATGAAAGAGATTGATAAAAATCTTTCTATGGCCGAAAGTAAAATCTGGCATGGGCATCCTGTTTGGTTTCTGGAGGGTAATCCAGTTGTTGGTTATAGTAATCTTAAGGGCAATGTTCGGATGATTTTTTGGAGTGGGCAGTCGTTTGATGAAGAAAGTTTGCAGCCAGAAGGAAGTTTTAAAGCTGCTGAAATTCGGTATACCAACGCCAGTGAGATAAATACTAAAGATCTGCGTCGTTGGCTTGGAAAAGCTAAAAAAATCCAATGGGATTATAAAAATATTGTTAAACGAAAAGGTGAATTGGTGCGTTTAACATAGTATTTATTCTAATTGTAATAGTATGATTCAGAAATTAAGTGCCCTGATTGCTCGGGATAGCACATACCGTCTTGTTCGGTCATTTTTTTATATCATCTCTGGTGTTGTGGCTGGATTGGAATTGTATATAATCACAGCTCTATTTTTTGTACGGATAAGTTGCCAGGCGTATAATGCAGTTTTGTATCAAGTTGCAGAGAAAGCGGCTTTTTTAGGCGGCTTATTTATAATGCCATTATTTTTTTATATAGCTGTTGCTTCTGCAAGTAGAAAGCATTGGCGGCATTTAATTGTAGCTGTAGTTATTTTTCTTATTTTAGGCGTGGGACTTTATTTGTTTGCTGCTAAAAGCGTATTCTATTGTTTTTTGGACGATATGCCGAACATATATCTTTATATTGGCCCGCATTAACTAGAAATTAAGAAATAATGTAACGTTTGTATCTATTTTGTATTATAATATATAGAGCTTTCTTAAAGCATAAGAGGGTGCTATACTATATATTAATGCACTAATTTTTCTATATGAATAATAAAAAAATACTTTCGGCAGCGCTCGTGGTAGTTATTGTTGGTGTGGTAGTATATTTGTTTACTACTCAAGGTTTTAAAGAGCAGGAAAGTTCTCCTGTTAATACAGATGCTAATAGTGCGACTACTGAAAATGGCCGCTTGATGGCCCCTTCTACCACCGAGGAAGAGCCTGTTGGGAAATTAAAGGTAGCTAACTTTTCGGGAAAATTGCAAAAAGTTGACACTGGTTGTTTTGCAGATGGAGAATGTTATGTAGAAGTTGATGGTAAACATGTTACCGCTATCATGGGGTGGAGCCAGGCAGTCGTTGGTTCGGTGCAAGGGGTAGAGGGTTTTGGTGATTTAGAAAGTCATATTGGTCAGGATGTCGAGGTATACGCTCAAGACAAAGGTGATGGTACTTACACGCTCTATGGTAATGCAGGATTTTATATTAAATTAAAATAATTTTTCCCTATCTTTCGTATGCCTATTCTTCAAGAATTTAAATCGTTCGCCATGAAAGGCAATGTGGTGGATTTGGCCGTGGGTGTAGTGATTGGGGGTGCCTTTGGAAAAATTGTTACCTCTATTGTAAATGATATTATCATGCCGCCAATTGGTTTGCTAATAGGTGGAATAAATTTTAAAGATTTAAAAATTGTTTTGTCACGTACTGCGAGTGGTGCTCCAGCAGCTACATTTGGTTATGGTAATTTTTTGCAAACTGTTTTTGAGTTTGTGATTATTGCGTTTGCTGTTTTTATGATGATCAAAGTGTTGAGTAGGTTGCAAAAAAAAGAAGCAGAGAAGCCTTCTGTTGCGCCAGCCCAAGATATAGTGCTCCTTACTGAGATTCGAGATTTGCTCAAGAAGTAAATATACTATGCCACATATTAATGAAAAGATTGATTTTTGTTCAGAGGTTTTTGTGGTATTTAAAAATAAAGTGCTGCTCCGAAAGCATGACAAGTTTAAGATTTGGCTTAGTGTAGGAGGTCATATTGAGCTTGATGAAGATCCTAATGCTGCAGCCATCCGAGAAGTTAAAGAAGAGGTTGGGCTCGATGTGGTGTTGTATGCAGATGAAAATACGGTACCAAGTTTTTTACACGAAACAGATAGGTCGCTTATCCCACCTCAGTTTATGCTCTTCCATCCAATAAACGAAAAACATTCACATGTAGTGTTTGTTTATTTTGGTGCTTCTACAACAGATCAGTTGGTATTGTCTGAGACAGAGGTTACCGAAGATTGTCGTTGGTTTACCAAAGAAGAGCTTATAAAAAATGATTGTGGAATTTCTGAAAAAGTCCAGTTTCATGCTTTGCAAGCGCTCAAAAAATTAGCTCATTAGATATATTAATAACATGATATGTTTTTTAAATTGTATATAGCGGCACTGCCTATATTTTTTGCATTAGATATGGTTTGGCTTGGTCTTATTTCTAAAAATTTTTATAAAGAGCAAATAGGGTTTCTTATTAAACCGCAGGTAAATTGGTATGCCGCTATAGTTTTTTATCTCATCTTTATTGCTGGTCTGGTTGCGTTTGTTATTTCTCCTGCGTTAGAAAAAAATTCCTGGATACACGCTCTGTTATTTGGTGCTTTTTTTGGGTTAGTAACATATGCCACATATGACTTGACTAACCTTGCTATGACTAAAGATTGGCCATTTCTTGTTACAGCAGTAGATTTAGCATGGGGAATGTTTTTATCTGCGGCAGTTTCGATTTCTGTATATGGTATAGCTACTAAAATTGGTCTATGAATAATTATCTAATCCTTGGCCTTATCTTGTTTGCTTACATGAATGTATGGTTTATAGTTTCTTTAATTAAAAAAAGAAACGATGTTGCTGATATTGCCTGGGGTTGGGGTTTTGTGGTGTTGGCATGGGCTTCTTTTTTTCTATCGAAAACTGTTTCGTGGCAGTCGGTGTTAGTAAATATTCTTATTACTATTTGGGGTTTTCGTTTGGCGCTTCATATTTATGCTCGTCATCGAGGAAGGCAAGAGGACTATCGGTATTTGGAATGGAGAAAGCAGTGGGGTAAATGGTTTTTTGTTCGATCCTATTTTCAGGTCTTTATATTACAAGGAGTATTTTTATTTTTGATTGCCTTGCCAGCAATTTTTTTAAATTTACATTCAACTTTTTCTTGGGTATTTGGTATAATAGGTTTGCTGATATGGCTAGTCGGTTTTTTCTTTGAAGCAGTCGGCGATTATCAATTGTCTCGGTTTATTGGAAACCCAGATAATAAAGGCAAGATAATGCAAGGTGGCCTTTGGCACTATACGAGGCATCCAAATTATTTTGGCGAAGTGGCGCAGTGGTGGGGTATATTTATCATAGCTCTCTGTGCAGCAGGTAGTTTTGTAACGATAATTGGACCGCTTACTATCTCTATATTAATTTTATTTGTATCAGGCATTCCATTGCTTGAAAAAAAATATATAGGTAATGCAGATTTTGAAAATTATAAAAAAAGAACCAGTGTCTTTTTTCCCTGGTTTGTTAAAAAGTAATTTTAATTTTTAATTAAATTTTATGTCAAAGTTACAGGCCGCCTCACTGTTTTTATTACGAGTTGTAATGGGGTGGTTTTATTTTTATGCGGGCATTACCAAGGTGCTAAATCCAGGTTGGTCTGCTGCAGGGTATATCAAAGGAGCTGCTACAATGGGCAGTTTCTATCAGCTAATGCTTAATCCGCAAGTATTACTTGTTATAAATTTTATGGTGAAGTGGGGATTGGTACTTTTGGGAATCTCCTTGATGGCAGGTTTGTTTGTTCGTCTTAGTTCGTATTTAGGAAGTTTATTAATGCTTTTATTTTATATACCTATTTTGCATTTTCCAATTGTCGGTGAGCATTCGTATATAATTGACGAACATATTATCTATATCGCTGCCTTGCTTGTTTTGGCTCATTTGCAAGCAGGTCGTATCTGGGGCCTTGATAGATGGGTTTCATTAAGAAATTAAGATTTTTCTTTGTTTGGCACCCTCCATTTGTTCTATAGAAATAGAAATTACCTTATGCGCATCATGAGGTAATTTTTTTAATAAGTCATTAATTTTTTCGGGCCACTCTATAATGCATACGGTGTTAGTGTTGCCTAAATAATCTTCTACTCCAATTTCGATAAGGTCCTGTGCGCTTTTGAGACGGTAGGTATCAATATGTATGAGTGTCTTTGCTGTGCTGTTACTTTTGTTAATTTCATAGAGATTCATAAGGGTAAATGTTGGGCTGGTGATTTCGTTTTCTATGCCAAAACCTACAGCAATACCTTTTACCATAGCAGTTTTACCTGCACCCAAATTTCCAGAGAGTAGTACAATGCTGCCGCCGTGCAACTGTTGTGCAAGCTCGGCGCCAAATTGTTGTGTTTCTTGAGGGGAGTTTGTGATTATTTGCATATAGAGTAATTATTTATCTTTGCTTTGAAGCAGCGCTCGAAGTGAGAAATATACACCAGTAAACATTGCGGTAAACGTAACGGTCATGGCGATAAAGCCTAAAAAGTTTTCCAAATTAGAAAGTATGTCAATGAGGTTTATGATAACCTGCCAGGGATGGATAAATAGGTCCCAGCTATTCCAGCGGAGCTGTCGGCCAAGATACACACCAATACTAGCAAGAAAAGTAGAGCCTGTTATAAAAATAAGACTCGTTTTAGAATTATATTTTTTAGTTATAATCTTTTCAATTTTATATAACGAAAGAAAGCCAAAAAAGAAAGCGATCCAGGTGTATGAAAATATTTGAGCTATATCAAACCATACAGGCAGGTATGTCTGTTCGTATAAGTGAATGAAGTCTGTAACCACATACATGGCATTGGGGAAGAAAATTAACCAGGTGAGCAGTATAGCTATTTGCATCCATACAGGTTGTTTATTTTTAACCAGGCTTGTGAGTTCTATAGAAAGTAAATAGGGGACAAACGCTAAAAATAAATTCCATACCAGGTAGGTCGGGTAAAAATTTTCAAAAATAAAAACAGTGTATATATTTAAAATAAGACAAAATAATGAAAAAAATAGAATAGCCGTATGAATTTTTTTCATGTGGTGCAGGCGTTAATATTTTTTATTTAGATGTGCTTAATTATATCCACTAGTACATAAAAAATCAATTGGACAAAATGCAAAGCCGACATTGATATGTCGGCAGGTCGAAGAGGGTCCAGGTTTTCACTGGCGTTCTCCTTGGGACAGGAGAGCTTCGCACAGCGCGAAGTGAAGAAAGGCTACAAGAAGGGAGGCGCCCAAGACCCAGAGCTGTAGTCCAAAGAGTGTTACAGCAATGGTGGGGTAGATAAGGCAAAAGATGAGCCTGGTGCCGAATCGGAATGTCGGCGTTTCGTTTTGTGCCATACTGCCTCCAAGTTGGTGTCTTGTCTTTGGTGTGTAGGCTAAAAACTTGTCCGCGACTTCTCGCAGCCTAGTTTATCTGCCAGTACTATGTATATAATAGTAGATTAAAAATTTTGTCAAAACAAAAAATAGTCATTAAGACTATTTTTTGTTTTGAGAATTGAAGAAAAAGGTATTATGCCATTTTTTTAACCATAGTGCGGCGGCATGTAGAGCAAGCTTTGATGCTTTTTCCATCTACAGTTACAAGTTGTAAGTTTGGATTTTGACGACGAGGAACTTTAACATTAGAGTGGCTCACATGGTTGGCGCGAGCGGCTGATTTTTCACAAATATCACAGGCTCTAGACATATAATTATATTATTTTATATAATCTCATTCACTGGGGAGGGGGTAATGTCCTCTTGGCTCATTTCGATTATAGGGTTGAAAATTTATTGGATTCTAAGTATAATTAGAATAACGTTTTATAGTGTACTGTAATTTTAAGTTTTTGTCAAGAATACCGCAAAATCTATGGATTTTATATTTTACTTTTTAGTCATTGTGCCGTCTGCCATTATTCATGAATATGCCCATGGCTGGGTGGCAGATATGCTGGGAGATCCCACAGCCCGTTATGCTGGTCGGTTGACCATAAACCCTGTTGCCCATGTAGATCTCTGGGGTACTATTTTAATGCCTATTTTTTTGTCACTTGCTACAGGAGGGGCTTTTATGTTCGCATATGCAAAACCAGTGCCATATAATCCATATAACCTAAAAAATCAAAAATGGGGGCCGTCTATGGTGGCACTTGCTGGTCCTGTCGCAAATCTTCTGTTAGCCGTAGTTTTTGCTATTATCATTCGAGTGTTGCCACTGTCTAATTTTACCTCGGTGTTAGCAGTGATAGTGTATGCCAATGTAATGCTCACAATCTTTAACCTAGTTCCTATTCCACCTCTTGATGGCTCAAAGGTTTTGTATGCCTTGTTGCCAAGTTCAGCCTATAAAATAAAGGATTTTTTGGATAAGTATGGGTTTATAGTGCTCTTATTGTTCATTTTCTTTTTGTTTGAACTCATTTCTCCGATTATAAATGGCTTATACAGCTTATTAGTGGCTTAATTAATTATATACAATGATATGAAACTTATTTTCCGTTGGTTAGTAAGCGCTGCTGCTCTCCTTTTAGTTGCATATTTAGTGCCAGGGGTAATGGTGTCAGGTTTCTATGCTGCTTTGGTGGCAGCCCTCATTTTAGGGCTTATTAACGCTCTTATTCGTCCTGTAATTTTATTGCTCACACTGCCTGTCAATCTGCTGACCATTGGCTTGTTTACTTTTGTTGTTAACGCCCTTATGTTCTGGTTAGCTTCTTCGGTTGTTAAAGGGTTCTATGTGTCAGGATTTTGGGCAGCATTTTGGGGAGCGCTTATTATGTGGCTTGTCTCGGTTGCGGCAAATTCTTTGTTCGCTAAAGAAAATCAATAATTTGAAAGATGGTAATAGTCAATTTTTATGGCTAAGTTCAAAATTATTTCCTTAGGTGGTTCTATCATTATTCCTTCGAGTGGTTTTGATATTTCTTTTCTTAAAAAATTTAGAGATCTAATAGTAGAACGAGTTAAAAAAGGAGATAAGTTTATTTTGGTAGTTGGTGGAGGCGCAACATGTCGCGCTTATCAGGATGCCGCCAAGCAGGTGGTACCTATGACAAACAACGACCTTGATTGGTTAGGAATAAAAACCACTATCTTTAATGCAGAATTTGTGCGAACTCTATTTAAAGACTTGGCTCATGCAGAGATTGTTACAAATCCGACAAAAAAAATAAAAACCAATAAATCAATTATTATTGCAGCAGGTTGGAAGCCTGGTTGTTCGACCGATCACGACGCGGTGCTGCTCGCCAAAACATACAGTGCCAAAGAAGTGGTAAATGCTTCCAATATTAGTTATGTATATACAGCTGATCCAAAAAAGGATGTAAATGCCAAACCACTTCCAAATCTAACTTGGAATGAAATGAAAAAAATAGTTGGCGATACGTGGTCTCCAGGGGCTAATGTGCCATTTGATCCTAAGGCAGTTAAAACAGCTGCTCGGTTAGGCCTCACAGTACGGTTTATAAAAGGCACAGATTTAGCTATGTTACGAAGCGTATTATTGGGAGATAAATTTTCGGGAAGTGTTATTCAATAAGACAATGAATGTATGGGAGAAAGAGGCGGATCAAAAAATTGGTCAGAATTTTTAGAAGCAGTTGATGATGAATCTTCTGCTAAGGATTTGTTTCAAAAGAAATTTGTTCCTGAAAAGCCAGTGGCTGTTCGTGCTCCCAAGGTTGTAGAAACAAAAAAGTCTGCACAAACTACAAAAGAACAGTCTGGCAGGGATGCTGATGAAAAATCTGCTGCTGATAAGAAGAATGCCGAAAATAGCTTGTACCTTACTGTGTTAAAAGGAGAGCGGGTAAAACGATTGCCAGGAGAAAGTAATGATGATTTTAAAAATAGAAAAATAAATGATAGGGGGCAGCGACAATACGAAGCGGCACTACGAAAGTTAGGTGAAAAATTAAAGATAGATTTGACGCGTTCAGGAGCTGTTGATCTCTTGAGGGCTTCGTATCGCAATAAATTGGCTGAAAAAGTTAAAAATGGAAAGCCAAAGGAAAAGGAGCAATCGCTTAGGGTATTATCCAGAATATTTGGAATAACAGATGAAGAAGAGATAAAAGGAATTTTAGATCTTGGTTTGGAGGATGATAATGATCATAGCTCTTCTACTTGGCTTTCTGGTTCTGAGGAATCAAAAGAGAGGGTGCATATGATTGGTTTGGTGCGCCTGGCCTTAAATGGCGACGAAGCAGTTAAGGCTAATCTTGAACAACAATATGGTATCGAAGGTACTAGGGAGTTAATGTCCATGGTAAAACAGCTCGGTTTGCTTGATTTGGGGAAGTTCTAAGCTAATTAAGATGGCTTATCCCCATCAGTCTTGACTTTTTTTGGGTTTCTCTATATACTGGTTCTAACCATAGACAGCAGGTGTGGCAATTCAAAAATGCCGCTTAATTACCTGCCGAGGTACAAAAGGTGCAGTTTTCATTCGTTTTAACGAAAACTGTAAGGTCGATTTGTGCTAGAGGTCTGTGGAAAACACAGATTTTTTTGTTAGTAGATAAAAAATATTATGCCAAAAACAAAACTACAAAAACAAGAAACAGTTAAATCTTTGGAAGATGGTCTAAAAGCGGCTAAGGCCGTAGTTTTTGCCAATTTTCAAGGATTAAAAGTTTCTGAAGCTGAAGAGTTACGCCGTGAATGTCGAAAAAACGACGTTAAGGTTGTGGCTGCCAAGAAAACCTTGGTAAAACGTGCTTGTGAAGAAATGGGACTAAAAGATATTGATCCTAAAGTATTTGCAGGTGGTGTAGCTACCTTTATGGCTTTGGGTGAAGAGCTTTCTGCTGCTAAAATTGTGGCAAATTTTTCTAAAAATCACGAAGTAATGCAATTATTTGGTGGAGTTTTAGAAGGAAAGTTTATTGACGCGACCATGGTCAAGAGTTTGGCTAGCTTGCCAGGCAAACAAGAATTACTTGGCAAATTGGTTGGCACTCTTAATGCCCCAGTTTCTGGATTCGTTAATGTTTTGGCTGGGAATTTGCGCGGTTTGGTAGGTGTTCTTAACAACATCGCCAAAGCAAAAGCTTAGCTTGTTATTTATTTAGATTTATAAATTTAATGTAATACTATGTCAGAAGAAAATAAAGTTGTCGAAGTTCCTGCTAAATTCAAAGATTTGGTAGCTGAAATCGAAAAAATGTCCGTACTTGACCTTTCCGAATTGGTAAAGGTTCTAGAAGAAAAATTTGGTGTTTCTGCTGCTGCTCCAGCTATGATGATGGCTGCTGCTCCAGCTGCTGGCGGCGCTGCTGCTGAAGAAAAAACAGAATTTAACGTTGAGCTTACTGATGCTGGTGCAAGCAAAATCAATGTTATTAAAGTAGTAAAAGAAATCACTGGTTTAGGCTTAGCAGATGCTAAGGCTTTGGTAGACGGCGCTCCTAAGGTAGTTAAGGAAGCTGTTAAGAAAGAAGAAGCAGAAGCAATGAAAAAGAAAATTGAAGAAGCTGGTGGTAAAGTAACCTTAAAATAAGGACTTCACAATTAATTAAAAAACGCTCCGATATACGGAGCGTTTTTTAATTGTGATTTTATTGTAAGTTAATTTGGTATAACTTATTATTGTCGAGGATATAGGCTGCGCGTTTTGCTTCGTCTACTATCATGCCAGTAGGGTTTGTAAATTCATTGGCTGTAATTTGGTTTTTTATTTGTCCTGTTTTGTCTAAAATTATAATTCTTTTTTCAGCGCTGTCCAGGATATAAATATAATTGAGGTCGTTGTATGTCCAGATTTTATTGACAGAAGTAAGCGGTGGGTCAATTTTTGAAGTAGTAAAGTTTTGTATCTGTCCTTTGGTGAATTTGAATATAGTGCCATTTGCACCCAGTATAAAGACATCCCCATCTATAGACATAGATGTTCCAGATTTTATATCTGTAGTGTTATTTTGTGTCCATTCTTTGCCAATGGAAAACCCACTTTTTATACTATCGTGTCGATAGATTTTATTATTGGCAGTATCAAGTGTATAGAGCCTGCGGTTGTAGACAGCTAAACTAGAGATGCTGCTATTTTGATTTGGGTAGCCAATATCTACTTTTTTCCACGAGTTATCTTGAGGTTGGAATTGAACAATGTTTTGATTGTCATATAATAAGACTGCATAATCATTTTCTTTTGGTACAGAAGCTGCAGTAAAGTTTTTTACGGAAAGGCCAGGAGTAATAAGTTGTGATTCTTTGGTTAGAACATCGTAGGTAATGATATTGGAAGAGTTTTTACCAAAGCCATACACTTTGTTGTTTAATAAAAATATATCGTTGGCAGGGTCGGTTTGTGCAAGTGTGCTCCAGTCGGCTAGTAATTGAGGAGCAGCGAGTGTTATTTTTCTTGCTTTCATTTGTAAGGTTGATAATTGTTCTTCGAGAGCAGCGCATTTATTTTTTTCGGCAGTAGTAGAGCAGGGAAGTGTTTTGATAATATTTCTTGCTTCTTCAAGTTGGGTTAAGGCCATGTCGGTGTCGCCATATACTAAAGAGCTTTCTGCCTCGGCCTGTTTATTTTTTATACGTTTTTCAGTCTGGGCGTATTCTTGGGCAAGTGCTGCTTTTTTCTGTTTATCTTTTGCGTAGATAATACCGCCGCTAAATAATATAGCCAAAATTATAGAGGTGCTGAGAAGGATTTTTGTGATAAGTGGCAGTCTTTCCAGGTTTTCTTTTAGGCTGCGTCCCAAGGCTTTCCATTCTAAGATAATATTATGCCTCCTGTTTTGGTAATTGATAATTACAAAAAACAGCAGCATAATATTGCGCCCTACCGTTGAAAGTATAGCGCCTATAAAGAGTAGTATGGAAAAAATAATGCGAGCACTAAATTTGAGACATCTCCAGATAAAAATAAGCACAGTTTTAAGGATGGCTTGGTAATCTGGTCCAGTTGGTGTTTTTACTCTGTCTTGTCGGGCACGGAGGTGAGAGGAGGTGATTTCGGTATTGGCACGTAAGCCGTTTCGGTGAGCACCCATCATTTCTGGCTCTTCTTGTTCGGAAAGGGCGTTATTTATTGTGTCTTGGAACTTTGGTAAAAAAGAAGGCGACAAAATACTGGCTGTATTTTTTTCAGTGCTAAAAAGATTTTTGAGAGATTTGCCTGCTCCACCTTTTTTTGTAGGTGAAATTTTTGTGGTGGCAATAGCATCAGTGCCTTTTTGCAGGTTAATGATAATACCGCCAAAAGATATGTTATTTTGTAGTTCTGATAATACTTTTTGTAGATGTTCAGAACTTTGGCGGGGAGGCCTGGTGGTGATAATTTTTTGGAGACGATCGTGATTAAAGTAACTGATAATATTTGGCGTACCAGCAAAAAAGAAATCATTTGGGCCTATTTTGCCCTGGACGATTTGGGAGAACAGTTGGTTATGTTCTGCCTGTTCGTTCGTTTTATTCTCTTCGACTAGGTCCATTTTTTTGAATAAGCCGTCTTTGGTTTTGTAGAAGAGGACCATTTGTGGGTGGCCGTAGAAGCTAAAGATAATGTCGTTTTCTCGGATTGCACCAATAATACAATGCAGGGAAACATTTTCTTGGATCATGGACATGTTTTCCTGGTTGATTTTGTTTAAGATTATTTCGAGAGCACTCTGTGTTTCTTGGTCTGGAATTTCGTAATAGCTATTTTCGATTTCATCGACAATACTTTGCATTTTGGCGATATAGCGGGTATCGCCATTGTTAATTTCGCAGATTACAAAAAAATAACCCTTATTTTTTTCAGCATCGGTAGAAGGTTCGGTAATGTTTAATAAAACATGTGATTCCTCGGGGTTATTTCCTTCCACGAAGAATTCGTGTAAATGCAGTGTCTGATCCATAGGAGATAGAGGGTAACTTAATTTTATTTGTAGAACAAGCCTCTTTTTGACTTTTTACTTATTAATTATTATACTATACGCAATCAATATAGTCCATAAACAGAAGAGTCTGATTGCTTAAAATTATATCTGTATAAGACGGTAAGAATATAGTCTCCCGGCACCTCTTATAGCGGTTTATTATCTAGATTATGCTTGAACAACTTTTTGGTTCAAAGACCCGAGTAAAGCTTCTTCATATTTTTTTTCACTCACCTGAACGCCCTTTTTACGTTCGAGAGCTAGCCCGACTAGCAGAATCTCAGCTCAATGCAGTGCGCAGAGAGCTTGGTAATTTGCAAAAGGTCGGTATTATTATGCCTGTTGTGGTTGACGCTATTGAGGCAGTTGAAAGTGCTGGAACGGGGCGTTCTAAGTACTACAAGCTTGATCCTTCTTGTCTGTTGTATACAGAATTAAAATCATTGCTTTTTAAAGCTCAAATATTATACGAGCGAGAACTTATTGAGGTTCTAAAGGCAAAGGCAGGAAAGATAAAAATGCTCTTATTTACTGGTTGTTTTACTGACGCTAAAAATGCTGAAACAGATATTTTGTTAGTAGGCGAAATTCGCCCAATGCTTGTTTCCAAACTAGTAGCGGATTTTGAAAAAAAATTGGGCAAACCATTGCGATATACTATTATGAGTGAAAAAGAATTTAATGATCGCAGAGAAATTGGCGATAAGTTTTTATATAGTATTTTTGAAGGTAAACACGTAAGCGCTGTGGACGAGCTAACCCAAGTAGCCTAATTGTCTATGATTCTCTTTATTGATAACACAGAAGATGAGCAGGTTGTCTTTTATTATTTTTTAGATAATAAGTTTGCTCAAACTACGGTTAAGGTCAAAAATAATCAAGATTTGCTTGTTTCTCTAGATATATTTTTATCAGAATTAAAAATATCTGTATCTGCCATTACCGTTTTGGGAGTTGTTGTTGGTGCGGGCAAGTTTACGGGCACGCGATTGGCAGTTACTATGGCTAATACCTTGGCCTATAGCCTAAAAATACCCATTATAAGTTTGGAGAAAAATTTTGATACACAGTTGGCTCTTGAGATGGCAAAAGCAGCTCCTGTTGGCACATATATTATGCCTGTGTACAGTGGTCCTGCCCGCACGAGTTAATCCCGCGTTTCTTCTAAAAGTTATGTTGTCAAACTATTATCGCTATCGTTTCTACGAAGTATTGCCTGGGCTTAGTATTTGGCTCACACTCATAGTGAGCTTGGTTTTATCATTTTTAAAACCGCTCTGGATGATCTATTTTATTTTAGTTTTTGATGTTTACTGGGTGTTACGCGTAGTATATTTTTCTTTTTATCTATTTTTATCCTGGCGTCGTTTCCGAAAGGCTATACGAGTGAACTGGTTTGATCGGTTGCGAAACGAATTTCCTAATTGGGAAGGTAGAAAAAATGTTGTTTTTTTACCAGTATATAACGAGGGTTGGGAAGTGGTAGAGCCGACTATTCAGAGTTTTTTAAACTCGAGTTACCCAGCCAGTAAAACATATTTAGTGATAGCGGGAGAAGCAAGAAAAATGGAGCATTGGCAGTATATACAAAAATGTATCACCGAAAAGTATAAGGGCAAATTTGCAGATTTAATTTTTTCTACGCACCCCATAGACTTACCCGATGAAATTCCAGGTAAAGGTTCTAATATACATTTTGCCGAATGGGAATTTAAGAAATACGCAGATGCGAGAAAATGGAACTATATTGATATTATAACTTCTGTTTTTGATATTGATACTATTGTGCATCCTGAATATTTTGCCCACCTCGCATATCTCTATAACAAACATCCTCGTCCAGATCACAGTTCGTTTCAGCCGCTTACCTTGTATAATAATAATTTGTGGCAGTCACCAGCCATAATTCGTATTATGGCCTTTGGAACCAGCTTTTGGATGTTATTTAGTTTGGCTCGGCTTGATAGGTTGGTAACTTTTTCTTCTCACAGCATGAGCTTTAAGGCGATAATGGACTGTGGGGGGCACAGTAAAGATATTGTGAGCGAAGATTCAAGGATTTTCTATCAGTGCTGGTTGAGGTATAATGGAGACTATGAAGTTACCCCAATGTATATTCCCGTATCTATGGATACCGTGCGAGACGATAGTTTGTGGCAAAGTTTAAAAAATTTATATTTTCAACAACGCCGTTGGGCATGGGGTACAGAACATATTCCATATTTATTATGGCAGTTTCATTTAAATAAAAAAATTTCTTGGATAAAAAAAGCGTCAGTTCTTTTTCATGAATGGGAAGGAAAATGGAGCTGGGCAGTTGTGGCAATTTTGATTACGCTTATTGGCCGCCTCCCATTATGGGTAGCTGGCACTGAAGTGCGGCAAAGTGCGTTGTTTTTTAACGCACCAAACATCCTAGAGATTCTAATGACTATGGCCATGCTTGGTTTGCTCGTGTCGGCGGTGATGAGCATGCTTATTTTGCCAAGTCGCCCAGGTGATCAACCAAGACATCGATATTTATTTATGTTATTGCAGTGGTGTTTGTTGCCCATATCATTAATTTTCTTTTCCTCGTTGCCTTGCCTTGACGCCGTAACTCATTTAATGTTTGGTAAATATCTCGGGTTTAATGTTTCGGTAAAGAAAAGAGGTAAATAATTCTCGTTTGTAATTTACTTTAATTATGCGTAAATTATTTATAGTATTACTGGTGATAGCTGCTGTACTTGGGACAGGTGTTTTTTTGGTCTGGCGATGGGCGCATGCAAAAGGCGGGTTAAAATCTGCCGTTGTGCAAACAGTTGCTGAAAATCTTGTTTCTAATGCTGAAGAAAGTAGTGTTATTCCAAAAATTCTTGGTTTTGAAAAACCGCAAACATATCTGGTGTTGTTTTTAAATAATACAGAAATTCGTCCGGGCGGTGGTTTTATTGGTGCATATAGTGTGGTGCGGTTTTATAAAGGTGTGCCGCAAATTTTAAAAGTAGAAGGAACAGAAATTTTGGATAATCTAGCGCCTCAAGATTTTCCTTCGATACCTCCCGAACCGCTCCAAAAATATTTACCAGTAAAAAGATGGGGCTTTAGAGATAGTAACTGGTCTCCCGATTTTGCAGTTTCTTCATTACAGTCCCTGGATCTTTTTAGAAAAGAAAAAGGCGTGGCTGCACAAGAAATCACTGGTGTGATTGGTATTACACCGACGCTTCTTGAAGAAATTTTGCGAATCAGCGGTCCAATTACCGTAAATGGTGAAGAATTTAATGCTGATAATTTTACGCAAAAATTGGAATATGAAGTAGAATTTGGTTTTGCGGAAAATGGGCAAAGTTTTGATGAACGCAAAAAGATACTTGCCGATTTGAGCCATGCTTTTTTGGCGCGTCTCAAGGGTGATATATTTAAACATTGGTCAAAATATTTGGCTTTAAGCCAGAGAATGTTTTCAGAAAAACATATTTTAGCGTACTCTTCGGATCCCGAGGTGCAGAAAATTTTATTAGCGAGAGGTTGGGGCGGCATTATGAAAGATGCGCAGAGTGATTTTGTTTTGTGGGCAGATGCCAATCTTGCTTCTCTAAAAACGGATAAGGTGATGAATAGGGAATTGTCATATTCATTTGTTCCAAGTAGTACTGGTGGTTATGTGGGTACAGTAAAAATGAAGTATGTTAATACAGGTAGTTTTACTAAATTTACTTCACGGTACCGAACATATGCCCGAGTTTATCTGCCCCTCGGTAGTCGGTTTATTTCTGTTTCTGGCAGTATGAAAGTTGAACGCTCGCCAGAAGTTGGTATAGTTGATCAGGGTATAGAAAATGGGCGACAATGGTTTGGTACTTTTATTTCTATTGAGCCAGGTAAAGCTGGTGAGCTTGCATGGCAGTTTTATCTTGCGCCAAGCGTTGTAGCAAGTATAAAAAATAATGCTTATAGTTTGCTGATACAAAAACAACTTGGAACACGTAATCATGCGTTGACTTTGGATTTTAATTTTGCTAAAAATATCTCTTCAGCTATTCCAAGCGAAGAGCAAAAAAATATTGGAGATCAAAAATATACGTATCGGACAGATTTAACGGTTGATCGAGATTTTTATTTACAGTTTGCAAATTAATCTATGTTTATCAAAAAAATTGGTATTGATCTTGGTACTGCTAATGTACTTGTATATGTCCCTAAAAAAGGGATTGTGATTAATGAACCAAGTGTTGTGGCAATTTCTAAGGCAGATGGTAAGGTGCTTGCAGTTGGTTTGGAAGCAAAAGATATGATTGGTCGCGCCCCCGATGCGATTATTGCGCAACGCCCTCTCAAAGATGGTGTGATTGCCAATTATCATACAACAGAGGCTATGCTTCGTTATTTTATTAATAAAGCATTGGGTGGTGTGCGATTATTTCGTCCAGAAGTTATGGTGGCAGTGCCTGCTGGAATTACCTCTACCGAACGGAGAGCTGTTATTGATGCGACCATTGCTGCGGGTGCTCGAGCTGCCTATATTATTAAAGAGCCTGTGGTGGCTGCGATTGGCGCTGATATTCCAATTGGCGCAGCATCTGGTCATATGATTATAGATATCGGAGGCGGCACAGCCGAAATTGCAGTGATTTCTTTAGGGGGTATTGTGTCATGGGGATCGGCACGGGTTGGTGGTAATAAGTTTGACCATGCGATTATGGAATATGTTCGTCATAAATATAATTTAGCAGTCGGAGAGCGATCTGCGGAAGAGATAAAAATAAAAGTAGGTTCGGCGTTATATATGGATAAGCCACTTACTATGGAAGTAAAAGGGCGAGATATGATTACTGGGTTACCAAAAACTATTACGGTTAATTCGGATGATACAACCGAAGCCTTGCAGCATGAATTGGGAAATTTAGTAGAAGCGATTAAGGAAGTTTTGCACAAAACACCACCAGAACTTTCGGCTGATGTTATTGATAAAGGAATAATTTTGTCGGGCGGCTCAGCACTTCTTAGGAATTTAGATGAGCTTGTTGCCCAAGCAACGGGAGTGGCAACATATGTAGCCGAAGAACCTCTGCTCTGTGTGGCCAAAGGTACGGGCATAGCTTTGGATAACCTGGAAAATTATAAGCGCAGTATCTTGGCAACAAAATAATGATATTAAGGCCGAGTAAATTGTGCTATACTGAAAGGTAAGATCGTGGGATTACTATTTTTATGTCTATTATCGGCCATCAGAAAATTTTATCTTTTTTCAACACATTGATTGCAAATGATTCTTTGTCTCAGTCGTATTGTTTTGTGGGTAGAGAGACGGTGGGCAAAAGAACCGTCGCCAGGTATTTGTCGGCACGATTATTAAAAATTGATGAGGCAAAACTAGATACGCATCCAGATTTTTATTATCTATCTCGTCAAATTGATGAAAAAACAGAAAAATTAAAAAAAGAAATTTCCATTGCTCAGGCACGTACCATAAAAGAACGATTAGGGAGCCGTTCCTGGTTTGGAAATTATCAAGCAGTTATAATTGATGAAGCAGAATTATTAAATGAAGAATCTGGTAATGCATTGCTCAAAATTTTAGAAGAACCAACAGATCGTAGAGTGTTTTTTTTACTTACTAGTGATGAGAGTAAATTGCTTCAAACGATTCGTTCTCGTTGCCAGGTCGTGTACTTTGGCTTGGCGAGTGATACAGAAATTGAGCACGGTTTGGTAGAAGCAGGGTATGATACAAAAATTGCACAAGAAGTCTCGGTTATGGCCTGGGGCAGACCGGGGAGGGCTATAGAACTGTCTGCTCAAGAAGAATTGCGAACCGGTTATTATAGCGAGCTTACACGTTGGGAAAACATAGTTAATGAACCATTGTATAAAAAATTAATAGCAGTGGAAGATTTACTAAAAGATTCGAGCGCAACAGATGCTGGTAAGGGCGACAGTGTTCGTACTGGTGAAAAATTGCAAAATATTTTGGAAACATGGCAGGTAGTTTGGCGTAGGGTGATTTTAGATAAGTTACAAAATAAAGAAAATAAAATTTTGGCCAAACATAATCTGCCGATGCCAGTAATTATTAGTTTGATGAGTGTTTTTAAAAAATCACAAGCCTTACTTGGGCAAAATATTAACCCTAAGCTCGTGATAGAGCAAATATTATTATCATTACCATAATTAACTCAAACACGCGTATGTCTAAAAAAGTTTATATTTTCTTGGTGCTACTCGCAGGTGTGGTCCTAACTGGTGCTGGGTGCATACAATTTACAGGTAGCGCTCAAGGTCCAATGGGTATTTTTGTTTCGCAAGATAGCGCAGAAACATGGCAGCAAAAAAATGTTTTGCTCACTGCCCAAGGTTTAAAAAATTTGTCTGGTGCAAAAGTATATAAAATATTTACAGATCCTAGTGATTCAAAGGCGCTTTATATGGGCACTCGTGGTCAGGGTTTGTATTATAGTTATGATAATGCCGAGACTTGGAACAGCTCTCCAACATTTGTAAATAAATATATTTATGCATTAACTGTTGATCCAAATGATAAATGTACAATCTATGCGAGTGATGGGCCGACTATTTATAAAACTACCGATTGTCAAAGAAATTGGAAACCTGTATTTAATGAAGGTAGGCCTGCGCAACGAATTGCCGCACTGGCCAGTGACCCTAAAGATTCCAAGATTATCTATGCTGCAGAAATTGGCGGAGATATCTTAAAGAGTAAAGATGCTGGTCAGAGTTGGCGAGCGATAAAAAGCTTCAATTTTGAATTGCGTCATTTGGTGGTAGATCCGTTTAATGCCAACCGTCTTTACCTTGCTTCATATGGTCAAGGCCTATACCGTTCTGATGACGGGGGAGAAACATGGGCAACGGCCAATAGTGGTTTTGAAAATTTTAGTGGCAGCCTTAGTTTTTATCGTTTGGTGCTCAACCCAGTTCAACAAAATAATTTATTCTGGATTTCCAAATATGGTATTTTACGTTCCGATGACGGTGGTAATAGTTGGTCGGAAATAAAATTGCTTACACCTCCAGGTAGTGTTAATATTTACGCCTTTGCAGTAAATCCAAAAAATTTATCTGAAATGTATTATACAGGTACTATTTTGGGCGACCAAAACCAAAACGTACGATCGACTTTATACAAAACAGTAGATGGCGGTGTAAATTGGGTAACTAAAAAATTACCAACTAATACTATTCCCGTAGACTTGCTGATAAACAAAGAAAATGGTAAGAATATATTTTTAGGATTCACCACGCTCTAAATAATAATTTAATTCACCATTAAACATGTATGAATATTAATGATTTTAAAGCAGATTTTGAAGGAGCAGTAACTTTTTTTAAAGAAGATATCTCTGGGCTTCGCACTGGTCGAGCTAGTTCTGCTATTGTGGAAGATATTATGGTTGAAGCTTATGGCACGTACCAAACGCTCAAATCACTTGCTTCCATTAGTATTCCAGATGCCAAAACAGTAAATATCGAACCATGGGACAAAAGTATTCTGCAAGCTGTAGAAAAAGGTGTGCGTGATTGTGGTTTGGGGCTGAATCCTGTAAATACAGGTAGTCAGGTGCGTATATTTTTGCCAGAGCTTACCAGTGAAAGACGCCAAGAGCTTATAAAGGTGTTGCATCAAAAAGAAGAGGCTGCTCGCATTGCCCTTAGAAAAGTACGTGAAGATATAAAAGAAATGGTTAAACAAGCAGAAGCGGACAACGAGGTTACCGAAGATGAAAAGTATAAGCTAGAAGAAGACCTAGATAAAACAGTAAAAGAATACAATGATGTAATAAAGGGAATTGCTGAAAAGAAAGAAGGAGAGATAAATACCATTTAAATATTTATATGTCGCAGCCTAGTTTGGATATACATGGGAAGAAGAAATCACGAACCTTTACCAGTCGTTTACTTAAATTGGCATTCCTTGCCGGGATTAAGTTGGATAAAATAGACCCCGCACGGAAAGGGTTTGTTGATTATCAAGAACCCCATCAGTTTCCAAGGCAAGAAGTACCAACCGATCTTGATGTTCAGGTGGACTCTGGAGAAGACATTAGTGTTGAGCGTAAAAAATCAGAACTTTCTGACCCTCGTTTCCCATTTAAATCAGGAGAAAGGCCCCAATCATTTCGTCGCTAACAATTGACATGTGCTAACTATTTAAGTATAGTTATTGGTGAATAACAGTTGCGATGAAGAAGGTCGGCACCTTTGGAGTAAATCTGTAATTCAAAAGAGTGTTTTTCGCTAATTAAGCGAAAAAAACTTGGGTGGAACCATCCCTGTAAAAGGGGACCCCAAGGCCTTAGAAGGCCTTTTTTGTTTATTAATTTTTTGCTATAATTAGATAATATGACAAGTAATGATGACAAAATGGATAAAATAATTTCTCTTGCCAAACGGCGCGGTTTTGTGTTTCCAGGCAGTGAAATTTATGGTGGTTTGGCCAATAGCTGGGACTATGGTCCATTAGGCCATTTACTAAAACAAAACATCAAAAGCGCTTGGTGGAAGTTCTTTGTCCAAGAACGATCGGATATGGTGCCGCTTGATACGGCTATTATTATGAATCCAAGAGTTTGGGAAGCATCTGGTCACTTGCAAAATTTTAGTGACGAACTGGTAGAATGTAAAAAATGTCACCACCGTTTCCGCAGCGATCATCTGCTCGAAGCAGCCAGTGCCGAGCCTGGGTATGATAAAGAAAATCCAAAAACTATTTCTGAGATAAAATGTCCAGATTGTGAAGGCCCTCTTACCGATCCAAAGGCGTTTAATCTTATGTTTAAAACGTTTTTAGGAGTAAATGAAGATACATCTACCACTGCTTATTTACGCCCAGAGACGGCTGGTGGTATGTTTGTTAATTTTAAAAATATTATTACTGTTACTCGTCGACGTTTGCCGTTTGGTATGGCCCAGATTGGTAAAAACTTCCGTAACGAAATTACACCAGGCAATTTTATTTTCCGTACTCGTGAATTTGAAATTGGTGAGTTTGAATATTTTATCAATCCAAAAGATTGGGAAAAAGTATTTGAAATGTGGCTTGGAGAAATTAGGCGCTGGTGGCAAGATGTTATGCAGGTAAATATGGATAACTTGGTGTGGCACGAAATTCCAGATGGTGAACGTGCGCACTACAGTAAGCGCACCGTTGATATTGAATATAAATTTCCTTTTGGCGTAAAAGAATTGCACGGTATCGCATATCGTACAGATTTTGATTTATCCAGACACGAAACAGTGAGTGGCCAAGATTTACACTATACTGATCCAGAAACAAACGAAAAGTTTATCCCTCATGTAATAGAACCAACTTTTGGTATTGATCGCATGTTGCTTGTTTGTCTGCTTGAGTCATATCACGAAGAAGCGGCCCCAACTGCCGAAGAAGGTGAAACAGAAACTCGTGTGGTAATGAAATTTCCAAAACATTTAGCACCTATCCAAGTTGCTATTTTGCCATTATCAAAAAAAGAAGAGCTTTCTGGTGTGGCCAAAGATTTGGCA
This sequence comes from Candidatus Magasanikiibacteriota bacterium, assembly GCA_017991415.1. Taxonomy (GTDB): domain Bacteria; phylum Patescibacteriota; class Patescibacteriia; order Magasanikbacterales; family GWA2-37-8; genus XYD2-FULL-39-9. The sequence goes on along the minus strand of JAGOQR010000001.1, from coordinate 180,391 downwards.
GCCATGTTGCGTAAAGATTTTAGTGTGGAATACGATGAAACTCAGAGTATCGGTAAGCGCTACCGCCGTCAAGATGAAATTGGTACACCGTATTGCGTGACGGTTGATTTTGAATCTTTAGAAGATAAAAAAGTTACGGTTCGAGATAGGGATACTATGGTGCAAGAGAGAATTCCGATGGAGCAACTAAAGGGATATCTAAAAGAGAAGTATGGCAGATAGTAGTATTTACTTTTTGTAACCAAAAAGTAACAAAAAGTTTTGGGGCGGTAAAACTCGCCTCAGGAATGGGTTGGTTTTTGCAAGCTAGGGTTAGCTCAGACATTACCGCCCCAAACCCCAGGTACAGATACTACAGTTAAGAAAATAAACTAACAGTAAAATTATGTATACGGTTTCAAAATTAAAAAATGGAATTACGTTGGTTAAGGTGCCAGTCAAGGGCGTAAAAGCGCTTACGGTGATGGCTATGTTTCCGGTTGGGTCTCGGTATGAAAATAGAAAAATGTCTGGCTCTTCTCATTTTGTAGAGCATATGATGTTTAAGGGTACTAAAAAACGTCCGACTCATTTGGAAATATCCCGTGAGCTCGATGCGTTTGGTGCAGAATATAATGCGTTTACTTCCAAAGATTATACAGGCTACTATATCAAAACAGGTGAAGTAAATATGGACAAAGCGTTTGACTGGTTGTCCGACATTATTTTTAATTCCAAATTTGAAAAAGAAGAAGTAGAAAAAGAAAAAGGAGTAATTGTAGAAGAGCTTCGTATGTACGAAGACAACCCGCTCATGGCCGTTGATAATTTATTTGAGCGAGCTATGTTTGGTGATTGTCCGCTTGGATGGGATGTGGGTGGAACTCCAGAAACAGTGCGCGGCGTGAGTCAGGAAGAATTATGGGCATACTATAAAGAGCATTATTTCCCAGCCAACATGGTGCTTGTGGTAGCAGGCAATATTAGTCAAACCAAATTTAACAAAGCGATAAAACATTTTTCTGCAATTGATGGTTCGATTTTTGCAGGAAAAAATAGTAAAGACTTAAAAAATAGATTTGAAAAATTTGCGTGGAATAATACGGTATTGCCAATGGACCAGCGGCTCGTTGTGTCCGAACGAAAAATTGATCAAGCGCAAGTGATTATTGGTTTCCCAGGTCTTCATTATACTGATAAAGACAGATATGCCCTTACGGTGTTGCTTAATATTTTAGGCGGCGGTATGAGTTCTCGTTTGTTTGTGGAAGTGCGAGAAAAACAAGGATTGGCGTATATGGTCAATGCTGGCGCAAGCGCTTTTAGAGATGTTGGGGTAGCGACTATTCAAGCTGGCCTTGATCCGTCTCGATTAGGCGCTGCCATTAAGGTAATAAAGACTGAGTTGGAAAAAATAAAAAAAGAAACTGTTTCGGCCAAAGAATTGCTTGATTCCAAAAATAATATTGCAGGACGCACGGAACTATCTATGGAAAGTTCGAGCGCGCAAGCGCAGTGGTTTGCTAAGCAATTTTGGTTTGCCGATAAAATGCAAACATATGAAGAGGTAACTAAAAAAATGAAAAAAGTAACAGCCGCTGATGTAAAAAGGGTAGCTAACAAAATATTTAATTTTGACCAAATTCGCATTGCAGTTATTGGTCCTATGAGTAAGGACAACGTTTTAAAATTATTAGCCTAATATGAAAGATACAAAATATTTATTTGGTAATTGGAAAATGTATTTAGATTTTGATAAAAGCTTGGCTTTGGCCAATTCTTTGGTTGATACTTCAAAAAATCTTCGTCAGCATATAAAAATGGTTGTTTTTCCAAGTGCGCTTGCGTTGCGCGCAGTTGCACAGGTGCTGCAAGGATCACCAATTGGTGTTGGGTCACAGAACGCGCATTGGATCGAAGAAGGCGGGTATACAGGAGAAGTTTCATCCGCTATGTGTAAAGCAGTGGGCGCAGAATATGTTTTGGCTGGCCATTCAGAACGACGCCATTTGTTTCATGAAACAAATCACGAAGTTCGTCAACGAGTAGATGGTATTTTGTCTGCTGGGCTTACGCCAGTTATCTGTGTTGGAGAAACCGAACATGAAAAGCAAGAAAACAAAACCGAAGAAGTTATTGAAACGCAAATTAGATCTGCCTTCCATAATATTGTCTGGCCAGAAGGTACAGAATTAATTATTGCGTATGAACCTGTGTGGGCGGTTGGCACAGGCCTAGCTTGCGATCCGCTTGAAGCCGAACGTGTGCATGAGATAATTAAAAAACAAGTTTTATCTTTAACAAATACTACGCCGGTAATTTTGTATGGCGGCAGTGTTAAAGCAGAAAATATACAGAGTTATTTAGATAATCCTAATATAGACGGTGTGCTTGTAGGAGGAGCTTCGGCAAATATAGAAAGTTGGTCTGCGATAGCCGATGTTCTCAAATAGAATCTATGATTAATATTCTTTTTTTACTTATCATATTAGTTTCTTTAGGGGCAATCATTTTTGTTATTGTGCGTAAATTTCCACAATTAACTAATCTTGATATTCACAATTTACCCGAAGAAAAAATATATCAAAAGAAAAAAGAAATTATTAACAAGCGGATTGAAGATAAAAGCAGTTTGCTCAAAAAAAGAATGGGATCTGTATTTTATCCATTGCGAAAAATATGGGGAAAACTACAGTTGCAGTTTAGAATCTATGTAGGAAAAATTGAACGATTGTTGTACCACGAAGAAACATTGCGAGTAAAATCAAAAAACCAGACGATGAGTCAAAAAGATAGAGAAGAAAAATTAGCGCAGCTTATCGCTGATGGAGAGCAGCTTTTAAAATTAGGCAATTACGACCAGGCCGAAGATCGATTTATCACCGCTATTAAAATTGCCCCAAAATCTACCTATGCCTATAGGGGATTGGCCGATACGTATTTAGCAAAAGACAATATAGAAGAGGCTCAGCAAACCTATCAATTTTTACTTAAGATTGCCCCAGAGGATGATAGTGTGCTAGTAAAACTAGCAGAAATAGCCGAAAATGAGGGTAATTTAGAAGAGGCGATAGAATATTATCAACAGGCTGTTTTACAAAATGATGCGCTCTCTCCGCGGTTTTATCACCTAGCTGAGCTGCTTTTAAAGGTGGGTCAGCCCGAGGTAGCCAAGGAGTCTATCCTGCAGGCAGTGGAGCTAGAACCTCAAAATCCAAAATATCTTGACTTCTTGATTGAAATTGCTATAATATGCGGCGACAAGGCTTTAGCTTTAAAAGGCTATGGAGAGTTACGTTTAGTAAATCCAGAAAATCAAAAGTTAAGTATTTTAAAGGATAGAATTTATAAGATAGGTGTAGTATAATAATATCCTATCAACCAGATATGCCGTCTTAGCTCAGCTGGTAGAGCAACAGTTTTGTAAACTGTAGGTCCAGGGTTCGAACCCCTGAGACGGCTCCAGTAGTTAGTAATCAAACCCTATCATGGGCAGATACCGAAGCGGTCAAACGGGGCTGACTGTAAATCAGCTGGCTACGCCTTCCTAGGTTCGAATCCTAGTCTGCCCACCACTGCCGTTGTAGCTCAGTTGGTAGAGCATTTCCATGGTAAGGAAAAGGTCTCGGGTTCAAATCCCGACAACGGCTCCAATCATGAGTTGTGAGATAAGGAACATTATTCATGAATATTTATTAAATTAAAAATTTTAAATAACAATATGTCACAAGATAATCTAGTGAAATTGGAGTGTAAGGAGTGCCACAACATAAACTACTTTACAAGTAAAAACAAAAAGACTTTAAAAAATCGCTTAGAGCTCAAAAAAATGTGTAAGTTCTGCAAGAAGCACACCGAACACAAAGAGACAAAATAAAATTCTAGTTTAATTATACAACAAGCAAACCCCGCTCTGATAGATTTCCGGGCGGGGTTTGTACTTAGGCCTGTAGTTTCAATGGTAAAACATCGGTCTCCAACCCCGCCCTTCGCGAAGGGCGGGGCGAATCCGACCTGCATTCTATGTATTATGTGTATTTATTAATTAGTGAAAAAGATAAAGGGTATTATATTGGTTATTCAAATGATTTACAGAAAAGATTTAAAAATCACTGTGCTGGAGAAGTGGAGTCAACTATATACAGAAGACCATTGCAGTTAGTATATTATGAAGCGTATCTTACTGAAGAGTTGGCAAGAGAACGGGAAAGAAAATTAAAAGAGTTTGGTTCGGCATATACTGGATTAATAAAGCGGCTGCATTTAAAAAGTAGTGGTAAATAGTTTCTAGTAATATCTAGGCCTGTAGTTTCAATGGTAAAACATCGGTCTCCAAAACCGAGGTTCTCGGTTCGAATCCGAGCGGGCCTGCAAATGTGTAATGACAGAGGATAAACCCTCTGTTTTTGCTTTTGTTAAGTGGAATTTGCGGAATAGGACGGGTGGAAGGAGGGGTTGGGGGAGGAATTCCGTCTGCCCACCAGCGTGCTTTTTAAAAACTGCCAAACAACCTGTTAAAAAAATAGGCTCGAACTTTACGGTGGCCAAAAGCAAACTTTTCTTTTCTCCGCGCTTGCCCCGCCCACCCGTGCGCACGCGGAGGGGTGTGGAACTCCCCGAAGTATATTGTATTATAGTACAAGATTGTAAGAAAATACAATTAAAGGTAAAATGTGAATAACTTATATGAATACTATTTCAAAAAAATTAGGCGATAATATAGCTAGAATTAGAGAAGAGAAAGGTATGTCTCAAGGCGATATATGTCGTATTACCGGAATGGACAGAGGTTATATTAGTAGAGTTGAAAATGGATCAAAAAATCCGACAATTCTTAATTTAGAAAAAATAGCAAAGGCGTTGGGTGTAAAACCAGATGAATTGTTAAAATAAAAATATATGGGAATTTTTAATTCAAAACAAACCGCGCAAGAAATTTTAGAAAAAATGGATAATTGTGTCGATAGTCAGATTCATGTTGGCTCAGTTTTTTTGAGCTGTCAATTACAGAAAAAACTATTAGAGGATCAAAATATATACAATAATAAACAGCTATTCTGGTCGCGATCTTTAGCGATTATCACAGCGATTTTAACACTTGCGACCATCGCTTTAGTTTTTGTTACTAAATAATTTATGGCCAGAATATCTTCAATCAAAAATCTTAAGAAAGCAAGAAAAGCAAAGAATGATGAGTTTTATACTCAGTATATTGATATTCAAAAAGAGATTGAAAAGTATCTAGATTATAATCTTGATACTTTTCGCAACAAGACAGTATATTGTAATTGCGACGATCCATTTGAAAGTAATTTTTTTCGCTATTTCGTGCTCAATTTTAACAAGCTTGGATTAAAACAGCTTATCACAACAAGTTATAAACCATCACCTGTCGCCAACACGCAGCTAGGGTTGTTCGGTGATGACAAAACACTTGAAAAAACAAAAGGACGCCCGAAGATAACGGCTAACAAATTTATTATCAACGAAGTAAAAGACATAGATGGCGATGGTGAGTTCAATTTGAAGGATGTTGCCAAGCAGTTAAAGGTAAACAAAAATAATGAATGGGCGCCGTTAGAAAGTGATGGTGATTTTCGTAGTGATGAATGTGTCGAACTACTCAAGCAATCAGATATAGTAGTAACCAACCCACCCTTCAGTTTGTTTCGTGAATATTTTAGACAACTTTTTGATTATAAAAAAAAGTTTTTGATTATCGGTAATATTAACTGCCTAACCTATAGAGAAATATTTCAAAAAATTAAAGAAAATATAGCATGGCTTGGTAATGGAATGGGGAGATGGATTTCTGGATTTATTGTTCCCGAATCCTACGACTTGTACGGATCAGAGGCTCGAATAGATGAGAATGGAAACAGAATTGTAGCCACTAATAATTGTTTATGGCTAACTAATCTTGATCACGGTCGCCGTCATCAACCATTGCCACTTATGACAATGACGGAAAATCTAAAGTATAGTAAACATAAAGAAATTAAAGGTAAAAAAGCGTATGATAAATATGATAATTATGATGCGATTGAAATACCTTTTACCGATGCAATTCCAAGTGATTATAAAGGCGTAATGGGTGTGCCGATTACATTTCTTGATAAATATAATCCTAAACAATTTGAAATATTGGGAAATTCTAATGTGCGAGGAGAACGAGAGCATTTAATGAACAAGGTAAAATCCGCAACGGATTGTACTTATATAAACGGAAAACCACAATATGCTCGTATTTTAATAAAACATAGGAAAAAATAATAGTATGAAAACAAGTTTAAAAACTAATATAACTGTCAAAGAAATCTGCGACGGGTTCGTCTATAATGAACTGGAGGGCAAAGGACTGTTCGGTTTATCGGGCAAGCTCACTATTCAGCCGGAATATCAGCGCAACTACATCTATGCCTCGGATGGCGGAAAAAGAGAGGCGGCCGTTATTGAATCAATACTCAAAGGCTATCCAATAGGCTTGATTTATTTTAATAAGATTTCTGAAAAAAATCTGGAAGTTTTGGATGGTCAGCAGCGCATTACAAGTGTTGGACGTTTTGTGACTGATAAATTTCCTATCAAAGACGAAAACGGTATGGAGCAATATTATGGCGGTATGGCAAAAGACAAGAAAGCCAAAATATTGGAGACTAAACTACTTATTTATGAATGTGAAGGAACAGAAAGTCAGATAAAAGAGTGGTTTAAAACGATCAATATTGCCGGTGTTCCACTTAAACCTCAAGAGTTGCTTAATGCTGTATATTCAGGACCGTTTGTGACGCTTGGCAAGGAGGAGTTTAGTAATAGTCAAAACTCAAACATCCAGAAATGGAGCGCATACCTATCGGGTAGTGCTAACAGGCAGGATTTTTTGGAATGTGCGCTTGATTGGGTAAGTAAGGGTAATATCGGAGACTATATGAGTAGTCATCGTTTTGATAAAAATATTACCGAATTAAAAAAGTATTTCAGCAGTGTGATTGATTGGGCTTCTAGTGTATTTACCGATGTCGAGAGTGAGATGTGCGGACTAGAGTGGGGACGGTTGTATGAGGCTTACCATAAAAAATCCTACAATCCAAAAAAGGTTTCGGAAGAAGTACAAAAACTGTACGGAGATCCATATGTCAAAAATCGCAAAGGTATTTTTGAATTTATCTTAGGAGGTTCTGCTGATACAAAGTTGCTTGATGTTAGAGTTTTTGATGACGCAATTAAAAAATCAGTATACAAAGAACAGACTACTAAAGCTGAAAAGAAAAAAGAATCAAACTGTCCGCTTTGCGCTCTTGGGCATGATGCTAATAAGGAAAAAATTTGGAGTTTGAGCGATATGGATGCTGACCATGTCGCGGCATGGAGCAAGGGTGGAGCGACTTCAGTCAAGAACTGCCAGATGCTCTGTAAAACTCACAATCGAGCAAAGGGGAATCGATAATAATATGAGTAAGGTAGATGAACAAATTCGTATTTCTGACGATGCGATATGCAAACTTATCAATAAATTAAAAGCAGACGAAAGAGGATTTTTGTCACAAAACATTTTAGATAAGCTGAGAACCTTTGTTGAAGCTGTTGCGGTGAAAGCATCTGGCGAAGATGATTATAGTTACGTTATTTATCAAAATAAAGCAAAGCTCTATGTTTCATCAAGAGCTGATTTAAGGTTTTTAAGTAAATTTCACAAATTTCTTCAACAAACTCTTTCTCATTATCTTCCAGATGAAGAAAAATCAGAAAGACTAATGCTAAAATACTATGAGTATTTACTTAAAATAAAATCTTTTTTAAAGAATAGATATAACTTTGATGTTTTAGAAAATATCAACAATTTTCCTATCACAGTTGATTCTGCACTTAAGGAGTATTATGAAAAGATAGCCGAAAAAATTAACGAGCCAATATCAAAAAGAAAAAAGAGTGCTTATGATGACAGGTACTATATTAGAAAAGTTAAACCATTTTTTGTTAACAATGAAGTATATTATGAAATAACTTTCACAACAGCCATTGATAATGTAAGTAAGTTTGATAGAGTCATCGCCTTTACAAAATTAGATATATTGCCAAACTATGCCGTAAAACTCGCCACGAGTGATGATGTGATAGAGGTTTTAGGCAAAAAGATGCCGATTAAAATTATCGATAGTTGGAATGTATCAATTCGTCCATGCGAACTTAACCATCTTGCCGATATATTTGGCGAACATCCAAAAATATCAGCCGATTCAATAGAGTCTAAGGAATTGATGTCGCTTTTAACTAAAACTTGTTTGAATTTGGTAGAAGTAGTTGAATTTTCCGATGAATATTACCAACGTTTTAAAAAAAATGTCGTGACAACGAAAGTCAAAGGGGCACATTTTTTTAATGTTTTAGATAAATGCCGTGAATTAATAAAAAGTGATTTGGCAGGATGTAACATGGTTAGATATTTATTATACACGCTCAATAATAAAGTTCTCAAATTACAATATAACCATGAAACTTGTGCTTTATTATCAAACTTAAATCTAAAATTTGGGTGTAAACCATTTGACGACATGCCGTTTAATACCTCACCAATAGGACACAACCCTAAACTTCGTGATTTAGTTGATTGTATAGATCCGACAAGTCATAAGCACGAATTGTTTGCAAGATTTATAAAAAATAATACTGAACAAAAAGGGCAGTTATACACTCCCTTAAAAAATATAACTAGCTTTGAAGATGTTGAGAGTTTAATTGGTGTGTATAATAAAAAATTATACTATACACACGGTAACCGTAAACTTGAAAATTATAAAGATCATATTTACATAAAAGGTTATGAAGAAGATACCGTTCACATTATTGAGAAATTAAAAGAATTATCCTCTTCAGGCTTTAAAAATTATTCAAATTCTGTTAATAAGTGGCTACAATCAGATGACCACGGTGTTGATTGTGAAGAAAAAAAGAAGATCATGAAGCAAATATTTGAAAGCTCACGTGTAGCGATGATATATGGTTCTGCAGGAACTGGAAAAACAAAATTAATAACCCATATCTCTAATTTTCATAAAAATCAGAAGAAGCTTTATTTAGCCAACACCAACCCAGCAGTTAATAATTTAAAAAGAAGAGTGGGTGTTACAAATTCTACATTTCAAACAGTAACCAGTTTTTTGTCTAAAAATAATAGCAACACCGAGTGTGATTTGTTGGTTATTGATGAGTGTAGTACTGTCAGTAATTCAGATATGCTTAATGTGTTAAAAAAAGCATCTTTTAAATTATTGGTTTTAGTGGGTGATATTTTCCAAATCGAATCTATACTTTTTGGAAACTGGTTTGGAATAGCAGAGTCATTTTTTCAAAAAACTTCAGTATTTGAGTTGACAAAACCATATCGCACTAAAAATGAAAAATTACTTACCTTGTGGAATAAGGTGAGAAATATCGAAGGTGATATTCTAGAGCATATCACAAACAATAATTATAATACGCCGTTAAGCGACTCAATATTTGAGCATTCGGAAGATGATGAAATAATTTTATGTTTAAACTACGATGGTCTGTATGGAATAAATAATATCAACAGATTTTTACAAGGAAATAATGGAAACGAACCAAAACAATGGGGCATCCACACTTACAAAGTTAATGATCCAATACTATTCAATGAGTCCAATAGATTTAAGCCTTTAATTCATAATAATCTTAAGGGAAAAATACTTGGTATAGAAATTCTTGATGGTAAGGTACAATTTGATATTGAAATCGATGAGTCTATAAATGAACTAGATACTTATGGACATGAATTAGAGTTGTTGGGAGAGTCTGATAATGGTAAATCAGTGATTAGATTTTTTGTCAACAAGCTAGAAAGTACAGATGAGGACGAAGATTCTTCAAGAGCGGTAGTTCCTTTTCAGATAGCCTATGCTGTCTCAATGCATAAAGCTCAAGGTTTAGAATATAACTCAGTCAAGGTTGTTATTACCGATGAAACAGAGGAGATGATTACGCATAATATATTTTATACTGCTATTACTCGTGCAAAAGAAAAGCTAAAAATTTACTGGACACCAGAAACAGAAAAGAAAATATTAGATAATTTGGAAAAGAAATTTAATAATAAAGATGTGCAGCTGTTAAGAGCAAAGTTCGCTTTATAACTAAATAACAAATAATTTGCTGTCAAAGGTGAAATGTAGTAATATTTCACCGTGGTACAATCTCACCAGTAATAATTACAAGAATGAATTAAAATAATTTTATGCCTATAACATGTCCTAAATGCGGCCAAACATTTGATTCTGAGGAAAAAACACAGGTAGCGGATATTACTCCACAATTTTCAACTAAGGAGTTATTTGTTAGCGCTTCCGATGGGTTGCGTATGCGTTCTAGCCTAGATAAAGTTAATAATGATAATATAATCGCAAAACTTGTTTTTAGAACTAAAGTTGAAGTCGTAGAAGAGAGTGGGGATTGGGTTAAGGTGGTTTCAGAGGGCAACACTGGTTGGGTTTCTAAATTTTATTTAGAGGAAAATTCTCCGGTAGCGTTGGAAAACTTACAGAAAAAAGAAATTGCCCAGGATGTCTTACCGGTTTTCCAAAATCACGAAAAAAATTTAGCAACCGACGCAAATAGTATAAAATTGCGTAAGATTATTAATGATGAGTTTGGCGGAGGAGCGCGAAGAGATGATCTGCAGTGTGTAGAGTATGTTCATTATAAAGTTCAGCAAATGGGCATTGCTATTAATTGGCCAAAAGAAAGACCCCGTAATGGTGGATTGTGGGCAGGAATTTTTCAAAGAAGTGGACAATACAAAGTTTTAGATGAACCAAAGGCTGGTTGCGCCATGTCGTTTGTTGGAAGTTTAAAAAATCCTGCGGTTGGGCATGTTGCCTTTGTAGAAGAAGTTTATCAGGATGGTAGTATAAAAGTTTCCGAGGTAAATTGGCCACCTCCAGGGATATACTCTGAACGCGTTCTACCCAAAAGCCAGTGGAAAGACAAATATCAGGCTAAATTTATAGATTTTTCTTAAAGAATTTGCCGTCAAAGAAAAACTTGAAATCGTAAAAAGTGCGCCGGTGGGCGGGCGGAATTCCTCCCCCAACCCCTCCTTCCGCCCGTCCTATTCCGTATAGGTAAACCATATATTGTCATTCGCTCGAAAATGTCTCATCGTCAGGTTGCAACCAAGTAAACTTGGCGCAACTGCCGCTAATCCATTTTACTCACTCATTTCCAATATAAATTCCCCTCGTAATTTTTCGTATCCCCGCTGCAAACAAAATAGCCGCTTAACCAAGCGGTTATTTTTTATAGGGGCGCATAGTTGTGAAAAAAACTGATTATTGACTAAAGTAGGTTAACAAAGATAGAATAAGATTCGTAATCAATGTCAAGTTTTAAAAGTATGAAGATTATATCGTTAAATACCTACGGCGGTAAGATATTTGAGCCGCTCATAGACTTTATTAGAGTAAATGCCGACACTATTGATATATTTTGTTTACAGGAAATGTTAGATAATAATAAAAATATTTCTGAAAATCAAGGGTATCGAGCAGATTTATTTAAACAGGTGCAAAAGATTTTAAATAAACATCAAGGATTTTTCGGTTTGGCTCAAGAAAATTTTGATCAAACCCTTATTAAAGCCCCGGGAATTAATTCAGGTTTGGCAGTTTTTATTAAAAAAGATTATTCTATTAAAAAAAGCGGAGAGTTTTTTATTTTCAAAGAACTAAACTCCTTTGATTATAAAGATTTTTCTACCCTTCCTTGTAATCTGCAATATCTTCAGCTAGCTGTTAATAATAAACTCATTACAGTTTGTAATGTGCACGGTACCTCTGAGCCAGGGAATAAGTTAGATACAAATGAGCGCCTTATTCAATCGAAAAAGATTATAGATTTTATAACAAGAGAGAATGGTGAAGGAATCATCACTGGGGACTTTAACTTATTGCCAAACACGGAAAGTATTGCCATGTTTGAGAAAGTAGGTCTTCGTAATTTGATTAAAGAATTTTCTATAAAAACTACCCGTGGAAGTCTTTTTAAAAAATTATATCCCCACTATGGTGTTGGGCCTAATGGTTGGCAAGAGTTTGCAGACTATGCTTTTGTCTCTAGTGGTATTAAGCCCGTTAATTTTAGTGTTCCTGATGTGCCGATTTCAGATCATCTACCACTTATTTTAGAGTTTGAAGTATAAATTGTAAGAATTAATCAATGTTTTTAGCTAAATAAGTTCCGATCTCATCCCACAAGGCCTGCTAACAAAAATAATCGCTCAACCAAGCGGTTATTTTTTTAAGCAAATATGATTAATATAACGCCAGCAATTATTATTAATGATCCAAACATTCGTTCTCTTAAATTCGTTTCGTTGAAAAAGAATTTACCCCATATTACTCCAAATACACTCGATGCACGTTTTATTGATAAAACGTATGATACTAAAGTAAACGGTAAAGCTAAAAACTGCAGTCCAGTAGAAACAGCATAAAAGAATCCAACAGGAAGAAATTTTTTATAATTTGTAATTGCGATTTGTAAACGTCCTGGTTTAAAAATAACAAATGGAAATAGGGCGAGTGTATAAACAATATTAGCAGCGCCTAAATAGAAGAGTGGGTTAGAGTGCTGTATGGCAATTTTATCAAATACTGATGTGATGCCCCATAATATCACAACAATAAATACATACCGCTGTCCAACATTTGTCCATAGAGAGGTGAGCGGTTTTAAAAAACCAGTATGGCGCTGACTGATTTGTAACACATAGGTGCCTATGACCGCTATAATAATTCCTAAAAAGCCAACGAGTGAAGGTGTTTCTGAGGCAAGGATGGATGAAAAAAGTAACACAGTAATGGGCGTTAAAGAAGTAATAGGGGTAACAATTGATAGGGGTGTATCCTTGAGAGCTTTGATGTACAGAACAGAATTAATGGAATTAAGTACGCCAACTACAGCTAGAGCTTTCCAAAATTCTATGCCAAGATGATTCGGGATGTTAAAGAGCATGACCGGAAGAATAAAAATAAGACCAAAGAAACGATTAGCCCACGCGACTGTGTAAGCGTCAATTTCCTTTGAGACAATTTTGGCGGTTACATCCTTAAGTGAATCAAAAAAAGCGGAGCCTAAAGACAAAAGAAACCACATAGTAAGTTTATTATTTTCTTACGTATTCTAACAGATTATGAAGGAAAGTTAAATTGGTGATTGTTATAGGTTAGCCAAATACGTTCCAATCTCATCCCACAAGGCCTGCAAATAAAAATAATCGTTTAACCAAGCGGTTATTTTTGTACGGGGCAATAGGATTCGAACCAAATTGACTATACTTAGCCGAAACGATAGAATAAACAAGTTAATAATTCAATCCTATTCGTATGAAAAAGCATGGCCCATGGAAAATCAAAAGCAGCACTATAAAATATAAAAATAAATGGATAAGTGTCCATGAAGACCAGGTAGTACGACCAGATGGTAATCCAGGAATCTTTGGTATTGTAGAGATGGTTCCTGGGGTATCAATCCTGCCTATGGATGAAGAAGGAAATATATACTTAACCAAAGAATTCAAATACGCAATCGGTAAAAATAGTGTTGAGGTATTTAGCGGTGCTATCGATGAAGGCGAGTCTATTCTTAAAGCAGCTAAACGAGAATTGCAAGAAGAGTTAGGCTGCATAGCAAAGAATTGGGTAAAACTCGGAAAAATGGATCCGTTTACCAGTGTTGTCTTTTCACCTGCAAATTTGTTTCTAGCTAAAGGCCTCTCATTTACTAATACCGCCTTTGAAGGCACTGAAATTATTACCCACATTAAATTGCCGTTAGCTAAAGCAGTTCAAATGGTTATGGACAGTAAGATTACTCATGGCCAAAGCTGTGTGCTTATTTTGAAGGCATGGAACTATTTAAATGGAAGTGGCAGAGCTTAAATTAATATGAAAAGAATTTTTATTATCCACGGTTGGGAAGGAAGTCCAGAAAAAGATTGGCTGCCTTCGTTAAAAGCCGAGTTGGAAAAATTAGGGCATCTAGTTTTTATTCCTGAGATGCCAGATACCAATACTCCAGTCATTGAACGGTGGGTTACTTACCTTGCCAGTTTAGTCGGTAAACCAGATAAAGATACTTACTTTGTTGGGCACAGTATTGGCTGCCAAACTATTCTTCGTTATCTGGAAACCGTTAATGCGCCTGTTGGAGGTGCTGTTTTTGTGGCAGGTTGGTTTGATTTAGAGAATCTTGAAAATGACAAAGTGAAAGAGATAGCAAAACCATGGCTAACAACTCCAATTAATATAGCCCAAGTAAAACAACTTTTACCTCAATCTGTATTAGTTATTTCAGACAATGACCCGTATGGTGCATTCAGCAAAAACAAAGAAAAGTTTAGTGAACTTGGGTCAAGAATAATAACACTACATAATGCAGGACATATTACCGAAGCCGATGGCTTTATTGATTTACCTATCGCGCTTAAAGAGTTGGCCAATTATATTAATCTTATTAAGATTTAGCCAAACAAGTTCTAACCTCGTCCCACAAATGGAGCAAACAAAAATAGCCGCCTAACCAAGTGATTATTTTTATATCCTTTTATTACTTTGGAACCAAATTGACCAAGGTTAGCAAAAAAGATAGAATAGGTATCATTCCTATTTACATGTTATGTTTGGTATTTCCTTTGTTCATTGGTTGGTTGTTGTAAGTGCAGTTATTAGCATCTCAGGTTCGGTCAGTTATATTAAAGATACGCTTAAAGGAAAGACAAAACCAAATCGTATCTCGTGGAGTTTATGGGCATTTGCATCGCTCGTCGGAGCATTTGCGGCTTTTTCGGCCCAAGCTGATTTATGGGCAACATCTAGAATTTTTATTGCAGGTTTTATTCCGCTTATCGTATTTATTGTTTCTTTTGTAAATAAAAATAGTTATTGGAAATTAACATTGTTCGATTCTTTATGCGGAGTTTGTTCGATTATTGCCTTAATTATCTGGCTCGTTATTGATTCTCCAGCTTTGGCTATCTTATTTGCCGCATTAGGTGATGGGCTTGCCACTCTACCTACAATTGTTAAAGCCTGGAAATATCCAGAAACTGAATCAGGTTATCTTTTTATTGCCAGTCTTATCAGTGTATTGTTAGTTTTACCTTCTATACCAAAATGGGATATTGTAAATTCGGCATTTCAAGTATATCTACTAATAGCTAATGTAGCGTTGATTTTTTCGATATATCGAAAGCGACTAGGTTTTGTAAGGGTAAGTTAGAAAAATTGTTCTTCATTCTTAGCCAAATAAGTTTCGCTCTCATCCCACAACGCCTGCAAATAAAATAATCGCTTAATCAGGCGGTTATTTTTATATCCTTTTCTAAATTTAGAACCGAATTGACTACCATTAGCTGAAAAGATAGAATAACCATGGCTCAATAATTATTTTAATTAGTATGTTGTTAAAAGAACTCAAAACAACTGATTTCAATCAAGAAAAGAAATATACATTTGTTTTACCAATGGGTGCCACCGAACAGCATGGCCCTTTTTTACCAATCGGTACAGATACTTATTGCCAGAATGCTATGTTGGAAAAAGCCATTAAAGAATGCCCTGAAGCAATTTTCTTACCAACACTAGAGATTACTTGTTCCAAAGAACATATTGGTTTTCCTGGCACTGTATGGGTTGAAAAAGAAACCCTAATGCTTATGCTTCGAGATATTTCTATGTCGCTCAAGGATTATGCAAGTAACATTATTTTTATATCCTGGCATGGAGGTAATCTAGGCACGATTGATCGTTTTATTGAAAAATATACCGCAGAGTTAGGATCAGTAAAATTACATTATATAACTCTTGATCCAGAGCCAGTCTTGCAGAAAACAATGGAGTTGATTAATGGGCCGGTAGATGATCATGCAGGGAATACTGAAACTTCTATGGTGCTGGCTATTGATGAGGACCTAGTAACTGTACCGCCAGCTAACTATCCTAAGAAAGATATTGGGTATGATTGGGATGATAAGCACCCGCTTAAAGATTTTAGTAAAGATGGAATTCATGATAGGCACCCAAAATGGGTAGTGGACAAAGAGCAGGGAAGGTTATTGATTGGTTGGTCAGCCGAACATCTAAAAAATGAGATTCAGAGGATTATGCAATAAATTTTAATCTTCATTTTTAACCAAATAAGTTTCGCTCTCATCCCACAAGGCCTGCACAGAAAAATAGTCGCTTAACCAAGCGGTTATTCTTATCTAGAACCATGTGGATAAACGGGCTTGCAATATAAAATATAAATGGCATTGTATATGTACTAATTATTAATTTTTGTACATGCCAAAAAATACGCCCAAAACAACGCTGTATATGTTAATGTCAGCAGACGGTAAAATATCAACCGGAGATATTGATTCCAGGGATTTTGATATTGATCTAAAAAAGGTGAAGGGAGTAAAAGAGGGCTTGTATCAGTATTATGATATTGAGAAAACGACGGATATTAATTCATTTAACACAGGTCGGGTAATGGCCAAGATCGGTGTTAACACTAAAAAAGAACCGCAGATAAAATCACCTTGCACTTTTATTATTGTAGATAATAAACCACATCTGACCGATAAAGGTGTCTTGTATTTAACAAAATGGGTGAAGCGGTTAATATTGGTTACTACCAATAAGCAGCATTCGGCATTTATGATGCGCAACCTAAATAATTTAGAAGTCGTATTTCATTCAAAAAAGGTTGATTTAACAAGATTATTTATTGATCTTAAAGAAAAGTTTAAAATGAAAAAAATTACTCTACAATCCGGCGGGAGTATGAATGCTGAATTATTTAGAAAAGGACTTATTGACCGGCTGTCCGTGGTAGTGGTTCCATGTATAGTAGGCGGCAAAGACACCCCTTCTTTAGTTGACGGACTTTCTTTGCGCAAAGACAGCGATTTAAAATATATTAAAACCTTAAGTTTAGACAAGGTACAAAAACTTAAGAATTCCTACCTACATATCATCTATAAAGTAGTTTCCTAAATCCCTGTATGGCTCCGATAAAACCCCAACATCAAAAAGATATAAATGGCTGCGGGATCGCTTGTTTAGCTAATCTATTAAATAAATCTTACGATGAGGTTAAAAAAGATTTTGAGAGTAAATTTTATACCATTGAAAAAGGTATAAAGATTTTTGATATTGTTAAATATTTAAAAACTCACAACCTAGATTATAAAAGTAAGTTTTTCAATCAAAACAAAAGATACAAAATAAACCTACAAGAAGCCGATAAATTTTCTAAAATTGAAGGCTCTATTACCTTAATAGTCAAAAATACCAAGTATCCTATCGGTCATTACTTGTTAAGAGTGAAGGGTGGTTGGGTTGATCCTTGGTATGATTTTCCTAGTATAGATAGAGTAAGAGCTGGAGTTAGAAAGCAGTTGCCGAATAGCCCTTGGTATGTTTTGTACCCTATATCTTAGCCAAATAAGTTCCTATCTCATCCCACAATGCCTGCTAAGTGATTTTTTGTAAGCTAAGCTATCGTATCAACGACAAGTTTTTAGTATTTATATTAATTGTTCAGAATTTTGAATCGTGCTATTATAGCAGCCATAGTTTATATAACCAATTTATATGAAAAAAGTACGAGCGTGGATGGGGGTAACAGCTGTGCTAGCAGTTGTATGCTTATTTGCAAATGCAAAAGCAGCTGCAGCAGCAACGTATGTTTATAGCGGCACTGTTAGCTTTACCTATTATCTAAATTCCGGAGAAGCAGGCAATCAGATTTCTAAAAATATTACTCTTACTTATAATGGTGCTAATACTAAAGCTGGGCAAAATGTTTTTAGAGGAAAAACGACGGGACCAGCCGCAGCTACTTTTTTCATAAGTAATAAAAAAGGTATTGCCCAAATAGAGCCGGGTAAAGGCAATAGTATTATTCGTTTGCCGTATTTTACGGCTGCAATTCCAAAAATCGGTACGAACGGGTATGAGACCACAGCTCTTAACGCAGTTCGCAACGGTGTCTTTGCTATTTATGATGCTAAAAATGATACATACATTAAGCTTCGTGTTACTGGCATTTCCCGGGCTACGCGCAAAACAATAGCTGATCCCAAAAAACCAATTACAGACAATTCATCCGGAGCTGTGTCAATAAAACCGTCTATACCAGTCTCGGTTCCCGTGACGCCTCCTCAGGCCATCCAACCAGCGGTATTGCCTGCGCCGCGTTTTGTAACTCCATATAACAATCAGGTAGTCAAACCAGTTACTGGCATGGAAAGAGATTTAGATCCGGTATGGACGGCGGTACCAGGAGCAGACAAATATATTATTGAAACCAATCATTACCGTTGTGTAGATTGGAGAACGCCAGATTGCTGGATTGCCTATGACCGACCGTATTCCGTGTCAGCGGCTGAAACTAATCAGGGCGCTACCAATATTTTTACTGGTCTATTTTTAGGCAGCGATGGTACCTTCCGCATGCGAATCCGGGCAGTTGATAAATTTGGTGTGCTTGGTAATTGGTCTGAATATGTGCCATTTACGGTTGATACTTCTGTAATTAATGTGGTCGCCCCAACAATTGATTTGCCTGTTTCTGGACAGGTGTTTGCTAACTCTAATCGCATGGTTACTATTGCTTGGGGGTGGGTGCAGGGCGCTATTAAATATCAAGTGACTACCGAATGTGCGCGCCCAAACGATTTGTCGCAGTATAGTCTTGTTTCCGATATTACTACGGAAGAAATTTTGTTGCGTACGGCGAATTTTGCAATTAGTTATGATGCTACCTGCCGCACTCGAGCTCGTGGTTATTCGCTATCTGGAATTTGGGGGCCGTGGTCTGATTATCGTCTATACACTATAGATTCTTCGGGTTCACAATCAACCACTGTACTTAATACTCAACCAACCATCACTGCCCCTGTACCCGGAGATAATTTTATGGGCAAAGATGGCGCAGTTAGAATAGCGTGGACACGGGCAGACGCGGCTACGCGTTATCAAGTAGTGATATCCTGCATGACTTGTTCGATTAATGATCCATGGTGGAATATCAAAGACACTATTGATTTGTCCGTTCTTGTACCGCTCGTTGATTTTGCTCCTGGCGGCCGCCATGCCTACGAGGTTACGGTAATGCCAGTTGGGCCTGCGACTTATATCGGCACTCGATCAGAGCCAGTTATCTTTACCGTGGAACAGTAATTTGCAAATAAGCAAAAAATGTTTCAATCTTATCCTGCAAGGCCTGCAAATAAAAATAACTCTAGAATATAGAGCTATTTTTATTTTGTATTCTTGTTTGCAGATTGTAAATATTGGATATGGATAGTTACAAGCGAATGATAATATAAATTTCTTTGTAATTTTTCATATAGTCACTGCAATGCTGGAAAATAACTGTCCTTGTTAATAGTCAGATTATGGGGTAACCTACTTAGGTAGTTTTATTTTCTAATTACACGCATATTCAAAAAATAATCACTTCTTCGCAAATGCTCATACTCACCAATTGCATACCCTTGGTAGGTGTTTTGTTTTTTGGCTGGAATGTGTTTGAAACTGTCTTTCTCTATTGGGTGGAGAGCGCGGTTATTGGCTTTTTTACTCTTGTTCAATTAGTATTGATGCCTCTTTCTGAGTCTGATCGACAAGGCGTTCCTGCCAACCCAAAATTAATCGCTACTCTTGCTTTTATGGTGCATTTCGGCGCTTTTATGGGCGCGCACTTTTTTGTCATTGTTTTCTTTTTGGGACGATTTGATTATGGTCCTGTGATGAAGCAGATAGTTGAAATATTTCAAAATATACCTTTAATTCGTTGGGGGCTATTTTCATTATGTCTCAGTCATGCCTATTCATTTTTTGTAAATTATATCTCCAATAAAAAATATTTACAGCCATTGAACAAGGAAAGTTTTAAGTATCTTATGGAGAAACCGTATAAAAGAATTTTTGTAATGCAATTTACGGTGTTGTTGGGCGCGGCAGCAATTATTGTTTGGCGTTTACCGCAGTCTATGGTTGTGGTGCTTGTTGTGGTAAAAATTATTTCTGATTTAATAGCTCATAAAAAAGAACATGAATCCAAGGGTGATACCACAGTTCTTAGTACAAGGTAAGATATGAGTGGCTAAAATTTGTAGCGGTCTTCTTAATTATTCTTCTTGCAGGCTTGACCAGAGCTTGTTTTTGTGTTATGCTCTTTTGTTCGACTGCATGGTGTAGTCGGCATTACCTGGAGGCTTGATGACGGCTCTCATTATTGTTCTGGTCACCCTGGTTCTTGTCTTCGTGCCGCTTGCGATCTTCCTTGGTCGCGAGCACCTCAAGAAGTTCGGCTTCATGCAGGACTTCGTCAAACGGTCGGACCATCTGATCGTCTGGCGCTACGAGGGAAGCAAGGAGAAGGGGCGGATGGCCAACATCGTCCTACGAAGCTCCAAGCCGTTCTGTGCGCTAGTTGGGTTCAAGCTCAGCATCCCGCTCGTCGGGTACAGCGGCTTCGACTACTACGGTCGGGTATGGTCTGATGATCGGGGTGTGGCTGTGATTTCGACCTACCTCGGCAAGGGGGCGTGCGACTTCCAGTTCCTCGTGAACATGGATGTGCGAACCAACCCTGTTGAGGTCAGCTCGTCTGAGGACGACCAGGTTCTGCGCGCCGACGAGGTCTACCCGCCGCACTGGTATCAGAAGTGGCTGGGGTTCTACGGGTGAGCGGGCGACACGGCAACGCCGTTGTTTCCAGGAGGCCTCCTTGCGTATCTATGGGTATATGAAATTATGTCTATAGATACGGAGGTCTCTTACAAAAATATAAAAACACCTTGCAGAAATGCGAGGTGTTTTTATATTTACTGATAGTAATAGTGATGGTTATTTTTTATAATGAAAATAAATTAAACTCGTAATTTTGGTGAGGTTGATAATAATCAAAGTTATCAGCAGCCACCAGTCTATATGGTGTATAACAAAAATTTGGTAGATAAGTCCGCCAGAGATAAATAGTGTGGCAGCTATGGTGGCTACACGGTTAGAGAGATTGCGATGTAATATCTCTCGCTCATCTTCACATTTTGTTTCTCCAGCTAAAGAAATAAAAATTGAATACAATACGAGAAAAGTGCAGGCAGAAATAAGCGCTGGCATGGACATTTCATCCATTGGTTTGAATAGTAAGTACCCGGTAATTGAGGCGATAAGAACCAGGAGCAAAATATAGTAGATAAGAATTTTGAGGCGCGGCATAGAAAAATTTAATATTTTTATATTAATTAGAGTTAAAAATTTTTTCCACTGGCAAATCAAAAAACTTTGCTACCTTTAAAGCCAAACCGAGTGAAGGTTCGTAGTTTCCTTTTTCCATGGCAATAATAGTCTGACGAGAAACTTTGAGCGCGCTGGCAAAATCTTCTTGGGTGAAGCCTCGGGTTTCCCGTAAGCGTTTTATATTATTTTTGATCATGTGTTTATCCAAAAGTGAATGTGTATGCCTCTAGTCCAGGTTCGGGAATTTCTATAATAATTTCGTGAGTAGTATAATCGGTCGAATCAAATAGTGTATACAGGTCAGATCCAGAAATGGTAACAGGTTTTTGTTTTTTTCCGTCCACGGTAATTTGTACGGTCACTGGTCTCTGCGCTCTGGCTACCATGTGGATTTTGCCAGCAAAGAAATTCATTTTGATTGCGCCTTTGCCTTCTGTTAGCTCGGCGTGTTCCGGAGTAAATTTCCAAATGCCTTGTAGGGCAAAATGATTTGTTTCCAATTGTGATGGAAGAAAAAATTCTGCAGCAGATTTGGCAGGTGATTGGGAGCCTGTCAGATATTCTATCCGATCTGTGCCGAAATAAATTTCTGGAGTACGTATAGTTGGATTTGATTCCGGTGTTTCCTTGGCAATAATTTTGCCCATACCAAGCAACTCCGTAATCGCATTTTCTGTTTCTTCGTATTTTCCTTCGCCAAAATGATAGTATCGTATATTGCCGTCACGGTCAATGAGATAGTGTGCTGGCCAGTAACGATTGCTGTAATTATTCCACGTACCAAAATTATTATCCAAAGCGACGGGATATTTTATTCCATGTCGATTGACCGCGGTTTGTACATTATCTAATACTTTTTCAAATTCAAATTCTGGTGTATGTACACCAATAATAACAAACCCTTGGTCTTTATATTTTTCATACCACGAGGTGACATAGGGTAATGTGCGAATACAATTAATGCAAGAATATGTCCAGAAATCTATTAATACTACTTTGCCTTTAAGATCCTCTATGGATAGGCCGCTCTCTGTATTAATCCATGCAGCTATGTTTTTAAAATCAGGAGCTTGTCCGTAGTTTGGAAAGTTCGTTGCAGTTTGAGAGCTTTTTTTGTTATTTTCAGGAGCTACATTTAATCTAGGTTTAATTAGTTTTTCTTCTAAGGTTGGAAAGCTATAATAGTCTAGTAGTTTAGCTTGAAGTTTTAAATCGTATTGGAAATACATGGCTATAGCGAGCAATAAAATAATCGCTCCAAATAATTTTTGGATAGTGTTTGCGTATTGAGCGATAGAGCGTACTTTGGTAGTAATAGCTTGCCCGCCATAAGAAATAGCAAGCATAGGTACGCCTGCCCCAGCAGAGTAGGCGATAAGCATAGGTATTGCTTGCCCAAAACTTGATTGGGTGGCAATAAGCGTAAGGATGCTACCAAGAATTGGCCCTGCGCACGGTGTCCAGATGAGACCTAGAATCATACCAAGGACAAAACCACCAAAGTTTTTGTTTCCAGCTTTTTGGCTTATTTGTTGTGCTTTGGTAGAAAAACCAGATAAGCGTTGCGCTAGTATCTCAAATAGTTTTGGAAATAACATGAGAGCGCCAAAAATGGCGAGGCCAATCACTGCAACATTGCGGAGTAAGTCGGGTGCAATCATTAACTTTTGTACAATTATAGACAAAGTAAGTCCTGCTACCGAAAATGTAGTAATAAAACCGAGCGTGATAAATAGCGGTCGTGTTTTGCTTGTATGGCCTACTGATACGCCCAAAATAATAGGCAACATTGGCAGGATGCAGGGCGCGCCAATAGTGAGCACGCCCGCGAGAAAAGAAAAAATGATTTGCAACATTTTATTTTATATTACTAATTAACTCGACAATGCTGCCGCCGTTCCATCTGCCAATTTGGTTTCCTGCTCCGTCTACTTGGATAAAGGTGTGTTGATAGGTAACGCCGTATTTTGTTTTAAGTGCCTTCTCTGTGTCGTAATTAGTTTTGAGTATAGTTACGTTTTGTGGAATTTTGTCTAGGTTTGCAAGAAAGTTTGCGTTGCTTGCCTTGCAATCAGGGCACCAAGAAGCCCAGAAAAATAATATAGCCTTACCATTATTTTTTGTTGCCTCGGCAAGAGCTGTTGGAGAATAATCTACATATTTACCAGTTGTATTTTTCTCCATCATAGCTTCTTTTTCAGCCATCATTTTTTCTTCTGGAGTCATAGTTTTTTCTTTCTCCATCGTCGCTGTATTTTTTTCTTCATTATTCATTGTATCTTTCTTTTCCATTGTGTCGACTGGTTGGCTTGGAGAAAGATCTGCTGTGCGAGTAGTGGCACAGCCAGCCCCAGTTAGGATTATTGCTCCAAGTAGTAAAGTAAATCCGATGGCAAATTTATTTTGCATACATTTTAAATTAAAATTCTAATATAAATTAGAATTAGCTTTATTAATTTTTTGTCTAGAGCAAAAAATTAAAATTAATTATTTTGTAATTGTAAAGTAATAAATAATCAATGTCAAGTTAACTTTACATTGATTATCCACAGGTAATATAAAAGGTTTGCTCAGGCAGATAAAATTTTATATAATATATTATAGCTTTTATTATTAACTTTTATATATGTGGGATGTTAACTTGTGGGCAGTGCTCGTTTCGGCAATTGTATCTATGGTTATTGGTAGTATTTGGTATGGACCATTATTTGGTAAAAAATTTATGGCAGCCAAAGGTATGGCAGCATGGACTCCAGAACAGCAGGCTGCAATGAAGAATAAAATGATAGCAACATATGCTGCGCAATTTGTAGCGAGCTTGCTTATGTTTTATACTCTTGCAGGCATAACGATTGGTTTTGGGCATGCCACCCTCGGTGGCGGTCTCTTATCTGGATTTGTGATGTGGTTTGGTTTTGTAGTGCCGCTTAAATTGGGAGAAGAATTATGGGGTGGTAAACAAGTGTTGTTTTGGCTTGGCATTGGTCATATGCTTGTAACATTATTGGCCGCAGGTGCAATTATTGGAATCTGGAGATAGAAAATATATAAAAGTTCATTTATAAATTCAACTAATAAAAAAACCTTTCTGATTAGAGAAAGGTTTTTTTAAAAATGTAATATACATCCGAGCTCACGCAACGTAACAAGTAATTATTACATTGCGTGAGCGGCCCGGATGTATTTCTGAGTCGCATCGGTCGCGCAGTGCGTCCGAGTCGCTCAGGGATCTGGCTTGGTGGCCTGATCAGTTCTCGTTCCAGCCGAACGAACGGTACTCGCAGGTGAGCGGTGTCCAGCCTGGAAACGGCTCGACAGTACTTGAGTTCAAGCTCGAGATGCCATCGCCCTCGGCGAAGGACATGAGCGCCCAGAAGATTGGGCGTGTTTTGTGCAAAGTCTGGAGCGAACGGCCATGCCGCATGGTGATGGGGCCGCAGTAGTTCGTCCAGGAGACACACTCGTTGGTGTTGTCGCGAATCTTCACCTCGATCATGAACTTGAGCGGCGTATCGATGGGGGACGTGGCACTGAATACGTTGGCCTTGCCCTCCACGACTTGCATCGGCAGAGCTGTGGTTTCGCCGGGCTGGTTATGGAACACGATCAGGCCGCAGTTCGGCGGCGGGCTGAGCACCTCGATCTGCCAGAAGACGTTGGTCTTCTTGTTGACCGTGTCGTCGGAGAGGTTGGGGCGGTGCACCGCGGTGCAAGCTGCGAGCACGAGGGCCAGAAGGGAAAGACGAGTGGGCACTGGTAGTCCTTTCGTTGATCTTGTTGAGCCAATTAAAACTATTTAAGGAGGCGTGTCAGCCCCCTACGGACTCCCGTAGCGGATTTGCTACGGGCACCAGTATAGGGGCTGAAAATTAACTTCTAATTTTAGCATAAAAAGTGGCGCTTGTCAATCTCTTTAGAGCACTATATTTATTTTTGTGTTATAATAAATTAAATGTTAATTTTTAGCTTCATTAATTTATGTTAAAAAGACTATCTATAATTTTTGTTATTCTTTTTACTTTTGCCGTTACGCCGGTATCGGCGGCTTGGAAACCAGTGACACCCGAAGGCTATACGCCGATTACTTGGGCAAAAGCGCCCGGCATTGCCAGTTTTTTTAAAGCGCCAAGTGGTAGTGGTGCGCTGGATTTTGTAACTCGTATTTATTTGCCGATGAATGAAATTAATTTTATTTTTTCTACCACTACTGAGCCGTTAGATTGGGGTCCAGCCAATGCGTCTTTTGCAACTGCAGTTAATACAACCTATTCAACACCATCAATTATTGCAACCACAACTGATCCGTTTGGATCGGCTTCATCAACCGCATCAACAACACCAGTAGCTGTGCCAGTAGTGACAAGTCAATACCATAATTTTGCTTTTCCGCGATTTGTGGCCGAGCGAGGTAAGTTAGTATCAGCAGATAATAAGTTTGTGTGGAATGCATCTTTCTTTAATATTACGTTGCCAACCTCAGATCTAAGCATGGCGCTCAAATATACAGTTAATGGTAAAACAGTTGTGTCTAGCGGTAGTCGTCCGGATTTTGATATGAATAGTTCCCGCCGTATGTTGCTGGTCAATAACCGTACGGGCAAGGCAAATATTCAACAGTTTGATGCAGATATTTTTGCAGGTGTTGCCAGTGGCGACCAGGCTTTTGAAAGTTTTGGGCCAGATGTTGGTAAAAGCGACGGAGTTGGTACGGCCCGGTTATTTATTGGGGTAATGCCAGATAAACAAGAGCTGGTTATTTATTGTAGTCAATCGGCCACCGTGGGTGAGGCAAGCAGAGCTTTATTGGTGGCAGGTGTGGCAGAAGAAAATCAGTTGCAAGCCGATGGTGGAGGTAGTGCTAGTTGTGGGTATAATTTGCCAGGCCAGTATTTTGTAGAACCAAGTCGTACGCTGCCGGTAATGATGGGTGCGCTTACAATTTTGGGACGAGGTAATCCAACTACCGATGGATTAAATGTGCGTATTGGTCCAGGAGTAAAATATGCAGCTGCCGCTAAGTTGAATAAAAAAGATGTTGTAAAAATTCTTGAAGAAAAAAATGGGTGGTATCGTATTGATGAAGGTCGTTGGGTAATTAAAACACTTATTAAAAAACAGTAGGTTTACATTTTTATATGACTGGTAAACAAATTTCCGTTGAAGCGGTACATGCCTTAATTGAACAAGGCATGCCGTCAGATAGTGTTATTATTGATGTGCGCACCCCAGCTGAGTTTGAAAAGGGGGCGATTATAGGCGCAAAAAATATTCCTCTCGATGTAATTATGAATCATGTCGACGAATTGCGTCTGTATCAAAAAATATATTTGTATTGTTTGTCTGGTGGCCGTAGCCAGCTTGCATTAGCGCAGTTAGAGGCTCTAGGCTTGCCAGCGGAACTATACAGTATGACGAGCGGCCTGCTCGCTTGGCGTAAACAAGGGTTTTCGCTTAACACGCCATTATAAGCTATGCGTAAAATCTATTTGTATCTAGCTATTTTTATTGGTGGTGGATTTTTTGGATGGGTTTTGGATACTGCTTATCGTTCGCTCGTGATTGGCGAGTATATGCCAGGAACACTCATGCCATTCTTTGCTTTTATTTATGCATTTGGCGCAGTTATGCTTTACGCATTTTTTTCTGTTGGCAATATTTCATTTTGGCCTCAGGTAATTATAGGTACGGTTTTATGTGTGGCTTTGGAATTTTTTGGGGGAGTAGTTTCTTTGTATTTGCTCGGGTATCGGTTGTGGGACTATAGCGCTCGTCCACTTAATGTATACGGATTTATTGATATTGAGCATGCGGTATACTGGTTTTTTCTAACGGTTGTGTATCGGTTTTCTCATAAATTTTTTGAGTCAAGTAGTTTTGTTCGGAAGGGTAGGTGATAGGCAGATAGAATGAGTGGAAGGAGTATATTTTTTCTCTATAATTAGCAAAAAATAAGCAGAAAAGGCTTGACAAAAGCCTTGTTTTTTGGTATAATGCGATTATATCATCGTGCCTACAGTTGGCACTATGACAATCGACAGGCCAAAGCCTGAGAGGAGTCTCACATGAAGTGTTTCATTCTTCTGTGTTGCTTCGCAGTGCTTACGGCCTGCGAAGGAGCGCCCCCTCTTCCAGAGGTGGCCAGGCAGGAAACCGTCACGGTTTATGCCTGTGGCGGCTGGCTTCAGCCGCAGATCGACCAGATCAAGGCGGCTATCGACGATCTCAATCTCAATGCCCGATACGAGAACAAGAACAAGTTCTTCGTCTACGGCAGCGAGAAGCCGGGTCTCTACGGTAGCGGAGAGAACAGCGGAATCCGGTGTGTGTACTGGATCTACGAGAACTACCCCACCGAAGAGGGTAGGGATCTGTGGGAAGGAGCTCGTCCCGAAGATGAGAGCGATTCGCTCGCCGGAGAGTATGACGGAGACAACGTCTTCGTCTATGGCAACGGCGCTTGTGCTCCCAACACGTCCTGCACCTGGATGATGCAGAACGTAGTCGCTCACGAGCTCGGTCATGCGCTCGGTGCAGAGCATCTTGCCGAAGGATCGCACGCTGTGATGACTACGCCAGCAAGCAGTTGGCGTGTCACTGGCGCAGATGTGAAAGAAATCTGCCGCCACGCAAGTTGCGACTCGAGCTACACGGCTCCAGCAGCTAGGTTGGCCGAAGACGATGCGAATCGTCCCGCGCCTGCCAAGTTTCGCTGCTTGCACTAGTTCCTTCGTTCTTTCAGCAACATGCGACTTGTTCGTCTTCGACGACATCTCGCTGCCGTCCTCGCGCACTGTACCCACGGTGCGCTTTTATTTAAAAAAGATTTTAGTCTCTATTTTTTTACTAATTCGTTTGATTTTATTCTTCTTTAGAGCTATTATATTAATTCAGTATTATAGATTTATTTCTTAAAGAAGTTTTATGGAAAGAGGAAGAGGAGAGTCTGTTATTGCGCATGATCATAACAATAAGAAGCTTGATGTTCAGGCAATTGATATGCAGAAGCGCATAGAGCAGTTTTTAGGAGATGAAAATCTTGTGAGAGGTAGTCAAATTTGGGTTGATAGAGGGTATCCAGATCTTTTTTATGAACTGCTTGATACAGATGAAGAATTTGCAGAACAGGTGCGTATGGGTCATATGAGTCAGGTTCTTAATAGATTAGAAAAAGAAGCTTTAGAACTAGAAAATAATAATGAGGATTGGAATGTGGATGAGAAAGAAGCAGGAGACAAGCAGTTAGTTGCTGCGTTGAGGGAAGTGCAAACAAAGTATAAATTGCAATGGGCAGCCGTCTATCTTGGGTTAGCAGCATCTCTTGGAGGTCAGCTTTATAAGCTCAGCAGGCGGCTTGATTCTAGAGAGTATGATACTAATCATCATCTAGCTATTAATTATGATAATCTGCAGAATTTAGATTCTGAGGCTACGCCAGAACGTATTGATGCCATTTTAGCAACATTTCCAAAGGGGTTTACTAATGAAATTGGGTTGATTGATTTTATAAATGAGAGGTATGCGATGCATGAAAGTTATGGATCAGAATTGCATAAACATTCTCAGGCAGTGGCGACTGCTGAGGGTGGTTTGGGCGGTGCTGACACCAGTATAGTTTTTTGGAGAGGAATGAAAGGTGCGGCATATGGGATTGAAATTTTTGGCACAGAACTTATTTCTGTGACAAAAGAAAGCGCGTCTTCACGATCGATATGGAGTAGGACGCTCGCCCATGAAGGTAGTCATGCGGGAGACTGGAAGAGAAGTGGGAGGCTTACTAAAACTGAACGAGCAAGTTTGAAAGTAGCAGTATATGATCGTGTCCAATCTGAAGATCGGTATATATCAGCATATGTTGAATCAATTAGTAATGAAGATAAAGAAGAAGAATTGAATATAAAAGCCGAAGAATATTGGGCAGAAATTGGAGGGGCTTATTTTGATGGTGAATTAAATTTACCAGAAGCAGACTATAAACTGGTGGATGAGTTTGTTAAAAAAATGGACCCCAATTTTGATCGAGATAAGGCGTTACAAGCTCGGTTAGAAATTACAAGTAAGATGAATAAAGAGCAAGCATATAAAAGGTATAAAGAAATTGAAGCTCAGTTTAAAACTTTATCACCTTTAATGCGCGATAGATACCAAGCATGGCTTGATCAGCATGAACTTAATGCAGATAAGGCAATTGATAAAGCCTTGCAGCAGCAAGGCCGACAAGAATTAGTTGCTTTTTTAGATTCTAAATTAACCGACGCTGAACGAGGCTTAGTACTTAAGTATATAGTGTTTTGTCAAGACCGAGAGTTTTTATTAGCCAGTCTTCAAGCTGATAAAACAGGAGTAAAAAAGTTAAAAACCTTACCGCCATCCGATCAGTCATTGGAAGTATTATTTTTTGACGCTCAAGAAATAGATGAGCAAAGTAAATCCTTTGGTAATGCTAGAGCAGAAAAATTATTGTCCGCAGTTGATCAAATTGTAAATGCGAACGATTTAGATTTTACAACTTTTCGTGCGGGTTTATTTACTGAAGATGAAAAACAGCAACTTTTTTCGATTCTAAATGACAATTCTGAGCCTCTCCTCTTTAATACTGACTGGAGAGACGAAAATGATAACTTTTTAGATTTGGACTACTTTGTTAATAATCAATAATTATTTATATGTTAATGCTTTTTTTCTGTATCTGCAGTCAAGATTATAAAACAAGTGCCATTTTTAAAAAAATAGATAGTGGTTTAGAATTAGTTTTTTGTACGCCTGGTCTAACTAAAAAAATACCTGCCTTGTTAAAAGACCTTGTATCTAAAGGGGTATATGTACGCGCCGAACATTTTGCAGAAGGGCAGATTGATGTGGATCGAGAAAAAATTGAAGTAGAAGATCCTCGGTATTTGGCTGGTTGTGCTGAGGAATTTTCTGCACGTGGCTGGAAAACATTTATCTATCCGCAAGAAAAAGCAGAAATCTTTCGCAAGTTTTTTGAATTGGCGGTGCCAGCCAATCTGCGCGCGACCTTCATTCATCAATTGAATTTGTTAAATAAAAACGCTACTCAGGAGCTGGAAGATATTCTGAACCAAGCCGTAGCTCGGGCTTCGAATAAATAGGTGTAGTTGCCTTTGTTTATTTCTAGAATTATAATGATGCAGCCTTGTTCAGCTGGTTAGAAGTTCACCTTTATCGCAAATTTAAGAATTTTTCGTATGCTCCCACTGAAAATAAACAATGTCACCAAAACATTCAAAAATACCAAAGGTGAGGATTTTAAAGCTGTCGACAATGTTTCGTTAAACATTGAAGCAGGTAAAATCTATGGCCTGCTTGGTCCTAATGGAGCTGGAAAATCAACACTAATCAATATGATTAGCGGTGTTTTGTTGCCAAGTAGCGGCAATATAGATGTTTTTGATTTAAATGTTTTAAAAGATGCTAATAAAACTAAGCAGCTTATTGGGGTGGTACCACAAGAAATTGTGGTAGAGATGGCTTTTACGGTAGAAGAAGTATTATATTATTTTGGTGGTATGTACGGTGTGCCTCGTGGCGAACGTAAGGCCCGAATAAAATCTGTGTTAGAAGATCTTGGGTTAGAGGATAAAATACACGAACGTGCTCGTAATTTGTCTGGCGGCATGAAAAGACGCTTGATGGTGGCCAAAGCAATTTTGCATAAACCAAAATTATTAATTTTGGATGAGCCAACAGCTGGTGTAGATGTGAGCTTACGTCAAAAAATTTGGAGTCTCGTTCGTAGGTTAAACGAGGAGGGGACAACTATTGTTTTTACTACCCATTATTTAGAAGAAGCAGAGCAGCTTTGTGAGTCTATTGCCTTAATTGATCACGGTCATCTCATTAAGAGTGGAAAATTAAAAGATATTCAACAAGAGTTTTCAAAAAATACTATTCACTTTGAACTTTTTGATCGCTCTGTTTCGCCACTGCCAGGTGTATCCGAAGTGGGTGTGGAATATGAATATCCCATTTCAACCGACCTGGCTACTGATATGAGCAAATTAACCAATCATTATAATCACAATTTAAAATCTATTCGTTCCGAAGCAGCTTCGCTTGAATATATCTTTTTAAAATTAACAAATAATAAGGGCTAGATACTGTATGCAAATAAACATGTGGGCATTATACGCTCGAGAAGTAAAACGATTTCAAAAAATTTGGATTGATACGGTGTTTAATCCGATTGTCTCTATTGCTTTATACTTAGGCGTATTTGGTATTGTTACTTCTGGCCGCGCCGTCGGATCATTGCCGTACCTAACGTTTGTATATACTGGCTTGTTGGCCATGCTTATTGTTAATAGTAGTTTTTCCAATCCGTCATTTGCGCTTGTGATTGCCAAAAATTTGGGTAATATTATAGACTTGCAGCTTGCACCAATCGCAGTCTGGCGCATTGGTATTGCCTATGCAATGGCCGCCTTTACCCGCGGGGTAATTACGGTTGTGATCGCCCTGCTTGCTACTATCTGGTTTATTCCGGGGCTTGGCTTGCCTGCGCATCCGTTATATTTTTTATTTGCTTTATTTATTACCGGATTAGAATTTGGCATGCTTGGCGTGGCCTTTGGTTTTTGGGCAAAGAATTTTGAAGCTCTTACCCTGATGACCAGTTTTGTGATGCAACCGATGATATTTTTGGCTGGCGTGTTTTACCCGGTAGCTAACTTACCCCACCCATGGAATGTGATTAGTTTGTTTAATCCAATTCACCACAATATTAACTTTTTTAGATATAGTTTGACTGATTACTCAGATTTAAATCCGGCTGTTTCGGTACTGGTTATGCTTGGATTTTCGATGCTATTTTTTGTGGCTATGCAAATATCCGCCAAACGAAATCTGATATTAAAATAATTTAATATGAAAAGATTTAGTTCTCCAGATCGTGCTGCAGCACAAAAAGATGCCCAAAACAGGACTGAAAAAAGTAATCAAAATTTTGATCCATCCGCAGCTTCTATAGAGAATGAACTGGAACGGGAGCAGTTTATAATACACCGACTCAAGGCGTTAGTGAAAAAAGTAACAGAAATGTTTCCTGATTATCTTCAGTTGAGGGCGGAACGAGTGCAGCATTTTGAATTAGCTGTTGAAGATGATGAAAGAGAGTTGCAGGCAAAAGCACGGAAGGTTTTACAGGACGTTTTAAAAATAGAAAGAGACTACGGCTTGGAGCGGTCGGAAACATTTCGTCTGCTTGGCAAGGCTTATAAAAAATTATTTATAAACGAAGAGCAAAGATGGAAATTTACAGAGGATGAAGAAGTTGGAAGTGAAATATATTTAGAATTAGCTTCACTACAAGGTATTGCGGATGATGAGCCAGTTGGGGCATTGTAAATATAGTAATAATTCAATAAATTAATATAATCATATGATCCAGATCTACGGTTCAAAAAAGTCTAGCGCGTTTCGGTGTTATTGGCTCATGGAAGAGCTTGGAATTCCGTACGAAACCATGCTACTTGATTTTTCTAAACAAGAGCACAAATCGGCCGAATATTTAAAACTTAACCCTAACGGTAAAGTGCCAACTATTATTGATGATGGCTTTGTATTGTGGGAATCTGTAGCCATAAATTATTATTTAATGGAAAAATATAATGGCTTTCAATTTGTCGGTGCTACTGCTCAAGAACATGCCGAAGTAAACAAATGGAACATTTGGTCTATTACTCATTTGTCCGAATCATTCCATCCGCTTGTGATGCAAAAATATCAGAATACTCCAGACTCCGAAATGACGAAAAATGCTCGTGAGAACGAATTGCCACGATATCTCGGTGTGCTTGAGGCGCATTTAGCGGATAAAGAATATATGGCCTTGGGTAAGTTTACGTTAGCTGATATTACGGCTATGTCGGTTGTGCAAGTAGCTCCTTTTGCCAATTTTGATATTTCTAGCTATCCAAATATTTTGGCCTGGATGGCTCGCCTAAGCGAACGTGAAGCCTTTAAAAAAGCTTCGGCCTAATCCGTAAATTGTACTATTTTTGAATAGGTGTTATACTGATAACCGTACCTGGCTTTACAAGAAGCCGTCTGGTATAATCATAATTAATAATTAACTAATTGAATTCAGCGTCTTGGCTCACGTCAAGACATGACTTCGCTAAAATAAAAGTTATATGCCAAAAGCAAACTCTGCTTTTATGAAACCAATGACTATCAGCGCTGAACTCGCTGCTGTTGTTGGTAAAGGTCCTATGCCACGCTCTGAAGTGGTTAAAAAATTATGGGCTTACATCAAAGGTAAAAACCTTCAGGATGAAAAAAATAAACGCGATATCAATGCTGACGAAGCCTTGAAAGTAGTGTTTGGTGGTAAGGCTAAAGTAAACATGTTTGAAATGACTAAACTCGTTTCTAAGCACCTTTCCTAATTAGTATTTTCAACAAAAGAAAAAGCAGACTAGTAATAGTCTGCTTTTTCAATTATTTTTGTTAACCACCCTCGCATTCTACTTACAAATTATTATAAGCACAGTGCGTTCGAGGGTGGTTTTATCTTGCCGGGATCATCGCTGCAGGTACTGATGACCGGCTACGCTGTGAGACCTTCGAAAAAGGCGACAGTGGCCCGAGCTTTGGTTATGGCCGCAGTCTTGTAGCGCCTGGGAAAGCCCTTTCTCACCGGGGAAGCTTCGATCTGCTCGAGTTGCTGTATGGCTCGGTGGAGCAGAGCACCCAGTACCTCTCGGCGTTCGATGCGTTTTTGATCGTGGTAAGCATCGAATTTTACTCCATTTCGTTCGGCCGTTTCCAGGATTATCATCGCCCGCGTCTCAGAGCCTCTGTTTCCGAATTTTACCTCAACGTGATAGTTGTCATTGTGGTACCAATATAGACTGATCTGTGTGCGTGAGGTGTAAGGGGTATGAAGGCTCACGTGGGAGGTCCCGAATTCGACAGTGCAGTGCTCCTTAGTTCTGGCCTGTTGAACGAGTCGAAGAACTGCAGTCGCCGCGCTAAGCTGATCATCGTCTTTGGTCTTTGTGCGGACCCAGCGGATCATGGCCCAAGCGAGCATTTCGCCAGAGTTGCCCTTCGGTAGGGACTCAAAGGGCTGGAATGCAGCCTGAAGAGCATTTTGCAGCTCAGCGGAGGAGGTGCAAACGTATATGTTTGTGAGTCTCACGGTCGTCCTTTCGCTTTCGCGATACATCACTGCAGCTCCTTGCCACAGGACAAGGACTCTAGGGCTATAAATTTATAGCCATAAAATTCCTGCCCTGTAACTTATATGCATTTTGTAAAGAGTCAAAAACCCCTTAAAATTAGGAGAATAAACAAATATAACAAAAAATAGTAAGCCTTGTCAATATTACCTTGACAAAACCCCTATTTTATGCTATACTAGTGCCTTCTTAAGTTATAGGTAGCATTTTAGCTAACCTTAGACTCGAATCTCTTGTGTCATAGTTATAGTGACCAAAGTTTTATCGGGTCACTAAACAATTTAGTATGACACAGAACGCACAAGTCCAAGCTCGTTTTAGCGACCTTGGCATTGCTCCGAAACTCTTAGATAATTTGGAGCGATTGAAATATGTTACGCCCACACCTATCCAGCATCAGTGTATTCCTCAGGCTTTGCAAGGTAAAGATATCGTTGGTATTGCCCAGACTGGTACGGGTAAAACCATGGCTTTTGGTATCCCAATGATTCAATTGCTTTCACAGGCTCCTGGCCCAGCTCAAGGGTTAATTTTGTTACCTACTCGCGAATTAGCGCTTCAGGTAGATGAAGTATTGCAAAAAGTTGGTCGTCCGTTAGGGCTTCGCACAGCTGTGCTTATTGGTGGTGCTTCTGCGTATCAACAAAGACAAATGTTGGCTCGTGGGCCACATATTATTGTATCAACGCCAGGCAGACTTGTAGACCACTTGGAACAAAGAAACTTAACGCTTAACCGCATGAAAATTGTGGTGCTTGATGAAGCTGATCGCATGTTTGATATTGGGTTTATGCCGCAGATTAAACAGATTTTATCCTTGGTACCTACCGATCGCCAGACGCTTATGTTTTCGGCTACTATGCCTCGCGCGATTGCCGAAATTGCTAGTCGCTATATGAAAATTCCGTTGCGCATTGAAGTAGCTCCAGCAGGTACTTCTTCCAAAAATGTAGAACAGGAATTATTTATCGTAAATAAAGACGCTAAAACTCAGTTACTCGACAAGATTTTATCCGAGACCACTGGTTCGGTATTAATTTTCTCTCGCACTAAACATGGTGCAAAAAGAATTAATATGAACGTACGTGGCATGGGTCATACCGCTGCAGAAATTCATTCCAACAGATCGTTGGGTCAGCGCAAAGAAGCATTGCAAGGATTTAAAACCGGAAAATATAGAGTGCTCGTGGCAACCGATATTGCTTCTCGCGGTATTGATGTAACTGGTATTTCTTTGGTAATTAACTACGATCTTCCAGATAATTCTGAAGATTACGTGCACCGTATCGGTCGTACTGGTCGTGCCGAAAGTTTTGGTAAAGCAATCTCTTTTGCTTCTCCAGATGAAAGAAGCGATATTAAACAAATCGAACGCCTTATCAAAAAGACTATTCCTGTTATGTCTTTGCCGGTCTTGCCTCCACGTCGAGCTAATGCTGCGCCAAGTTTCTTTAAAGAAGAAGATAATAGACGCCGAGGTAATTTTCCACCAAGACGTTCTTCAGGCGGCGGATATGGCGGTGGAAATAGCGGTGGCAACAGAAATTTCCGCAGAAGATACTAAATATTTTAAAATAAAAAAGGCTCTAAACAATGAGCCTTTTTTATTTTTTTTAATTGTAAGATGGGCATGAATGCGGTATTATTGCTATGTAATTTTTTTATTATATATGTCAAATTTAGAAACAATAGTACTGGGCGGTGGCTGTTTTTGGTGTTTAGAAGCCGCTTATTCTCGTACAAAAGGAGTAGAGTCAGCGGTCTCTGGGTACGCTGGGGGTTCTGTCGACAAGCCTCTCTATGAGCAGGTATGCAGCGGTCGTACTGGCCATGCCGAAGTGGTAAAAATTACGTTTGATCCAATGCAGATAACACGCGAAGATATATTGTATATCTTTTTTGTGATTCATGATCCAACTACGCTTAATCGTCAAGGACATGATATTGGTACGCAATATCGTTCCGTAGTTTTTTATACTAATGAAAAACAAAAAGAAGCTACAGAAAGAATTATCAAAGAATTAACACAAGAAAAAGTATATGACGATCCGTTTGTAACAGAAGTGTTGCCGTTACCAGAATTTTTTGAAGCCGAAGAGTATCATCAGCATTATTTTTCCCGCAATCCAGATCAAGCTTATTGTCAGGCAGTCATTGCTCCTAAATTGGCAAAGTTTAGACAGAAATATTCAAAATTTTATATATAATCTATTTGACATAAAGTACGCGCAAGCCTAAGCTTTAATATAGGGGGCACAAAACGATGCACATCAACTTTCCGGAGTCTGTTGTTCGGTGGCTCTTGGTCTTTTGTGTGAGCTCGATAGCTTTGTTGCTACCGGCGATGGCGAGTCCGCCAGCTTCTGTTCCAGAAGTTGAGCTGGAGCCTGCTGGCCAATTTCCGTGTAGTGCGGCTGATTCCTGGGAATTCTTCTCGGCTTCGTCTGTTCACAGTACGACTGTGAAGATCGCTAGCAGTACGCACTCGCTGAGCTTGGACTGTGTTGTCGAAGCTAGGAACATTCCCGGTCTTCAGATGGGGGTGGGGATCCAGTTCATCGAAGGCGGCTACAGTTTGGGTTACCAGAGCAATAATCTGGAATCCGACTTGCTTGCCGAAGGTGCGGGACTCGGCCTTTCTCTGTCGTGGCGACTGGCGATTCCTCAAGGTCTTGAGTTGTTTGGCAGCGGTCAGCTCCAGTGGATTAGCTTTTTGGAAACTGATGTTCAAAAGGTCTTGGTCCGAGTGGGAGAAGTGACTGATGGTAAGTTTGATTTTTCTGACTTTGCCAAACAGCATATTGGTGTGACCGGAGGGTTGACTAGTATTGGCCTGAGTCTCGGTTTGAGTATTCCTGTTGGCAGATTTTCTGTTGACCCGCTTGTTTCACTGCAGACAGCCGGGTTAGATGGGCGAATTAATGCCGACATGTCTGCTCAAGCGCTTCTTAGCGCCTTGGACAAAGAGTCCTTGACGAAGATTAGTAAGAGCAATACCATGTTTCTTACCGGGTTGGGAGGAACCTGGTGTAGTCATGATAGTGGTAGGTATTGTTTTTTTGCCTTGATTAAAGGCGGTTTGCTCGCCACTGATCACTGGGCGCTCTATGGCCAGGCAGGGGTTAGGTTGCACTTTCCATGAGGTCGTTTTCTGGCAAGATGGTCCAGAGGCGACTTTTATTTTTTTACAAATTTACTGTATAATTTAGCTAGTTTTATTTTCGATTTTTATTATGTATGGATCTCACGTTAATTCTTGGCCCAATGAAAAGCGGAAAGTCTTTTGACCTGATAAGTTATTTTGCTCCGCTTAAGTATACGGATATTCCATTTGCTCTTTATCAGTCCAGTCGAAATGTGCGAGACGCACAAATCTCATCTCGAAATGGTATGGCGCTTGAGGCGAAAAAAATAAACAGTCTGCACGATATTGCTGCTGATGCAGCTTCAGTTGTTGGAATAGATGAATTGCACATGTTTGATTCAAAAGAATTTGATGCGTTGGCAACTTTGTTGAAAAAAGGTGTTAAGGTGGTTGGTGCGGGCCTAGATTTGGACTACAAGGGAAAAATGTTCGATATTATAAAAAATTTATTGGAACTTGGTCCAAAAGAAGTGAAGTACAAGAGAGCTGTGTGTGAGATTTGTCGAAAACCACAAGCAGTGTACTCTCAAGTTTTCAATAGTGGTGCACCGGTGACCGCGGGAATGCCGCCTGTTATACCAGATGACGGTACGTTTACGTACCAGCCAGTATGCCATGCCTGTTTTATTCGTGCCGTTTAATTTTTTATGATTATTAGATTTAATAAAAACGAAATAAGCGATCCAGAAAAAAATATTTTGCGCTGTGGCTATGCCAAAATTATAGATAGACGCATGGGTAAAACGAGCTTTGCCAAACGTATCCATAGAGATTTTTATCCTCGATTCCATGTCTATATTAAAATAGAAAATGATACGGTGATTTTTGATTTGCATCTGGATCAAAAACGACCAATTTATGAGGGTGTTACCGCTCATTCAGGAGAGTACGACGGTGATGTAGTAGAGCGGGAAATGGCTCGAATAAAGGAGCTTTTGATTTTACAAAATAAAGCCTAAAATCCTTGATTATCTGGACCCTCTATGATAAAATAGGCAGGCCTTATAGAGGCCTGTTTTTAGTAATATATAAGCAGTTTATTCCTCGTTTGTTAAAGTAGCCGTGCTAAACTATATGTCTTTTTTATCTAAAATATTTGGAGATCCTAATGCGAAAGCGGTGGCAAGTATTCGTCCGATAGTAGAAAAAATAAATACCCTCGAACCAGAAATGGAGAAATTAACTCTCGAAGATTTGCGCAACAAAACTACGGAATTTAGAAGTCGCTTGAATAATGGCGAAACGCTTGATCATATTTTACCAGAAGCATATGCCGTAGTGCGAGAAACTTCCAAGCGCATTACCGGTATGCGTCATTTCGATGTGCAGCTTATTGGTGGTATTGTGCTTCATCGCGGCAGCATTGCCGAAATGGGAACCGGTGAAGGAAAAACACTCGTAGGAACATTACCAACATACCTAAATGCTTTGGCTGGGAAAGGTGTGCATGTAGTAACTGTCAATGATTATTTGGCAAAACGCGATGCCGTGTGGATGGCCCAAATTTATGATGCGCTGGGTCTGAGTGTTGGTATTATTCAGCAGCAATTAAAATCTTTTAGATATAATGCTGCAAAATCTATTAAGCCAGAAGAAGATTTGTCCGAAGGAAGTCCAGCTGATAAAGAACGTGATGCTAAAGGTATGTTTAAAGTGGAAGTAGAGTATCTAGAAAGTTGTACAAGGCAGGAAGCGTATGCTTGTGATATTACCTATGGAACCAACAACGAGTTTGGCTTCGATTATTTGCGTGACAACATGGTGCAAAATAAACAAGACATGGCTCAACGTCCATTCTTTTTCGCTATTGTCGATGAAGTTGATTCTATTTTAATTGACGAAGCCAGAACACCGCTTATTATTTCTGCACCAGCCGAAGATGCCAATGACATGTACTATAAATTTGCTGAATTAGTAAAAGGGTTGGTGCTCGACGAAGACTATAATGTTGATGAAAAAATGCGCTCTTCTACACTTACCGAAGCTGGTATTAATAAAATGGAAAAGTGGTTAGGTATAGATAATATTTATGCTGAAGGTGGTATAAAAACAGTTCATCATATGGAGCAGGCGCTCCGTGCTCAGGCATTATTTATGCTTGATCGAGATTATATCGTAGAAAACGGAGAAGTAATTATTGTAGATGAGTTTACCGGTCGTAAAATGCCAGGTCGCCGTTATAGTGAAGGGTTGCATCAGGCTATAGAAGCAAAAGAAAAAGTAAAAATTCAACAAGAGAGTCAGACAATGGCGACGGTAACTTTCCAAAATTATTTTAGATTATATCCAAAATTGTCTGGTATGACAGGGACGGCTGTAACCGAAGCCGAAGAGTTTGGTAAGATTTATAAATTAGAAGTTGTTGTAATTCCGCCAAACAAAATCAATCAACGTATCAATCACCCTGATCGAATTTACAAAACCGAAGAAGCAAAATATAAAGCCATTGCTCTTAAAGTAAAAGAGTTGCAAGAAAAAGGGCAGCCTGTACTTATTGGTACAGTGGCCGTAGACAAAAACGAGGCGCTTAGTCTGTATTTGGAACGAGAAGGTATTAAACATGAGATTTTAAATGCAAAAAATCATGAGCGCGAAGGTGAGATTGTAGCCCAAGCTGGGCGTGCTGGTGCAGTAACGCTTGCAACCAACATGGCTGGTCGTGGTGTTGATATTTTACTTGGTGGTAATCCGGTGGTGCCCGAAGAAGCAGCTAAAGTCCGTGAAGCAGGTGGTTTGTTTGTGATTGGTACTGAGCGTCACGAGAGTCGCCGTATTGATAATCAGCTACGAGGTCGTAGTGGTCGTCAGGGTGACCCAGGTGAATCTCAGTTTTATCTTTCGACAGACGATGACCTAATGCGTATTTTTGCTGGCGAACGTATTCGCGGTGTAATGGAAACGCTTAAGGTTCCAGATGATATGCCGATTGAACAAAAAATAATTACTCGAGTTATAGAGTCTGCACAGAAAAAAGTAGAGGGTATGCACTTTGATTCTCGTAAGCACTTATTAGAGTACGATGATGTGCTTAATCGTCATCGAGAAGTTATTTATGCCAAGCGCCGAGAAGTTTTGGAAACATTTAGTAATGAAAAAAATGGCACAGTGCCAGATGGTGCAAAAACCATGCGCCAGATTATTTTGGATATGGTAGAGCAGGAGATAGAGCAGGTTATTTCTTTCCATACTAATACCGAAGATAAAAACGAATGGAATATCAAAGAAATTTTAGAAACAGTATCTACTATTTTTGCTTTGTCCGACGAAGAGAAAAGCGCAGTTACACTTTTGTCGAAAGGGGAGCATAAAGGAAAATTAGACGATGTCGAAATTCGTACCAAGATGATCGAGTTTTTTGTGCAGCTGGCAAATGAAAAATATGAAACCTTGCTTATTAAGGCTGTGCCAGAGCCAGGCATGTTGCTTGAGATAGAAAAGCAGGTGTTGCTTCGTGCTATGGATAATTTGTGGGTAGAGCATCTGGTGGCCGTAGATTATTTGCGAACTGGTATTGGACTACGCGGCTATGCTCAACAAGATCCGCTTGTAGAGTATAAAAAAGAAACATTCCGCATGTTTAATGAGTTGCTCAATCTTATTCAAAAAGAAGTAGTCTATCTAATTTACAAAGTAAATTTAGGAATTCAAATCGCACCATCAGTGATGGGTAAACAACACAACTTAAATTTTAGCGGTGCGAGTAAGGCGATAGATGGTGAGATAGAAGTTTCCAGTAATTCTGGAAAAGAAAAAACCGCTGATGGAAAAATAATTGGTAGAAATGATTTGTGTCCGTGTGGAAGTGGAAAGAAGTACAAGAAGTGTCACGGTAATGTTTAAAATTTTACTCTTCGTTTTATATGTCACTTAAGCTTGGTAAATATCGACATTATAAAAACAAAGAATACGAAGTTATTGGAGTGGCTAAACTGGAGTCTACCTTGGAAGATATGGTAGTGTATCGGCCGTTATATGCAAGTGAATTTTCGTTATGGGTTAGGCCGTTAGGTGTATTTACCGAAAACGTTGAGGTTGAGGGTAAAACTATGCCCCGATTTACCTATATTGGCGAGTAGTATTATTTATCCCCTCTATATAAAGAGGGGGACCCTTGCCAAAAATATCCAAATCAATTAAGATTAGAGCAAATTGTTATTCCTACTCTTTAAATTCATCCATTATGGCTGTAAAAAATCAGGTCAAAAGCATCTCAAAACAAACCGTTAAATGGCGTATTTTTTCTATATTTTTATTGACAGTTTTTTGTTTGCTCGTTGTTTTTCCTGTTTATGCCAACAGAGGCATAGATTGGGTTAATCAAAAAGCTAATATTGGTTTGCCAAAGTTGCCTGCGTCTGGTTTTAACCTCGGTTTAGACTTGCAAGGTGGTGCTCATTTGGTATATCAAGCTAATACAGCCCTTATTCCAGATAGTGATAAAGCAAGTGCAGTAGAAGGTGTGCGCGATGTGATAGAGCGTCGTGTGCGCGGTGGTTTGGGGGTCTCAGAGCCACTTGTACAAACTACTCGTGTTAATAATGATTATCATGTAATTGTAGAATTGCCAGGTGTTACCGATGTTAATCAAGCTATCAAGATGATTGGAGAAACTCCAATTTTAGAATTTAAAGAAGAAAGTAATGAGCCATTACGAGCGCTTACTGCTGCTGAACAAAAAGAAATGGATACGTTTAATGCTGAGGCTCAGAAAAAAGCAAAAGCAGCTCAAAAAGACATTGCTGCTGGAATGGATTTTGCTGAAGCAGTTACAAAATATTCAGAAGATGAGCAAACAAAATCAACAGGTGGCGATCTTGGTTTTCTGGATAACACAATCGTGCCCG
The DNA here is from genome assembly GCA_017991415.1 of Candidatus Magasanikiibacteriota bacterium. Taxonomy (GTDB): domain Bacteria; phylum Patescibacteriota; class Patescibacteriia; order Magasanikbacterales; family GWA2-37-8; genus XYD2-FULL-39-9. The sequence goes on along the minus strand of JAGOQR010000001.1, from coordinate 137,907 downwards.
ATTTTTATGCCTGGGCAGAAAAGCACAAAGATGGCGAAGTAAGTACAGAATTAATAAAAAGTTTTGATGGTATAAATGTTATCAAGAGACTTTCTGCACAACCAAAAGATGTAAATGATACAAGTACTCCTAAAACGTATAACATTGCTCGAATTTTATTTAAAACTAAAAAGCCAACTGACATTGTACCTCCTGCCGAACAGTGGAAAGCCAGTGGTTTATCGGGTAAGCAGCTCAAAAGAGCAGAAGTAAGCCAGAGTACTCAGACTGGCCAGGTGCAGGTAGCCTTAAATTTTGATGATGAGGGTACTCAATTGTTTGCAGATTTAACAAAACGTAACGTTGGTAAGTCTGTTGCAATATTCTTGGACGGATCTGCAATTAGTATTCCTCAGGTAAACGAACCGATTCTTGGTGGAAGTGCGGTAATTAGCGGAAGCTTTTCTTTGCAAGAAGCTCGCTTGTTAGCTCAGCGCCTTAACTCAGGTGCGTTGCCAGTGCCGGTAGAGCTCATCAGTCAGCAAAAAGTTGATGCTACTTTGGGCGCAGATTCTTTACAAAAAAGTTTCATGGCCGGTATCTATGGTTTGATTGCAGTTCTCATCTACATGGTTCTTTATTACCGCTTGCCAGGTTTTATTGCAGCAATTTCTCTAAGCATGTACGTGCTTATTAACTTGGTGCTTTTCAAAACTATTGGAGTTACTCTAACATTGTCTGGTATTGCTGGTTTTATTCTTTCTATTGGTATGGCTGTGGATGCTAATGTGCTTGTATTCGAGCGTTTAAAAGAAGAGTTGCGATCTGGTAGAAGCTTAAAAAATGCAGTAGAAGAGGCTTTTGTCAGAGCTTGGCCTTCTATTCGTGATAGCAACATAACTACCTTAATTAGTTGTATATTTATGGTTTGGATGGGTGGCTTTGTAAAAGGGTTTGCCGTAGTATTGGCCATTGGTGTGCTGGTAAGTATGTTCTCTGCTATTGTGCTTACTCGCACTATCTTAAGAGCCATTCTGTTGTTAGTTAAGAAGGACGAAGGCAATGTGCTCTTCTTAGGCTATTCTAAAAAAGAAAAGGTATAAATTAATAGGGGCTCAAACAATCATTCTTAAGATGTCCGTTTCAATCATATAATCATTCTATGTCTATACCATTTATTAAGTATTCAAAATTCCTTTTAATTGTAAGTGCTTTGGTTACAGTTACTGCTATCGTTTTCCTTGCTATGTGGGGTTTGAAACCAGGTATTGACTTTACGAGTGGATCTTTATTAGAAGTGTCATTTACAAATAGACCTGAAAATTCTGAGGTTAAGAGTGTGTTTGATGGTTTGGGTATAAAAAACGCTGCCTTACAAAAGACAGGCGATAAGGGTCTAATTATTAGAACCGATTTTTTGAACGAACAAGAGCATCAAGCTGTGGTTAAGGAAATAACAAACAAGTTTCAAAATAACGGTAATACTGTTCTTGAAAATAGATTCGAGACTATCGGGCCATCTATTAGTAAGCAGCTAAGATCTAAATCAATCTGGGCAGCTATTTTAGTAAATCTTGGTATCATCGGGTATGTGGCGTATGCGTTTAGAAAAGTTTCTAGACCTGTAGCCAGTTGGAAATACGGTGCCCTGGCTATTGCCGCTCTTTTTCACGACGTACTTTTGGTAATGGGTGTTTTTGCCTTTTTAGGAAAATTTTATGGTGTAGAAGTTGACACTGCTTTTGTGGTGGCAATTTTGACTGTGCTCGGTTATTCAGTAAACGATACTATTGTGGTATACGATCGTATTCGTGAAAATTTGTTGCGACACAGTTCAGAAAACTTTGCCGACGTGGTAAACGATGGTTTGAACCAAACCCTCATGCGTTCTATAAACACAACCTTCAAAACAATGTTGCCGCTTTTTGCCCTATTTTTTATCGGAGGCTTTAGTATCCATTATTTTGCCCTTGCCTTGCTTATTGGTATTGCCAGCGGTGCTTATTCTTCTATCTTTATTGCCAGCCCGCTTCTTGTATACGTATACAAATGGCAACAAAGAAAAGCCTAGCTCTTTAAAAAACAAAAACCTGTCCAAAAGACAGGTTTTTGTTTTGCTTAAAAATATGTTACAATAATAAGCAAATAACTCGCTTGTATTTAATCAATTTCTATGTCAGATGATACAATTCGTCATTTAACTGCCATGTGCGCCACTATTATCTGCGTATTAGCTTATTATAGCGGATGGATTTCGAGTGATTTTGGGTGGTGGTGGACTGTCTTTGGTATGTTTATAATTTACGGCGGTATCATATCAATCCTTAAGCATTAATTTTTCTACATGTCTCCTTTGTCTGAACTGCCATTTGGGCTCACAATTGATCTTTCTTTTTGGGATACAATTCTAAATCTACCAACGCTTGATTTGGTAATAGTTGTGTTTGCTATTATTGGCTGGGTAGCTTTGGCGCTCGTTTTTTTCTTTATAGGAGCCCATTTGTGGCTAGATTTAAGGCAGGATCTCAATACGCATCATTGGCAGTGGGTAGTTTTGGCTGTTGATGTGCCAACCGATACTGTCCAGAGCCCAAAGGCTGTCGAGCAAATTTTTGCTCATCTCAGTGGTGCACTTGACGAGCCAAACTTCGGTCAAAAATATTGGGGAGGGGCAAAGCAGCGATGGTTTAGTCTAGAGATAATTAGTTTGGAAGGCTATATTCAGTTTTTAATTTATACCGAAGTTACCCATAGAGATCTTGTAGAGGCAGCTATTTATGCTCAATATCCAATGGCTGAAATTACCGAAGTAGAGGATTATGTTGGCATGATTCCGAGCACATACCCTAATGAGACTCATAACATGTTTGGTATAGAGTTTGCGCTTGCAGCGGCTGATCCGTATCCAATAAGAACATATTCGGAGTTTGAGCATAGTGTAACTACAGATTTTAATTTTAACGATCCAATGGCTTCTATCTTAGAAAATTTTACTCGTATTGGTCCAGGAGAAAATTTGTGGTTTCAAATCATTATTGAACCAGTCGGATCTCATTGGAAAGAGAAGGGGATAGAACTTGTTAAAGAAATCATTGAGCATAAAAAAGGCCATCATGAGCAGTTTTTCTTTTTTAAACTTTTAAATATGTTCTTTGATGGTATTCTAAATGCTATCAGGCCACCAGCCGAAGGTCACGACGAGCATAAAGAAGAGCCGCCAGGTAAGATTTCGGATTTAAGCCCCGGGGTAAAAGATACTATTGCAGCTATAGAGGAAAAAATATCTAAGGTTGGTTTTAAGACAAAGGCCAGAGTATTATATGCCGCTAATAAAGAAGTTTTTAATCCGAGTCGTTGTCTTGACGGGTTTGTGGGTTCTTTAAATCAGTTTAATTATAGTGGTCGTAACGCGCTTGTGCCTGCGGCAGCAACTACTGCTCACTATGCATTTAAAAATTCGCGAACTGCAGATCTTAAAAAAATGTTTGTAAAAGCATACAAGAAACGAAAATTAAAAATTGGTAAAAACCCTTATATCTTAAATACTCAAGAATTAGCTACTCTTTGGCACTTTCCATTGCCTCTTGTTAAAACTCCGTTATTACAAAAGACCGGCGGAAAACGTGCCGAACCTCCAATTAATCTTCCAATTGAAGTTTTTGCTGAAAGTCCATTAAAAAAGAAAGTGGCTACGCCACCACCAAAAGAAGAAGAACCGCCAGAACCTCCAGAATTAATGTGGGGTTAAATAAAAAAGACTTTGCAATTGCAAAGTCTTTTTTATTTATTAGGCGATTACTTCGCTTGCAGACTGTTTATTTTTGTTAAGAATAGAATATTGTATAAGTTCCATGGCGCCAACAAGAATGCCTGTATAGAACAAATCACCGAGTAAGCTATTTTTGAAGAATGGTAAGGCCATAAGGTAGCTTTGGATGAGGCCGTTTGTAGTATGCGCGTACATAGTGCCAAATGCCCAGACGGCCCAGTTGGTAGTGATAAAAAACAGGATGCTACTAAATAGAGTTCCGCCTACTACGGTAGATAATTTTTTATTATGTTTGATTGTTAAGCCGATAAAGGCGGTAACCATAAAGCTACTGTACACCGCTATCATTACTTGCCACATGTAAGAGCCAAGTATAAAGTCGCTTGCAATAAGTGCGAGCAGGGGAATAATAACGGCAAATTTTTTTGGTAAGTATAATCCAGAAAATAAGGCAATGGCAGCGATAGGAGTAAAATTGGCCGGGTGAGGGAGTAGTCTGGAGGTGATACCAAGAAGAATTAGTAGAAAAGCAGGAAGGTATTTTTGCATAGTTTTTTATTATGATTTATTTTTTAAGTTGTTTTGCTCCTACAAATATTCCGATAAGAGCGATGCCAGCCAAAGAAAGTATAAGTAGTATCCTTGCCCAGTTACGAGGAGCGGGTAATTGAGTGCTTTCGTCTGGAGCTGCTTCGGTATATTGTTCATTAGTATCTACCGATGTGCTGGTTGTATTGTTGTTCGAATTCTGAGGAGAAACTATAGTTTCTGTATTTTCAGGGCTCAGGGTGGCAGCTATAACTACGGGTTTTTCGGATTCTATTTTAATGCCTAATATTTCTCCAAAATTATCGGTATTTTCGGTAGAAATAAGTTGGGTAGTAGTCGTTGTTTCGGGGGTTGTAGTAGCTACTGTAGTGGTTGTTATTATACTTACAATAGAGCTAGAAGTCGAGGCTTCGGAAATGGTGGTTCCGCCACCTGTGCCGCCAGAAGAAGGCGTAGCTGCTGGTGCTAGAACAATTGGCCAAGATTTACCAAGTAGAGCGGGGATGGCGTGTTTGGTGCCAAACCAATCGATATGGTCTGCTGACCAAGGGCTCGAGTAGTATCCGTCGGCAGTAAGCTGGGTTGTTAATACAGTCCACGGGTTATTTCCCTGAGCGTTTGTCCATTGTGCCTGTCCTTCGTTTAAAGAGTTTATACCATACATGGCCCAACTGGTAGTGAGGGCATCAGAAACAGTGCCATATCCTGTCCAGCCACCATCAGTAAGTTGGGTGGTGTGCAGATAGTTTTTTGCTTTTTCAAAAACTGTGTTATTTATAGAGATGCCAAACGTAGAAGCGTACCGAAGAGCGTTTATAGCTGCACCAGTTACGTCTTGGCCAGAATATCCGTTCCAAGTAAACGACCCATCTGTTTGTTGATCCGCTGTAATAGCATTAATAGCTGCGCTTATTATTTGGCTTGAAGGGCTTTCATCGGTAGCAAGAAGCGCTAGTACGATAAAAATATCATCATTAATTCCTGGTTGGCCAACTAAGCTCTCGGTAAGACACTCGGTTGTAATCTTATTTTTTAAATCAATAATTTGGGTGTTAGTTTTGGCAAAACCAGCCGAAAGCAATCCCAGTATGTGTCGAGGGTATTCAGTGCATGTATTAAGTGTATCGGTGCCAGAAGTAATCGAAGAGGTATTTAGGTAATCGTACAGCGAGAGTGTTGAAGTTTTAATATCTTGCGTATATATAGTATTCGCCCCAAATGACATTGCTGACCAGTCGGAAGTGGCAAGGTCGAGAATGGATCCGTCTGCAGATTGCTTAGATTTTAGGAAATTAAGTATTTTTTGTACAGCACTTGTAATTTCGCTGTTGCTAATACTTGGTGCAGTTGATCCTGAGCCAGAACCTCCGCCGGATGGAGGTTGTTCTGTAGTAGAAGTTGGGGGTGTATTTTCTTGAACAAGGAGAGTGATTGGGTTGCTCCATTTGCTAAAATCAAGCGAGGTAATTTGCGCATAGTACGTGCCAGTGGTAGTAAAGATGTAATCTACAGTACCGCTTGCGTTCGTTTGGGTAGTAGTTACGGGAATGGTCTGATCCCACCAACCAGTTGGATTCGGATTTGGTATAGAAATACTTACTAGGTTGTTTCCATCCAAAGTCCACGGTTCAATTAAATTTTCAAATTGATAGCGCCAGGTTTGGAGCGTTGTTGTCGTTCCTACCTGGAAGGTGCTTGTAGAAGCAGTGATTTGCCATGGGTTGGAAAAATATATGTAAATAGTTTCTCCGCCAGTGAGCGTATATTTATCCATGCCAACAGTTGGATAGTTGTTATCGACGATATAATTCCAGTTGTAGCAAGCGTTTTCAGTGCTTGAGGCAGTAGGTAAGGCAAGGCAGGAAAGATAAAAGCTATTATAGTCTTGGTTGTATTGCGCATCAGAAATGGTAAATGCCTCATTTTGTTGATCTGCAAGCACAAGGCTTAAAAAAACAGTTGGGGTGGCGAGTGGATAGTCAAGATTATTTATTTGGTCATGATAAATAGTGCTTGTAAGTAAGATTTGGCTATTTAAAATAATTCGGTCTTGGTAGCGTACAATTACTGTAGAACTTGGTGTAGGTACAGGGTCTATAGATGGGGTTGACGTTATCGTTTCGTCTATAATAACGGGTGTAGTAGTTGTGTCCGCCAAAACTGGTGTAGACCAGATGGCAAGTGACAGTATAAATATGTACGGTAAGGCAAATATTTTTTTCATAACAATTTTATTTATTTTCAAATTTCCAAGTAAGTATATCGTTTGCTTTGATTGTGTAGTTTGAAATTCCTACCTTTGCTTCTTGATTATTAATATAGAATGTCCAGTAAAAACCTGTGCTCGGGCTATTTTTTATTCCGTTAATTTCTTGGACAAAGTAGCCAAGTCCAGAAAAGTTTTTTGTAGAGAACGATATTTTGTTTTCTTGTCTCAGTGTATCCATTACTTGATAGGCTGTTGAGTTGGGTAATGCGTGAATTGGGTAAGAAGTGTCAGAAATAACAATTGTTATCGGTATAGTTTCAGAAATTTCCTTGGGTGATTGGTTTGTGGTGGTGGGTGGAGTAGGAGTTGTAGTTGTATTTTTTTGTGTGGCTGTGGGCGGGGATGTCTTGGTGTTGGTATTCGCCTCGCTGTTTTTATTTTCTAAAACAGCAGGTATTAATTTTTCAGTTTTTGTTTGAGGCGAGAGTATAATAGGTTTTGGTGGTGGAGAAGCATTCTGGTGCGATGAAGAAAATAGGTAGGCGGCAGCAGAAACAGCAGTAAAAATAAGTAGGAGCAGTGTGCGACGGATATATTTATTCATATAACAAAAAAATCTTTACCGAACAGGAAAGATTCAAAAAATAAACATATTTTTGTTTCCTGCTCGGGACGAAACCCTTTTTAGAAGGGTTTATATCTGAAGATCGGACTTCCCCGATTTAATCGGGGTTTACCGTTGCGGCACAGTGGAGGAATTGAACCTCACTTCCACAGATATATAATATTAAATTGTATGTTTAGCCTAACACCTCTATTTTTTGGTGTCAAATTAAGTATGTGGATTAATATGTAAATATTAGTTTGTGCAAAAAAGATGACGGTTTTTGCAGAGAATCCGACAAACTCTTTGCGCACACCATATTGCCCGCTTTCGCACCTAGTCCTTGGTGCTTTTTTGGTAGCGTCGCTGTCTTATTTGCTCAATAAGTGACGCAAGCTCAGCGACTGAAATTGTAACAACTCGTTGACACTTGTTGTTATTGCACCTCAGCCTGGTTTCGATGATAGATCCGTTTTCGCCTCCGACATTGATGAGCTCGCCCGAGCAGTCATTGTCGGATTTGTTTGGGTGTCTAAAATCAGTGCACCAGAGGTAAACCTTGCCACTCATTTTTCTTGACATGACGGTTGTTGCCCTCCTTTTATTTTACAGTATCTTATTTATTTTTTTTGCGCAAGTAACTGTATTAAGAAGTAGTTTGGCCACGGTAATAGGGCCAATACCGCCTGGAGTAGGTGTAATGAAGCTTGCTTTTTTGACAACTGGGCTGAAGTCGACATCGCCATGCATTTTGCCGTCTACATAGACAATACCTGTATCAATTACTATAGCACCTTTTTTTACCATATCGGCGGTGATGAGATTTTTTTTGCCGACAGCAGAAATTATTACATCTGCTTCGAGACATTTCTTTTTAAGATTTTGGGTGTGATTGTTGCAGGTTGTTACGCTTGCTAGTTCGTTTACCATCATAATGGCCAGCGGTTTGCCAACCAGTGCACCTGCACCAACAATCGTAATATTTTTACCAGCTAATTTGAATTTTATTTCTTTGAGCGTTTTAATTACAGCCCAAGGAGTCGGAGGTTCTATAAGATTTGTTTTCATGACTAGCTTGCCAATATTGCTATCGGTAAGACAGTCTACATCAATGGCAGGGTTAATAGTATTTAAAACATCGGAGTTGTACAATCGTTCTGGTAATGGAAGTTGGATAATGAGGCCAGTAAGAGCAGGATCTTTTTGAATGTCTGTAACAGCGGCAATGAGATCTTCTTTAGAAATATTTTTTGGAAATTGATGCAAGGCAAAATCAGTGCCAACTCGTTCGGCGGCTTGTTTTTTTCGGCTTATATAGGTAAGGGATGGCTTATCTTGACCAACCAAAACAACTGCTAGTTTTGGCACAATGCCTCGAGCCTTGAGTAGGGTTACTTGCCTAGCAGCCTCTTTTTCTATTTTTGTTGCAATTTTTTTGCCATCAATAATATGTGTCATATGGCAAAATAGTATCATTTTTAGCCTATTTTAGCAAGTTTGTTGGATTGACGGTGGACTTTATTTGGGTTAGAATAGACCTGTTGTTAATTCTTATTTTATGTCAAAAAATACCTCTTGGGGTAAGGTTGCGCAGTGGTACGATACCATGCTCGAAAAAGATGATGATTCGTTTCAGAGTCGAGTTATTTTGCCAAATTTAATGCGTTCTATGAATGTGGGTAAAAACCAAGTTGTTTTAGATTTGGCATGTGGGCAAGGCTTTTTTTCTCGAGTGATTGCCGAAACAGGAGCCTATGTCATTGCTTCAGATATTTCTTCGGAGCTTATAAATTTAGCAAAAAAACACGGTGGTATTTCCAAAGATGCTTCGTCACGGGGCTTGGCCAAAACAAATATAGAATACTATGTTTCTCCTGCCGATGATATTCAATTTTGTGCAGACAATTCTGTTGATTCTATTTTAATAGTACTTGCGCTACAGAACATTCAAAATGTAGACGGAGTATTGCAAGAATGCAATCGAGTTTTAAAAGAAAAGGGGAGCATGTATGTAGTGCTCAATCACCCAGCATTTCGTGGGCCAAAAATTTCTAGCTGGGGTTGGGATGAAAAGATAAAAGTGCAATATCGTCGTATGGATGAGTATTTATCTGAGGCAAAAATAGAAATAGATATGCATCCAGGTCAAAAAAAGTCAGAAAAAACAGTTTCGTTTCATCGACCACTTCAATGGTATTTTAAAATGTTTCGTAAAAATGGTTTTGGTATAACCAAATGCGAAGAGTGGATCTCGCATCGAGAGCCAACGCGCGGCCCTCGATTTGCTGCCGAAGATAAAGCTCGCAAAGAATTTCCACTGTTTCTATTTTTAGAAGGAAAGAAATTTTAGTGGGCTACTTCTTTAGGAAAGGAGGCAGTCTAATTACTTTTGCCTCAGGAAATTCTTGTTTTATGTCAGAAGGTTCTTCTTTTCGGTGTATTTCGGCTGCGTACTCTCTTAGGTAGGTGTTTAGTAAATTTTTAATTTCAAAAATAGTTTCTTTTTTTCCAGTAATTTTTTGTATGAGAGCTTCGTAAGCTGTTAATGTTTTGTCTATTAAGAGTACTGTTTCAGAGGTACTTTCTTTTTTGGTATCAATCCCTTGTATTATTTCTTCAAAATCATCACGTAATTCATCAAATTTGGAAAGTAGTTGGTATAAAAGTATATCTTTTTCTCCGCCAATTATTACTTCGATAGGGGTTAGTTCATTGTCATTGCTGATTTCACGAGCACCTTCTTCTTGGTCATCTACTTCCTCCCGTTTTTTATCATAGTACGTAGGATCATTTTCTATTTCCGATGTTTCTATTTTAATGACACCAGATTTTTCTTGGAAGATAAAATAAGTTATTTCTATAATGTGTTCTTGTGTTACTTGCATTTTTTCTTCCAATTTTAAATGAAAAAAATCTTCTAAATGGTCGGTAAAATCAATTTCATCAAAACCTTCTGTGGTATGAATATCTAAGATTTTTTGAGTTATTACTTTATAGTCCATAGAGTGTAATTATTAAGTTAATGAAGCCTAGGCATTGTCCGCCTATTGTACCATATGATTCAAAAATTGTTTATTAAAGGTAAATAAAAACATCCTATGCTAAACATGGGATGTTTTTTTCCCAACAGTTACCATGATATACATGATATTCATTGGAAATTTCAGCTGGTAGCGGCAGCTGACAAGGTTTTTTCAAGGCCTCCACGCTTGAAATTGGTATTGCCGATCTCCCCGTACAGAGAGATTGAAGTTTATGGACCTGTTTCGCGACAGATGTGGTGGTCTGTTGGAAGTGGCCCCCGGAGGTGTCGAATTGGGTCTTGTAGCAGCAGTCTTAGAAGGCCTCGAGAGTCTGCTCCCATTTGCGCCTTTGCGCCTTGATGGATCACCCAAAGGGCTGCTTTGAGAGGGATCTCGCCAAGCCAGACTCCTTCGGCACAGAACCTAAAGATGAGGTCTTTCAGGTTTGTGACCTGTTGGTGGAGCAGTATCGGAATCTTTGTCTGGATCAGTTTCCCTTCTGTGACTATCCAGCCGTGGGGCACCAGCGACGCGTAGGCGCAACGCGTGCACTTCACGAAGTCGTATGTTGAATCTTTGATAACAGCGAGTTTCTGGCAGTAGGACAGGACTGACTCCATATCCCAGAACAGACCCGCTTTGCGCAGCCTCCGCAAAATCTTGATCTTAATCCTAGGTCTAGAAATCAGGATGCGGTCTAGTCCTTTTTGGGCCTCTTCGATGGTGAAGAAGTAGGAGAAGTGCTCTTTTTTGTCAATCCATAAGCGGGGGAGGCTCTTACCCTTTTGCCTTGGTGTGAGGGTAATCTTGGCGCCTCGAATACCCAGGGCGCCCAGAACCGAGGTAGGAGCGCCGATGAGGATTTCGATTTTGATGTCCATGGCTATAAAATAAAGTAAATTATTCGCTGTGTCAATAAGTTAGAGCGCAGTATTGCCATGTGTATAAAATAAAAAAACAGCTTATATAGCTGTTTTTTTATTGGTTCAGTGAATATACGAAAATTCGAACGGATTTAACGGAATAGCGGGCGGAAGGAGGGGGTTGGGGAGGAATTCCGCCCGCCTCGCCCAGGTGAGCGCGCTTTTTGACGATTTCAAGTTTTTCTTTCCTTTGGTATAACAATTATTAAAAGCAATGCACCGGCAAAGACAAAGGCGCCGAAGGTCCATATTTTCCAAAAAGCGACTTCGTACTGATATTTTATAGCTTCACGATATATTGTTTCTTTTTCAAATGACGTAGCGTCTTCCATTTATATAAAGTAAAAAATAGAACCGACAAAATAGCACTAACCGCAATAATTATCTTTAGGATGATTATGTTTTGATTTCTCATATCTTAGTGACTAAATTTTCATTTACCAAAAATATCATAATTCCAATTTTTTTTAACAATGGCGCTATTGGAGCAATTACAGCCCTATGATTTTCATTATCTGGAAATGCCATTGCTACTTTTTTAAACTTTTTATTACCCTTGGATAATATTTTCAAAGAAGCCATTATTGCCACGGAAACATGTGTACCGACTTGATTTTTAGTAAACGGCTTTTCATACCTACGTGACCCTTTCTTTGAGCTCGTTCCTCCCTTTGCTTCTATATATAGAGTTATTCTATTTTTTTCTGCAACAATATCAAAACCTTTTTCTAAAGTAGTTAACTTTTGAATTATTTTATAACCCTCCTTTTCTAAATAAATAGCCAAGATTTTAACTACATCATTTTCTGTAAGCATATGCAACTTTTAATTAGCCGCCTGGCTCTAACATAGCGAAACCTTGCCTTTAATAAAAAAATTAAGTTCTTAATTTTATTATATTTAATGGTCAAAAATTTTTAGAAGGTTATAGAATTTGTTTATATTGCGGAAAATTTGCCTTAATTACACTCTTCCATTTTGATGTCTCGTTATCATCTCCAATATCATTTTTATGGTAAACTAAAAGAACATGGACAGTATTTGTTTCTTTGTGAATAGCCACAATACAACGATTTCCTGATGCACGCCGCGACACATCTGTTCCAGCAATCCTAAATTCTGTTTTACAAATATCTAATACGGAGGATTGGTAAATTTTTTCTGCGATGCTCTTTTGAAACAATAAATCAAAATTTTCAAATTCAGAACGGAGAGCGGCTAGCGTATAATCCCACGCATTTTTATACTTCTTTTTAAAACTTTTGATGAAATGCCTTTCGGCAAAATCTGCAAATACAACACTATAGTTAGTAGACATACTCCGGATCCTCCTGTGTAATCAATTCATACGGGATGATCTCGTTATCGCGGGATATCAAATACGGCAACTGATTATGCGTAAAATTAACAATTTCATTTGTTTTTTTATCTTTCCATTTTTTTGCAATATTTTTAATCAAAGACAGCTCGTCTTTAAATAATGTAGAAACTTTTTTATTTATATTACTTTGCGATTCGGAAATGAGCAACATCTCTCTTCCCTCTTTCTCTTTTCTGTCAATTACGATTTTACCCGACTCCTCCAGCTCATCAATAGCCCGAAAATAACTATCCGGTACTGGGCCATATTGTATTTTACGGTATTGCATCCCGCTCATACTTTCCAAATGTTTATAAAACCAAGAAAAATCAGCAAGATAAACCAACTTGGCTAATTTGGTTTTTGGAATTTTTCCATCAACTGATGCAACACACCGCAAAAAGGCTAAAATCATTTCTTTGTACTTTTCATAATTTGCAATAGTACCGCTCTCCATTTCTTCTAAGGAAATACCAAAAATATCGGCTAGTTGAGCCGCTTCGGATAGGCTAATATCACGCTTACCTTGTTCAAAAGAGATGTATGAGGTGCGAGAGATACCCATTTTTTGGGCAATCTCTGATTGCGAAAATCCTCTTTGTATACGCAATTGCTTTATGGCAATATGATAGTTTTTTCTCATATACTAACAATATACACTAATAGTGTCTAAAAATCAAACATTGGGTGTGGATAAACTTGACACTAAAAACACTTATGCTAAAGTACAAGGTAATAAGTAGCGGCCTAGTCGAACTGTCTACCAACTAAAACGAGAAGATAAAGAGATTATGATTTACGCATTCAAAGGTCCATATCCATTTGATTCCACAACTCTCACCAGTTGGAATTCTAATGTTATTGGCGTGTATTACTGTGGCGTTAAAACACCGGAAGGAAAGCTTACCATTTACTATATTGGCAAATCGGTTGCTGATGGTGGTGTGCGCGGCAGATTGCTTCAACACCTGAGTGAGAGAAAATGGCCTGACGTCACCCATTTCGGTTATGAACAGTGCGACACCGTCGCAGAGACGGAAAAGCATGAGCTTGCCGAAATTCCGAAGTACAAACCTAAGTACAACATACAAGGCAAATGAGGGACTTGAGTAAAAGATACTGGTCTATAGAGAGCTTGCGGAGAAAGAGAACTGATTGTTACTGCTATTCATCAATGGCGCTAGAAAGGTACGCCTCACTCATAATAAAACCGCGCATTGCGCGGTTTTATATTTTAATTAATCGTTTAATTTATTTCCTAGATTTGGCTCAATTATATTGTCTGCTCACTCCCTTTAACTTTGTTCTGAGTGGCAAAAATTGAATTCTTAGCCAAACGGGGCTGGCGAATTGTCGAAAAAATTGGGGCTTTTTCAGAGTTGTTCCGAGGCTTGGATTCGAACCAAGATAAGCAGATTCAGAGTCTGCTGTCCTACCATTAGACCACCTCGGAGTGTTTGTATTGTAGTTCTGCAAAGCGTCTAGGATTGTATCATAGAAATAGCGCAAGTCAAGCCTTTTCTGCTCTTATAGAGGTCAGACATTTATTTTTTTATTACAACACTTCGCCGCCAAAATCGGCAGCTAATTTATTTAGTTCGGAATCTTCTTCGTTATTTTGTTGGTTATTATTTTCGGCCACATCACAAATAAGGCCAATGTTTTCTGAAAAAATATCGGCTATTGCTTGTTCGATAGTTTTTCTTGTTTTAATCTCACTTAATTTATCTTTATGAAAAGAATAGGGAACGGTAATGTGGAGGTGTCCATTATTTACTGCAACAAGCTCGCTCATTTTGAGAATGAAGCTTAATGAATGATTGCTTTTGGCTACTATAGCGGTTATTTCTCCCCATTTTGCTTTTACTTCTTCTAGTGTGGTTTTAGTTTCTTTATGGGTAATATGAGAGATGGTTTCTTTGATGGCTTCGGTTATTGGGTGGTTGATTGGTTTTTCTTCTGGAGGAGTGGGCGTATTAGGTGCGTCATTTGGTACTATAGTTTGATTTGTAATTTCGGGAGTGGGGCTGGGTTGGTGCACAGGTTCTGTAGGTTTGACTGGTGCTGGAGTTGTCTGGGGACTTTGAGTATTTGCAGCGTGTTCTAATCCCGTTCCAAATTCAACGGCAAATAATTCCAACGGTAATTGGGGTAAAGGAGCAGATTTGATTTCTCGATGCCGAGCAATGAGTGATTCGAGAAGTCGGATAATTTGATTGCTGGTTATTTTTTCTGAAATTATTTTTAATAATTTTAAATCTTCTTGTCCATAATCAGTATTAAAATTTTTAGTTTGAGAGCCAGCGTGGATTATCATGGCAAGCCGCAGCGCTTCGATGCTGTCGTAGGCAAATTGTTCTAGGTTTACGCCATCGGTAATTAATTTTTGGATTAGTTCTATAGCTTTACCAGGCTCTTTGTCTACCGTCAGGTTGATAAATTCCAAAATTGAGCCAATGTGTGAAGTTGGCAAAATGAGTTCGGCATCTTCGGAAGAAATATTTTTTAAATCCAAACTTAAAATTTGACCGAGCAAACTCTCGGCGTCTCGTACGCAGCCATCACTTTTATTGATGATCCTATCTAAAACTTTTGTATCTACGGTAACTGCTTCGTTTTTACAAATAGCTTCGAGGCGTTTTGTCATGTCTGTATAGCCAACTTTTTTGAAATTAAAGCGTTGGCAGCGGGAGATTATGGTGGCAGGAAGTTTGTGTGATTCGGTAGTGGCAAGAATAAAAATCGCATGAGCAGGTGGCTCCTCGAGGGTTTTGAGCAGAGCATTAAAAGCACTGGTCGAAAGCATGTGGACTTCGTCGATAATAAATACTTTATATTTTGATTTTGTTGGTTTAAATTGAGCGTTCTCAATTATATTTTCGCGGACGTTATCTACACCAGTGTGCGAGGCAGCATCTACTTCGATAATATCAATACTGTGCCCGCCCATTAATTCTTGGCAGGAAGAGCAGGTATTACATGGTTCGTATTCGCCATCTTTTTTATTTTGACAGTTTACCGCTTTTGCCAAGAGGCGAGCGAGAGTGGTTTTGCCTGTGCCGCGTGGTCCGCAAAATAAATAAGCATGAGCTATTTTGCTGGTAGCCACTTCGTTCGTAATGGTCTTGATAATGTGTTCTTGGCCTGTAACATCAGAGAATATTTGTGGGCGATATTTTCTATATATAGTGCTCATATTTTATGATCATTACTGAACAAAATAAATCTGT
This sequence comes from Candidatus Magasanikiibacteriota bacterium, assembly GCA_017991415.1. GTDB lineage: Bacteria > Patescibacteriota > Patescibacteriia > Magasanikbacterales > GWA2-37-8 > XYD2-FULL-39-9. Next base: position 122,261 of record JAGOQR010000001.1, on the reverse strand, counting down.
CGGCAGTAGACAGGAGAATCGATTTTTTTATTTTATAACCCAACTTCGCTCAGTTCGGTTTTTCCTTTTTGAATGGTAACCCCCAATTGGGCTCGTTCGGCAATTTCGGCTTCGACAATTTCTCGTGGGCGACCATATTTGAGCCTTGAAAGCTCTTTGATGGCAGCTGCGAGCTGTTTGTTGCCAGGTCGTGGGGGGTAGGTAAACATATTAAACGGTTTGGCAGCTGTATTGTCAATAAGAAGTTTGGTGTAGGCAGTATATTGTTCTACGTTTACCAGGTCGTAGGCGCTAAATACCGGGGCAAATTCTTTGGATAAAATTTCTGCATCTTCTACACCAATGCGGAACGATACAATTGTACCTGCGTTACCAAGTACGGCATCGCGTACGGTAGTTTTGCCTTTGTTATCTTCGAGTTGTTTCATGTACTGGTGGGCGATAATAAGTTCTAAACGGTATTTACGCGCCTCGGAGAGAATTGTGGCAATAGATTCGGTAATAAAATTCTGGAACTCATCGATGTATAAATAAAAGTCGTGACGTTTTTCTTCGGGGAGCGAAGCTCGTTCGAGGGCAGCCATTTGTAATTTGGATACAATAATTAAACCAAGCAAGTTGGAGTTGATTTCTCCAACTAAGCCTTTGGCCAGGTTAACAAGCAAGATCTTTTTTTGATCCATGACTTCGCGGAAGTTAAATCCAGAATGGGTTTGGCCAATGATATTTCGGATCATGGCATTTTCTACAAAGCGACCAACTTTGGAGATTAAATAACCAAGCATTTCAGATTTATGGAAATCTGAGGTTTTGGCCATTTCTTTATCCCAAAAGGCAAGCACCATTGGGTCAGTTAGTTTTTTCTTCCAGCTTTTTACAAATTCGTCGTCGGTAAACATGCGAGGAATTTCGGCGATAGTACCAGGATTTTCGGTGTCAGCCATGAGTGTTAACATAACATTACGCATGTTGTGTTCAAACATTGGGCCAATCATGGACGGATCAGTAACGAGTTTGTAGAAAATCGAAATCATTTCTTGGGTGGCAAAATCTTTTTGTTCTTCGCTGTTTACGTCAATCATGTTGAGACCGATTGGCCGCTCAACATCGGAAGGGTTAAAGTAAATAACATCTTCGGCGCGTTCTTTTGGTACATGTTGTAATACATAATCCACAAAATCTCCGTGTGGATCGATAACACAAACACCTTCACCGTTTATAATGTCTTGTACCGCTAGATTTTGAATAAAGACAGATTTACCACTACCGGATTTACCAATAGTATATAAATGACGACGGCGGTCTTCGCGTTTCATTTTGATAATTGTTTCTTCGCCTCTATAGACTGATCTGCCAAGAGTGATACCTTCTTTTGGAATGTTGGTTGGTGGCGGTGCTTTGCGAGCGCCAAGCCAGTTGATGTTTGGAGTTTCGGTAGAGGGGATTGGTAGGTGCCAAAAACTAGCCATTTCTTCGGTGTTAAAAACCATGTAGTGCTTCTCGCGCATGCTTCTATATATGTAATCACGGATAAGAGCATTTGGTCGTCGAGGAACAATAGCGCTTAAGGTGTTGCCATATCTGTATAAGTTATACTGAGAAAAAGCATTGATAATATTTTCTAAATTCATTACAGCCTTTTCTTTGTTGTTTGCAGAGCTAATTAAACGAATAGTTGCCTCTACGCCACCGCGGCTAATTTTTTCTTCCATGTTTTTTACCATCTCTTCTTCCATTTGGGTGAGTTGGTATTTTGGTTCAATAATTTGTTGGTTATCTTTTTTCTTTTTAGGGAATATATATTTGGTCCAGCCGCTCATTGCGCGCATAAATTCTCCTCGTTTGGCTACGTCTTCAAATTTTTCGCCTTTTTTGATATCGCGAATCATGTGTACGCCTTCTTTTCTCCAAAAACTAGAGGCTGGTCGAACAATGTATTGAATAATAGCTCCTTCGTCTTCGTTAATTTTGCTTAGTGGATTAAGAAGCGCCACAAGCGGGTCGCTATCTAGTTTTTTATAGCTTTTGAGAGGAAAGGCAGATTTATGTTTGAGCCACAAGTAAGATCCGACAATATGGCTTTGGGGTTTGAAGGCGTTATAATCTGGTTCTTCGGTAATTTCTGCATGAGGATATTGTGCATGTACTTGCTGTTCAACAAAGCCTCTTATTTTGTCGGGAACAATAATATAAAAAGATATTTTGCTATCTTTGACGACAATTTCAAAAGCCACATGGTCGTTGCGTCCACGGAGCCAAGCCATTATGCCTTTTTCTTTTTTTAAACCAGCAATAGCAGAGAATAATGTTTCGGATACGGCTATTTCTTCACGAACATGGTTGATATTATCTTCGGCGCTGGCTGAATCTGGTTTTTCACCTTTTTTCTCTTTCGGTACTTTTATGAGAAGTACTGTTTTATGAAAGGCTTTGCTTTGGCGTCCTTTGGCGGTAACAACCGCTTTTAGAATATAGAGTAGGGAAATAATAAATATGAGTCCAAGCGCCCAGGGCAAAATAGTCAAAAATAGATTGTTTTCTGACAAGCTGCTAATCAAGCTAATAATAGTACTTAGGATTTCGTTAATCATTTTTTATTCCTTCTTTTTTAAAGCGATAATTCGATCTGTTTTTATTTTTGCCTCTTGTTCTAAAAAGAAATGGTTGACGCCAGGAAGCATGCGAAGCCAATCAAAAATTAATCGTAATATTTTTTTTACTTTTATGTGACTGCTTTTGAGGAGTTCTCGAATTTGAGTGGCTGTTTGTTCACCTTTTAATTTGAATTCTTGTTTAGCTACAGGGGATAGGCGTTGGTACGAATCGTTGAGACTTTCTTCCATTATTTTTTCTATTTTAATAATTACCTCGTCTTTTACCGGTAGCGGCATGGCAGGTCTTTTTTTGAGGATAGATTTTAGTTTTTGTGGGCCAGTAGTCTCGGGGGCTATTCTTTGTTCTTTATTTTGTTGTTCTTTTTCATCGTCACCTTCTTTTTCTAATTGCAAATCAAGCTCTTGGTGAGGAGCTTTGGCAGTATCTGTTCTTTCTGGGCGGGGTTTTTCTTCGAGAGGTTTAAACGCCATACGTAATTGATAAGCAGATCTTTACTGTAATCGGTTGGAACATCTTTAATTTTAAAAAAAATACTTTCGTAACATATAAAGTATGATAGCATATTTTTGCTTCGCTCACAATGTGGTATAATGTAAACACGAGTTTAATATTTGGTTCAATCTTTTTCTTCTATGAAGAATATAAATGAAATACAAAGCAGCAGTTTGCAGTGGGTAAATGTTACGCAGCCAGAAGAAAAAGTTTTACGAACATTGCAAAAAAGATTTAATCTTGCTGATCAGGAGGTGCGAGAAAGCTTACCCTCATTTCAACGTCCAAAGTTCGTTAAAAGAGATAGTTACTATTTTTTGGTGTTGCATTTTCCTGTTTTTGATCGCGCGACTAGGCGCCTTGGGTTTACAGAAGTAGATTTTTTCTTAAGTGGCAGCAACCTAATTACTGTTCATGACAATAGCTTACAAGTCATAGACAATTTTTTTAAGGAGTGTCAGAAAAAAACAGAGGTGCGAGAATTATATTTTCAAGGAGCAGCTACTCACATTTTTTTTGAAATTCTTAATCGATTGCTCGAATCTATTTTTCCTATTTTGCTTCATATAAATGAAGATATAAATTCAATTGATAAAATTTTGTTTACCAGAATTCCTGATAGAAAAATGGCCGAAGAAATTTTGCGTCTCAAAATGAACGTGACTAACTTTCGTAGAGCCATGCAAAGTCATAAAATTGTCTTGGATCGCCTCGTTTCTATTGGCGGCCGAGATCTTAACTTGCTGGCATATCAAAGCTATATAAATACTGTTCGTGACTATACTATGGATATTTGGCATACCCTCGAAAGTCACAAAGAAAGTGCCGATGCGCTCGACGAAACAAACGAATCTGTGGTAGGACTTCGTATGAACGAGATTATGAAGACACTCACGATTATCTCTGTAACCACGTTCCCGCTTACTCTGGTAGCTACTATTTTTGCTATCCATGCTGGCGGTACGCCGTTTGTTACCAGCCCCTATGGTTTTTGGATAATTTCCTTGGTTACACTAGCAGGCGCTTTGTCTATGCTTGTCGCTTTTAAAGCTAAAAAATGGATGGATTAACTTAAAAATAAAAAACCGACTTTGTTTATGAGTCGGTTTTTTGTTTGGATAAATTTCCAAGAGTTTAGAAATTTAATTCAATCGGCTGCATTCTCGTAGCAGCCGTTCACGTTCGCATGCACCTTGTGTGCATCGAATCTCCTGGTCGGCGTTGTGAGGCCAAGAAGGAGGGTTGGTCAGAGGGTAGGAGGGGTGAAGTAGATCGTGTGTTCTGCCCCCGCGTTGCCAGAGACCGTTGGCGCTGTTGGGTTCTTCCTCCACCAGTAGCGCAAGAGTTTGGTGTGAAGCACGATGGGGTTAGACGGCATGTTGGGCGGACCGCAGTTGCCATCGCAGTTGAACAGGATAGTGGTCTTCTTGCCGACTGGCGCGACGCCATCCCATTGGTAGTAAGTCTTGCTCCACCATGGCAGGAGACTATCGGCTTCCCCATAGTTTGCTAGAGGAGCGACGAGAAAGGAGTTGTTAATTCCGATCTGCATCTTTGGATTCGGGATAAAGCCAAACGCGTTGTCCATCTCCAAGATTTCGATCCTGACGATTTCTGGAGAACATTCAGGTGAATCTGGCCCGACTTTGACGAAGTCGAACCAGAGCAGGTTTGCGTTGCCAGTCGGCTGAACAAACACCGAAAGGCTATTTGGAACCTGAACAGCAATACCACAGGTTGCCGATGGAGGTATGTACACGTATTGGGTACATGTAAACTCTCGACCGTAGTAGTCTGTTTTTAGCTGCGGCGGCGATGCGTTCATGTCGATATCGAACTCCTGGGTTGGTAGCCAGAAGTTGCCAGCGCATTGAATGTTGCAGCTGCCATCGCTTGCAGTACCGTCTGTGGTATTGAGATGGCAAATCCACGGTTCTGGTGCTGGTTCTCCCTCAGTATAGTTGCAATACCACTGGGAAGTCGTCATCCACTGAAAGGCATCGCAGTCATTGTGTGGCGGCGCCAACTCAACACATACGTCATCTTGGCACTCGGTGCCATTTGGGCAGCCGAGCTCCACGCAGGTGAGCGGTACTTGGAGCACGCAAGAATTCTCGATGCACACGCTGGTGTTTGGGCACTCGCTGTCCTGGGTGCAGGTGCTGTGCGGCATCACTTGGTAGTCGTCGCACGCGCTGAGACTGAGCATGATGGCGGCCATCGTCAAGATGGACCAAAACAAGTTCTTCATCGGACTCTCCTTATCGTTGAGACCCTATAGAACCACCGAAGCGACTGCTTCGATAGGTGGGTCAATCAGAGTCTCAAAATTTGTAAAGAACAACGAAGCATTATATCAAAAAAAGACGCTTTTGTCAATCTTGCATCAGCGTCTTTTTGTTCTATTTTGAAGTGGCTATAGGCCTTATTTTTGTGAGTACTGTTTTGATATGGTTTGTTTCTGTGATAACGGGGTAGCCAAGTTCTTTGAGAAGGTGGCTAAAGGTAGGAATATTGCTGTTGTTGAGTTTATATTTTTTTATGACCTCTCCATTTTTAAGGACAAATTGGATAGATACATAATGGGTGTAGTGGTGAGGTTGGACGCTGAATAGGGAAGGGCGTACGTTAAAACCATGGTTAATTTCAATTCTATCTAAATCGTCTTTGTTAATTTCTGTTTTTAGTCGATCCCAATGGTAGATTTTAATGCTGTGGGTATGCACTTCGAGATCTCGATATTTTTCTACAATAAAAAAAGTAGCAATGGTTGTGGCGGTTAAGATAGGCGTGATAAGGGTAGCGCTCGAACCAGCATTATATTTTAACAATAAGTTGACGATAGTATTTAGAAAAAATATTTCTATAAAAATAAAAAGTAATAATTCCGAAATTCTAAATTTTTCTCGCAAGGAAAATGTATTGGTGGTTAGGTGGGGGATTTTAAACATCGACATATTATTGTTTGGTTATTTCTGTGCCATTTGGTGTGTCTTTAAGTGTATATCCCATACCTTCGATTTCTAGGCGAAGTCGATCGCTTTCTTTCCAGTTTTTTTCCGTTCTGGCTTTGTTTCTTTCGGTTAATAATTTTTGTATATCTTGTGAAATTGCAGCTCTCTTCTTTTTTATTTTGTCGAGTCCCAAGCCAAGCACTTTATCAAATTTGAGAATTGTTTTTTTCTTGGATTCACCTGGGTAAATTGGGTCTTTGATAAGTTCCCAAAGTAGTGCTATGGCTTTTGGAGTATCCAAATCATCATTTATGGCTTCGGTAAACTTTTTTTCGTATTCCTCACAGCCCGCACCGGCACGACCATAGCCGAGAATAATATTGTGTAAGTGTTCGAGGCCGTTTTGAGCAGCCTGTAACGATTCCCAAGAAAAATTGAGCTGTTTACGGTAGTGTGTTTGGAGTAATAGGTAGCGATAGGCGAGAGGGTTAAACCCTTTATTTTTTAGTAGGGCTAAGGTTAAAAAATCTCCAGATGATTTGGACATTTTTTCCTCTTCGAGGATTAAGAATTCACCATGCATCCAGTAGTTGGCAAGTGGTTTGCCATACGCTGCTTCGCTTTGGGCTATTTCGTTGGTGTGATGTACGGGAATATGATCGATGCCGCCACAATGAATATCAAATGGTTGTCCCAAGTATTTGGCCGCCATAGCCGAACACTCAATGTGCCAGCCAGGAAAACCGATGCCCCAAGGACTCTTCCATTCCATTTGACGTTTTTGATTTGCAGGAGAAAATTTCCACAAAGCAAAATCCGTAATATTTTTTTTCTCTCCCATATCTACTCTGGCGCCAGCTTTTAATTCTTGTTTTTTTAAATTTGCCAACTTGCCATAATCAGGAAGTTTGGCTGTATTAAAATATATACCATCGGGTGTTTGGTAAGTAAAACCATTTTTCTCTAATTTTTTTATGAGGTTAATTTGCTCTTTTATATTATCTGTAGCCTTGGTAAATTTGGTAGGAGCGATAATATGTAAATCTTCCAAATCTTTTTTAAATGCGGCAGTATAAAATTTGGCAATTTGTTTGGCAGTCTTCCCTTCTCGGGCAGATCCTTTTTCCATTTTATCTTCGCCAGCATCGGCATCGTCGGTGAGATGACCAACATCGGTAATATTCATTATGTGCTTTACTTTGTAGTTGTTGTATAACAAAACTCGTTTTAAGGTGTCTTCAAAAATATAGGTACGCAGGTTGCCTATATGAGCATAATTATAAACTGTTGGTCCGCAGGTGTATAAGCCAACATGGTTTTTTTTGATGGTTTTAAACTCTTCGGTAGCACGACTTAGTGTATTAAAGATTTGCACAGCCATAAGATAAACTAATAAATGTATATAATATTTTACCTTATTTATCCCCAGTTATCAAATGGACTATACACGTACGCCTTATTATTTGGTATAATGTAATTAATCTTTCGCCGGTAACTTTTATAATCCTGCTGGTATGTTCGGTTTTTTAAAGCAAAAGTCGTATCTAGGTATTGATGTTGGGTCTAGTGGTATCAAATTAGTAGAATTAAGGCTAGAAAAAAAACGGCCCGTTTTGTTTTCATACGGTCTTACTTCTGCGAAACAAGATATTCATAAATTGCAGGTACGAGAAGATAAAAATCTAGCAAATCTTATAGGCCAGGACCCCAAGAAATCTGTCAGCTCTGTTACCGATCAGTTTACAGATGAAAATATTGAAAAATATAGTGGAATTATAAAAGGTCTTTGCAAAGCTTCCAAAATTATTTCCAAAACAGCGGTGGTGAGCCTGCCAGTGTCTTCGGTTTTTCACGCAGTTGTTACATTACCTCTCGTAAAAAAAGAAGAGCTAGACCATCTTATTAAAGCAGAAGTAAAAAAATTATTACCAGTACCGCTCGAAGAGATGGCGCTTGATTTTCAAGTGCTTACTGGGCTGTCTTCTGACCAGAGTCAACGAGTGCTTGTAAATGCTGTTCCATACAAACTAATAGAATTTTATTCAAAAGTTTTTTCTCGATCTGGTTTGACTTTGGAAGCGCTCGAGCCAGAATCAACTGCTCTCACCAGGTGTCTTATGGGTCGCGATCAAGCGGTGGCCATGATTATTGATATTGGTTCAGAGAGAACAAATTTTTTTATTATTGATCATGGCGCTCCTATTACTCATCAGACAATCGAGTCTGGAGGAGATAAAATGGATAAAATTTTACAAAATATTTTAGGGGTGGAATCAGATTTGGTAGAAAAAATTAAGTACGATCTATTTGACTTTCTGCCTTCGGCCAATAATAATAACGTAAGCGAGCAGAAGTGGCTCGATATTCTTATGCCAGTCATAGATCCAATGTTGAAAGAGATAGAAATAAGTCTCGAGGTCTATTTGCGTCAAACTGGTAACGAAGGCAAGCGTCCAGAAAAAATAATTTTAACTGGCGGTACAGCCCTAATGCCATATCTGGCTAAATATATAGAAGGTAAGTTTAGAATAAAATGTTATGTAGGAGATTCTTGGGCTCGGGTTGTTTATCAAGATGGTTTGAAGCCAGTCTTACGTCAAATCGGTCCGAGACTTTCTGTCGCTATTGGTTTGGCTTTACGCAGTATGGTATAATAATATACATAATTTAATATTTTTTTATATCTATTTTATAGATAGGAATTGGTAATATAAATCGCGCTATATGCCTTCAAGCAAGCAAACTCATATATTAATTGTCGAAGACGATCTTTTTTTAGCAGAAATTTATCAGAAAAAATTTGAGATGGAAGGTTTTAAAGTAAGTATGGCAAACGATGGAGAGAAAGCGGTAACTGACATTAAGAAAAAAATGCCAGATTTAGTTTTGCTCGATATTTTGTTGCCAAAACTAGATGGTTTTTCAGTTTTAGAAGCAATTAAATCCGACAATGCAAGCAAGGATATCCCCATAATTTTACTTACTAATCTGGGTCAACAAGACGATGTGCAGCGCGGTTTAGAAAAAGGAGCTGCTGATTATCTTATTAAAACCCATTTCAAACCTTCCGAGGTTGTGGATAAAGTAAGAAAATTATTAAAGCTATAGTTGTGGTATAATATTTTGAGTTTTTATTTTGATTTATAAAATTTTATGTTACATAATAGAAAGGGGGTGAAAATATGAAGAAAATGAATGCAAAAGGCTTTACTTTAATTGAGTTGTTGGTAGTAATAGCTATAATCGGTTTATTGTCAACCTTGGCTGTTGTAGCTTTGGGAAATGCAAGACAAAAAGCTCGCGATGCGAGACGTCTTTCAGATTTAAAACAATTGCAAACCGCTTTAGAACTTTATTATACCGATCAAACCGCATATCCAACCGGTTCTGGCGTTACTTTAGGAAGTACCAACTACGCTTGTCTTAATGCCTCTGGTTTCGGTACAGCCGGGTGTGCTAACCCTTACATGGGTCAAGTTCCATCAGACCCACTTGGAACACAGTCTTACGTCTATACTGCAGCTTCAAGCTCATATAGTGTAACTGCTACCTTGGAAACTACTATGAACGGCCTCAGTGGCGGAGTTACTCTCAGTCCATCTGGAATTGCCGACTAAGATTTCTATATTTTAGAAAAACAAAGACCTTCTTTTCGGAGGGTTTTTGTTTTTTTATGACTATGGTACAATGGGTATTATTCAAAAAATATATGTATTATCTTTTTTCTCTTGGCGATCTTCTCTACCCAATTATCTTTTTGCTCGGGCTTTCTTTCGGCAGTTTTTTAAATGCTTGGGTTTGGCGAACGAGAGAAAACTTTCGGATTACTACGGGGAGAAGTATGTGTATTATCTGTCGACGTCAATTAGCTTGGTATGAAAATATACCTGTCATTAGTTTTTTAGTGCTCGGAGGAAAGTGTCGCACCTGTAAAAATCCTATTCCGAGACATTTTATTATGGTAGAAATAATTACGCCGCTTATTTTATTGCTTGTTACCTGGCAGAACCTTAGTACATTTAATTTTAATCCAGTACATTTTTTACGGGACATCGCTTTCTCAATTTTGCTCATTACTATTTTTGTCTACGATTATTTGTACCAAGAAATTTTATCTGAGCTCGTTTGGGTCGGTTCAGTTGCTGCTTTATTTTTTAATTTTTATTTAGACTATAACTTAACTTCAATGCTTATTGGATCGCTCGCTGCAGGCGGGTTTTTTCTTTTGCAGTTTGTTATCTCTAAGGGCAAATGGATAGGTGGGGGAGATGTGCGCCTGGGGCTTATGATGGGCCTATTGCTTGGTTGGCCAGTTGTTTTTGTGGCGCTTTTTATCGCGTATGTTGTGGGTGCTCTATGTAGTGTGGTTTTATTAGTGGCAAAGAAAAAAACACTCATGTCAGCTACCCCATTTGGTACCTATTTAGCCATCGGCACTTTTGTTTGCTTGTCTTGGGGAGAGAGTATTGTGCATTGGTATATGGGATTATTGTAAGTTATTAGGTTTGAACAAGATTTTAGTGTATGTCTATCTCAAAAGAATTACAGAGTAGGGTAATCAAGCTTCGTCTTCAGATCGATGATTTACGGTATCGGTACCATGTCTTAAATGATCCAGAGGTAACCGATGCTATGTACGAAGGTCTTATGGATGAGCTTCGTAAGATAGAAACAGAATCGCCCGAATTAATTACGCCAGACTCTCCGACCCAACGAGTGGCTGGTAAGCCTTCGGAAAAATTTGAAAAATTGACGCATGCCGTGCCTCAATGGTCTTTTAATGATGCGTTTAGTGAAGAAGACATGATCGACTGGGAAGAAAGAATTTTAAAAATTTTAGAAAAAGAATTTGGTTCTCGACCAAACGATCTAAGCTATGTCTGTGAATTAAAAATTGACGGTCTTCATATGGTTTTGACGTACGAAAATGGCGTACTCAAAACAGCTGCCACACGAGGAGATGGTAAGGTTGGAGAAAATGTGACGGCTAATATAAAAACTATTTTATCCGTACCGATCACGCTTAAAAAAAATATGAGTTTGGTAGCCGAAGGAGAAGTGTGGCTTGATAAAAACATGCTCGAAGAAATTAACCGAGATCGCGCCAAACAAGAAGAGCCGTTGTTTGCTAATCCGCGCAATGCAGCCGCGGGTACTATTCGCCAGCTCGATCCATCTGTTGTGGCTGCGCGTAAGTTGTCGCTTACTGCCTATGATATTTCTAGTCAAAATGCACCCGAGACGCAAGCCGACGAGTTGGCTTTATTAAAAGATTTGGGTTTTAAAACAGATGTTCATTGGAAGATTTGTAAAAACTTGCAAGAAATTTTTACGTTCCATAAATATTGGCGTGATAATAAAAACAGTCAAAAATTTTGGATAGATGGAGTGGTAATAAAAGTGAATCAAAAAAAATATCAGAATGCCCTTGGTTTTACAGGTAAAGCCCCGCGTTGGGCTATTGCCTATAAGTTTCCAGCCGAACAAGGTACTACCAAAGTGCGGGAGGTAAATTGGGGGGTTGGTCGTACGGGCGCCATTACGCCTGTGGCCGTGATGGACCCTGTACAGCTCGCAGGTACAACCGTTACTCATGCGACACTGCATAATTGGGATGAAATAGAGCGCTTGGGAGTAAAAATAGGCGATAGCGTAGTGGTAGAAAAAGCAGGTGATATTATTCCAAAAATTATTAGAGTTTTGGATAAATTACGTACAGGCGAGGAAAAAAATATTAGAGAGCCAAAAGTTTGTCCGATTTGCAAAAGCGAAGTTAATCGAAAAAGTGTCGTTGATAGTAAACAAGCGACGAGCGTAGCTTTGTTTTGTGCGAACAAAAATTGTTATGCCCAGCAATTGCGTCGTATGATTCATTTTGCAGGCAAGTCTGGTTTTGATATTGCGGGCCTAGGCAAAAAAATTGTAGAACATCTCGTAAAAGAAGGTCTGGTAGAGACTCCCGCTGATATTTTTACCCTCACCAAAGGCGATTTAGAGCCCTTGGAACGCTTTGCGGAAAAATCTGCAGAAAATTTAATTAATGCTATTAGCGCGTCCAAAACTATTTCTCTCGCCAGGTTTATTAATGCGCTTGGTATTGCGCATGTCGGTGAAGAAACAGCTATTAAATTGGCACAAGAATACAAAACTATAGACGCGATAATGAATGTTGATTTGGAGAGCCTCGAAAAAATTGATGACATTGGTCCGCAAGTGGCTAGCTCTATCTATAATTATATTTCAGAAGAAAAACATAAAAAATTAATTAGCAATTTATTGAAAAACGGAGTGCAAATTGAAAAAGTTCAAGTGTCTGCAGTTGGTGGTAAATTGAGTGGTAAAACGTTTGTGCTCACTGGCACGCTTAGCTCTATGAGTCGAGATGAGGCGAAAGAAAAAATTCGCGCTTTGGGTGGTGATATATCGGAAAGTGTTAGTAAAAAAACGAGCTATGTGGTGGTGGGCGCAGAACCGGGGAGTAAGGCAAAAAAAGCAGAAACTCTTGGAGTGACCATTCTGCATGAGGAAGAGTTTTTAGCTTTAATCAAGTAAATAGAGCTGTTTTGTGTGAGTGATGTGCATATTTTTCAAAATACTATAAACGTGGTATAATTTACTAGCCTGAATACGAATTAAAATTTTCGTTTAAAGCCTCTCTTATGTATATTAGCTGGTTTAAAGATTTAACCATCAAAGACATTCCATCAGTTGGTGGAAAAAATGCTTCCCTTGGTGAAATGTACGCCAAACTAACTTCCAAAGGCATGAAAGTGCCAAATGGTTTTGCGCTTACCGCAGACGTTTATTGGGATTTTATTAAAGAAAATAAATTAGATAAAAGAATCAAAGAAACACTAAAAGGTTTGGATAAGAAAAATGTGCACGAATTATCTGTGGTAGGAAACAAAATTCGCAAGATGATTTTGCAAGGCAAATTTTCTGCAGAAGTAGAAAAACAAATTACCGATGCGTATAAAGAATTATGTAAATTTTCTAAAAAATCTAATGTAGACGTAGCTGTGCGCAGCAGTGCTACTGCCGAAGATTTACCCGACGCTAGTTTTGCGGGGCAACAAGAAACATATCTCAATGTCCGTGGTGAAAAAGAATTAATGCAAGCCAGTAAAAAATGTATTGCATCATTATTTACCGATCGCGCCATTTCGTACCGTGAAGATAAAGGCTACGACCATACTGCTATTGCTTTGTCGGTAGGTGTGCAAGAAATGGTACGGTCCGACCTTGGTGCAAGTGGCGTTATGTTTACCTTGGATACAGAATCTGGATTTAAAGGTGCGGTGCTAATCAATGCTGCCTATGGCTTGGGTGAATATGTGGTAAAAGGTCAGGTTACCCCCGACCAGTTTTATGTTTTTAAAGATGGTGTAAAAAATGGTTTTAAATCTATAATGAGTAAACGTTTGGGTAGTAAAGAAGTGAAATTAATTTATGGTAAAGTTGGCACCAAACAAGAAAAAGTAAAAATGTCTGAGCAGAAAGTGTATTGTCTCACCGATGACGAAGTGTTGCAGCTCGCTAAATGGGGAATATTAATCGAAGATCATTATGGGCACCCAATGGACATCGAATGGGCCAAAGATGGTGCGAGTGGTCAGCTCTATATTGTACAAGCCAGATCTGAAACAGTACGATCCCGCATTAATGTTAATGTAATTGAACAATACGAATTAAAGCACAAGGGTACAGTAATACTTACTGGTACCAGCGTTGGCCAAAAAATTGGTCATGGTAAGGCTCGAGTAATCAATTCTCCTAAAGAAATGAAACAATTTAAGCCAGGCGAAGTGTTGGTAACTCGTATTACCGATCCAGATTGGGAACCAATCATGCGTATAGCAAGCGCTATTATTACCGAGCAAGGCGGCAAAACTTCGCATGCAGCAATTGTGAGCCGTGAACTTGGTACGCCATGTATTGTAGGGGCGGTCAAAGCCCGCAAGGTGATAAAAACTGGGCAAGAAATTACATCTTCGTGTGCCGAAGGTGATGTTGGTTATGTTTACAAAGGTATTTTGCCATTTGAAGTTAAAAAAACTGAAATTAAAGAAGTGCCTGCTACCCGCACAAAAATTATGATGAATGTGGGCGATCCAAGTAGCGCTTTTGCCCTCTCTGCAATTCCAAATAATGGTGTTGGTCTTGCTCGAGAAGAATTTATTTTTACAAATTTTGTTAAGATTCATCCGCTCGCTTTGGTAAATTATAAAGATCAGCACGGTGAAACTAAGACCAAGATAGACGAACTCACTGTCGGTTATACAGATAAATCGAAATACTGTGTCGATAAACTAGCCGAAGGTATTGCCTTTATTACTTCTGCGTTTCATCCAAACGACGTGATTGTCCGCTTATCTGACTTTAAAACTAATGAATACGCTACCCTTATTGGTGGTGCTGCTTACGAACCAAAAGAAGAAAATCCGATGATTGGTTGGCGTGGTGCATCCAGGTATTATGACGAAAAGTTTAAGCCTGGATTTAAACTAGAGTGTGAAGCAATTAAAAAAGTCCGCAACGAATGGGGGATGAAGAACCTTATTGTCATGGTTCCATTTTGTCGTACAATCGAAGAAGGTAAAAAAGTTTTGGCGACCATGAAAGAATTTGGTTTGGAACGTGGTAAAGATGGTTTGCAGGTATATGTCATGTGTGAAATTCCTGCCAATGTAATTTTGGCCAAAGAATTTTGTGAAATTTTTGATGGTTTTAGTATTGGCTCTAACGATTTAACACAGTTAACACTTGGTGTAGATAGAGATTCAGCGCTGGTTAGTCATGTCTATGATGAAAAGAATGAGGCTGTAAAAACATTGATTAGACAGGTGATTCGCGTTGCTCATGAAAATAAACGAAAAGTAGGTATTTGTGGGCAGGCACCAAGTGACTACCCAGAATTTGCCGAATTTTTGGTGCAAGAGGGGATAGATAGTATTTCGCTTAACCCAGATACGGTTCTTAAAACCCGTGAACGTATTGCAGCTATGGAGAAAAAAGTTGCAGCCAAGCCAGCGTCTAGTTTTAAAATGGGTGTAGCCTCCAAAATGCTGCTCATTTTTGGCGTGTTGGGGTTAACCACCGTTTTGGGTGGGTATACCTGCCAGACGGTAAATACTAATAAAGTGTCGGTTGAGCAAATGCAGGTAGAGGTAGCAAGTAAGGTGGCCGCGGCAAAATTGGAAGTGAAACAAGAGATGGAGGCCGAATTTTTAAAACAACAGCAAAATCAAATGTCTAGCTATGCTCAGTATGAAAAAACTGACTTTGCGAATTTTACTGTCTCGTATCCTTCCAGCTGGAATGTGGGACGAGGTGTAAACAGTGTAAGGTTTTGGTTGAATGATTTGGGGCCAGAGTTTTACATTAGTAAAGTTGATTATAAACAAAGAGATTTAGAAGGGCAACCAAGCACCTCTACCTGGAATGGATATGCGATAAAGACTTTTTATCATGATGTTCCAGCTGACCATGCAGGAGATGTATTTGATTATAAAACCGTAGAACTTTATCCGGATGGATATGAAAAATCAAAATATATTATTACTTTTAGAGCAGAGACGGACTATTTTGATAAAATTTTTCAAAGTATAAAAGATTTTAAAATAGATTAATAATACCTTGATTTTTAAAATAAAATATCCCGATTAAGTCGGGATATTTTTATCTGCAATCTTCTGTTTTATTCGATGTATGATAACTCGTATTGTACCTGGATTTTTATTCAATTTTTGAGAGATTTGTGCTGTGGTATGACCTGCAAGTTTAAGGTTTAAGATCTCTTGTTCAATAGGTGTGAGAGTTAAAAAAATTTTTTCAAAATTTTTTAGTTGTTCACGGTTTATTGCAATTTCTTCGGGATTATATGCAGGAGAAACAGCCTCAACTTCACTTTGTTCCCCGGCATTATATTTTGCTCTTATGTTTTGTTTTCGTATGTGGCTAATAGTCAAATTTTTAGCAATTCTAAATATCCAAGTTTTTAAAGATGATTCACCTTTAAAATTGCCTGCATCTAAGGCTTTATTTGCCTGTATCAGGGTATCTTGAGTTATATCTTCTATATCCGCATTTTGCATTTTTGCATTTGTATGCCGAATAACATTTTTAATGTATGAGATTGTTGTATCTGAGTTTAATTCGGCTAACCAAGCTTCTTTTGTTGACTCTGTTTTTTGTGGCTCAAAATATTTCGGGCTTTCCATAAAAATATATTATATATCCTATAAAGATATCGTAAAAAAAATATTTTGTAAACAGGCAGATCATATAAAAACCTCGTTCACGAAAAACCTCCTTGCTCTGGTTTCGTTGGTGTTAAAACAGGGCAAGTGGCGTGAACGAGGCTAGGTATATGGAGCACAAGACGAAGTTTCTAGTATGGGTGTATGCTGAGGTCTTCACACAGACGAACTTCGTGTGTTTGGAACAGTGTGGGTGAGTTGCTAGGTGTGGCGAGGTAGCCGGTGAGTTGAGGGCTCACGTGCCTGTTTCCCAGGGCCTCCTCGAGAAGCTCTCGAGTTACAGCAAAGCCACCTTGGTCTCGCTCTGCCTTGAGGTGCAAACCCGCCAGTTCTTGGCGGATGTCAAAGGGGATCAAGCTGCTTTGGCTAACCGTGGGCTCCAAAACCTGGATAATGACCATGGCGGTAACTCCTTTTGTGCTTACCGTATATTTTAAGCCTTGTTATATTACATTGCAAGTAGATTATAAACAGAGTTAGTTGACATATTTAGCTTTTTTTTGTATACTTTCTAAAGTTAAAATGGTATAAGTTCTATTTACAATTTGGGTCGGTAGTTCAACTGGTTAGAGCACTGCCCTGTCACGGCAGAAGTTGCGGGTTCGAGTCCCGTCCGACCCGCTTAGGATTTTAAACACTGAAACGCCATATGATGGTGTTTTTTTGTTTTAGTCTAGCGGAAATCGAGCTCACAACTTTTTTAATTTGAGATGTTTAGAATTTCTTCTTTTTGCTCCTTGTGTCCATTTTGTGTCCAAATTTTTGCGGAGCAGGTTTGGAGAACATTAATTGCATTGATTAATGTTTCAGAAGCAAGGTGCGCATAACGCATGGTTGTCTTGAGATCAGAGTGTCCGAGCAGTGCCTGTATAGCTTGAATAGTAATCCCATTATTTGCCAGATGAGAAGCAAATGTATGTCTCAGTGTATGCCAGCCGATCCTTCTAATTCCAGCTTGTTGGGCAAAGAAAAGAATTTTAACACGGCAAGGATCTTGTCTGAGAACATTTCCTTTTTCATCGATAAAGATATATTCACTAGTCCGTTTTCTTTTTGCAAGTACTTCAAGCAGGTCGGCACTAAGATAAATCTTTCTTGCCTTATTACTTTTTGGGCTAGTTACTATTCCTCGTACGATATTGCGCTGGACGGTCAATATTCTGCTTTCAAAATCAATATCTGACCATTTAAGAGCTATTAGCTCTCCAAACCTTAATCCAGTGCGTAAAACGGTAAAAATCATTTCTCGCCAGTCGCCAGTGGCCGCCTGTAATAAGGCATCGCATTCGTGGGGCTTTAAAAAGATGACTTCTGAGGGCGGTACTTTCAAAAGCTTAATACGAGGTACTTTTGTTATTATGTCCCATTCTAGGGCCGTATTGAGGCATTTACGTAAGCATGAGAGTTGGTTGTTGATCGTTTTATTCTTTAAGCCGTATTTCATTTTGAATGCTTTATACTCCTCAACAGACCGAGAGGTTATCTGATCAAGGTTAGTCTTGCCGAAGAAGGGGATGAGATCAGCTTTTAGAATATGGCGCTTGTTGCGAATCTCGGAGAATTTATTATTAGTTTCTACATACGATGTCATCCATTCGTGCGAAAAATTTGCGAATGTTGGTACAATCGTATTAGCTACAGCTTGTTTTTCCTGTAATGATTCGCCTCTGGCAAGCTTTTGTAATAATAGAGATTCGTATAGCTGAGCACCAGCCTTGCTATTATCAGGGCTTCGTTTACGATAACGT
The DNA here is from genome assembly GCA_017991415.1 of Candidatus Magasanikiibacteriota bacterium. GTDB lineage: Bacteria > Patescibacteriota > Patescibacteriia > Magasanikbacterales > GWA2-37-8 > XYD2-FULL-39-9. The sequence continues at coordinate 104,192 of JAGOQR010000001.1, read as the reverse complement.
ATGCGATTGTGCCAGAAGTTAACGTACCAATTATTACCTCGTTTGTGTACACTCATAGTAGTTCATTGGACGGTTTTATCCGACTCTTTTCGAGATATTCCATAACATCACTTTGTTTGAAGCGTAAGGAACCACCAATCTTGTAGAATGGTAAGCTTCGTTTATCAATAAGCCGATAGACCGTAGTTTTTGAAATTCCAAGAATATCAGCTAGGTTATCAGGCGTTAAAAAGTGAGGTATGGATTGTGGGATAAAACCTAAATCCATACTAAATTGTCAATGAGCAAGTATAGAGAACGGTTGAGCCGCCCTGGACATTTGAATACTAGCATATTATTAAGATTAATCCAGCGTGGAATGATTTTTAATTAAAGTAAGCACCTCTAAGTTATTCTGCAAATTGTAAGTGGTACGGGTAATTTTTCCGCAATGTGTATTAAGCCAGCTACCACTAAAGACCTTGGAGTTTTTGGGTATTTGCTCTGCGAGATATAGAACAGTTTTTTCATCTTTTATTTCTTTTGGTTTCAGTAAGTTTTTACTAGTAAAATATTTCTTTTTTCCAACAAGTCTTCCGTCCCTCATGCTTTTTGTCATATACTTCACCATATATTGAGCAATATTTCCGAGGTTTTTTATTGATGTGACATTGGTATTGCCATGAGTCCAAATTCTTTTGATTTCATCGTATACCTGTTTAATAAAACGCATATTGAAAAAAAGAGTATGGTAATGAATTACACCTTCTCGGTTTTCATCTTGAAATTCTGTTACAGCTAGATAATGTAAATTATGCTTTTTTTGTTTGGTTATAGAATAATTAAGTCGTTGCATAAAATCAGTATATAACTTGTTTGCCTCATCTATATCTCTCATATCAAGCCTGAAGGTAAATGTAATGAAGATTGGTATATAAGGTTTGCCTCTAGGTTTAAACCATTGAAATGCATTAGCATTTACTAAGAGACGGACTTTTCTTTTTGAACGGTATGCAGATTTTAATTGAATGTCTTCAGGGGTAGTAATTTTTATTCCTTTAGGGCCAGGCCTAATACGATAATTTGTGCCATAAAAAATAGGTTTTTCCATGGTATCAAATTCAACGATTGGGCCTGAAATAGTGAGTTTATTATGGGTATAATTCATAAAATCGTTTCGGGTTAAGTGTGGGTTTAATAAAAATAACTGGCCGCTGCGGCGGCCCGACAGCCACCGCCAGGCCTAAAGGCCTTGGCGATGGCCGTACAGACAGGCAACTTCGCTGCAGCTCAGTCAGCAGTGTCCGGCTTAGTAGGGCAAGAGGGGTATATCCCCTCTAGGGAGTTTTGTATAAAGTTTAGGTATTCTCATACCCTATGTGGACGAAATTTCGCCCAAAACAAAAAACACCGCTACTTAGGCGGGGTAGGGAATGATTTTAGAGTACAAAAAAAGCGGGAATTTTCCCGCTCAGTTTATAGGTCATCTATTTGTTTTAGAAAACTCAGTTGTTTAATGTATCTTTTATCCTGGTCAGAGATGTCAAAGTCACGTTTTTTAGGTCTAAACTCTGGGTCTGGTAGTAATTTTATCTTTATTTTATACTGTCTCTTTTCCTTGTTTACCCTTAAAAATGGATCGCCAGTAATACCAAAATAATTTTTTAACCCAGCTGATAGTCTTTGTTTTTGTTTTTTTCGTCTTTCTAATTCTTGGTTTGAAATATTTCCTAACTCAAATACTCCATTTTGTATAGATAAAACCTGTAATAATTCCCACCCTCCATCTGCAACGGTTTTATCTTTTTGACGTTTGTCAGCAAAACCTAGTTTTTCATGGGTAGTAATATAGTTATTTTCTCTGTGGTTTATTCTCACTTCAAACTCATTAATGAAGTTAATTTGAATATCTTCCCAGGCTGTATCCTTATTTAATCCTAGTATTTCTAAATCTTTATCAGGTTCTTTAGCAGTGCGATCTTTAGGGTTTAAAATTTCATATTCTGATAGTTTAGCAATAATTTGATCATGAATAAATCTAAACATCCCCTTTAGTTTTTGTTCATGACTTCTTTTTGTCCATATAGACGGTGGATTCTCCTCAGAAAATTCCAAAACTTTATTTACAAACATAATATAAATCATGGCAAAAGATGGTCTGTAGCCTTCTTTATACATCAGGTTCATCTGTGATTCTGAAAGTGCTATTTCATTTATTACTCTTTTTAAAAAATAACTTTTTTGAATAAACTCTATATAATTTTGAACATATACTAAAAAACCAGTTAATGTATTGCTAGAACATTTTAAGAAGCGTCTTTCTAGTTCGTGTTTAAACTGGGTGGTTTTATTGGTCATAATAAACGAGTTTCGCATAAAATCGGCAAAAAGTCAATGTATTGGCATGTGTTAAAAAAGATGATAGTATAATCACAACAATTTAAGACCTAAACCCTGCCAAAAGTAGGGCATGGTCAAAATCCGAATCAACATAGAGATGGCTACACCGTCTCTGGCATTGTTGATTCGGTCGGCTTCCGAAAGGTTGCCGGACTCCGAAAGGGGTCGCCAGTAGCACGGGTAGCCTTTTTTGTTTGATTAAAATTTTATAAATTATTTATTTAAAAATATGGGTCGATACTATTCACGTAATTATTACCGAAATTATGATGATTACGACGATTATGATGAAGATGATTTTTACTACGGCAATAGTTATTATGACAATGGTGCAGAGGGTTTAATTAAAGGTGCGGTCTTACTTGGATTTTTCTACCTCTTCGGTTCATACTACACAAACAGACCAGCTTTTTGGCATGCTATATTTTATATTATTGGAACAATAGTTTTGCTATTGGCTATATATATCGGAATTAGAGTGTTTAAATCAAGAAGACGAGCTAAAATAGTGGGGGAGTTGAAGTGGGTTAATAACGATATCTCTCAAATGGTTCAAGAAGCTAAAGAAGATATTCCTAAAGTAACTAATGCTCCAACACCGCAAGCCTTAGCTTTGCATAAAGCCTTACTAGACAGAGGCATTAAAAACGAATTAGAAAAGAGTGACGGCTTTAAGCACGTTGATATAGCTATTACGTGGGCAAGGTTAAATATTGAGATTGATGGGTATCAGCATTATTTAGATTCGATGCAAGTAAAGGCAGATTATAAAAGAGCCTACTATTCTATGCGTAAAGGGTATAAAACTATCCGATTCCCAAATTTTGTTATTGATAAGTATCTAGATAGAGTAGCGGATACTGTAGCCAAGGTTGCGCGAGATGAGTATTTTAGAAACAGCTAAAGCAGGAAAACTTAAATTCCGTGGGTTAATATTATATTTTGTTTTGCTTTTGCAACACAAACTCCATTTTTAATTGCGTAACACTCAACAACATGTTTCCCTTTGTACTTCGTATTTTCGGGGTCATGCAGGGTTTGATGATCGCTAATTTCACCTCTGGGTTCCGGAGTGCAATTGTCATTTTTTACTTTCCATTTATATAAATCTATATTATGAGTATTATTTTTTATTCTAAATTGAATCTTTCTATCCGTTTCTATTATGCCGCTTGGTGCGAGATTTTCATTTCTAAATCCACCTGTTCTTAGTGCAAGTAACCCTGTAATTTTGATAGGGTACTCTTCTTCAGTAAGAACAGGCATTTTGTAGTCAAATAAGAATTTTTCAGTACCGCTATTTCGGTTATAAAAAGTACCTGCCAATAAATCTGGAATACTAGAGCTCTCTAAAAAATCCTCAAGTTTTATTAAAAATGAATCTTTAGCCTTTAAGATCGTCTGTCTTTCTATTTCTGTTAGATCGTCTATATATTTATCAATTTTTTGATTCATATCAGCCCTGTCGGGAATTTGAGATTCCTGCACTAAGTCCGGTAAATTACAAAAGAAACGAAATAAAGCATCATATATTTCCAAAGATGGATCTTCTGTAAAATATTTTGTTATGACTTGCTCAGTATGAAAAGATTTTAATTTAAAATTATCATCTATTTCTTTGCAAGAGGATTGCCAGGCTTTAATAAATTTTACAGTTTTTCTAAAATCATTGTTTTGATTATTAATTTTTTGAGCCATTGTAATATAGCCTCTAGGATCAGTTTTAACCCAATTCATTTGGCGTGTATTGTGACTCATCTCTTCATACATTTTTTTTCTTTTTTTATGATTTTTAGATAAGATCTCTGGCACTATATATGTATCGTCATTAAATTCATTTTTGCCGAAACTATACGCAGGTACTATATCAACAGAAAAAACTTCCTCGGTACCTTGAAGAAAACTTATGGTAATAGAATGAGTTTGTAGGCTTACTTCAGTAGTGTATTCAGTAGGATTAATATACTCTGCTTCAATATGCTGTTTGAGACTCTGAAGAGTTGTGTATGGATTAGGGGGCGAATTCACATCCCATTCACCAAGCGTGTATATAATATCTAGGTCGTGAATAGGGGTGGTAGCAGTAAACCTAGCATAGGAGCCACTTTGTAGAGAATTATTTTGTCCTAATACTTTTTGCAATTCTTCGTATACCTTAGTAACCAAATCTCGCTCATTTGTTTGAGGCGAAAGGAAATTTTTAGTATGCTCACGAAATAAAGTATTAAATTTATTTTTTTTCATAACTTGTAGTAATCATTGAAGTTACAATATCGTTGAGAAGTCTGCCTCGAAAGTTTGTTACCGCTGTATGCCTGGTTCCATCTAATTGAATCATTTGTGGATCTGGAATTCTTCCTTCGTTATAAGGTGCATAAACAATAAGTGCGCACTCATTTGGTTTTTGATTAAGAATCTCAGTAATTTCATTTGACCAATCACTCCAGAATACAAGATACACACTCGCACCTTCTGAAGAACCTATATCCTCTATTTTTGTGATTTCCCTGATATTTTTTTGTTTAAATAATTTTGAATCAAGCAGTAGACTTTTCAAACTACTTAAGTTGTTTCCTTTTGCGAAGATTGCGACCTCTCTACTCGCTAATCCGTGGCCTAAACGAAGTAATGCAGGGAGTATGCCATCTGCCCACCGTATTACACCCCAAATTATAACAACAACGAGCACTGCCGTATCAGCTAAGCCGATGTAGGCCATTATTTTTAAAAAAGATTCCATACCGATTGATTAATGAGTTACCGGGTAATTTTAGCAAAAATAGGCCTATTGGACAAAAAAGCTTCTTTTATGCTAATATTGGCAAATAGAATCAGAAAGGCTTTACTTATCCACACCGTATATAGTATGTATAGTTATTTTAGAACACAATATATAGTGTTATTTAATTTAAATTTATGGAACTGAGTCCACATCTAGAAGGGATGGTAGATAGAATGGTAGCAAAATTTAGTAAAGAAGTTGCTAAGGAAAAAGATTTAGCCATAATTTTATTAAAAGGTCACTTATTGATAGAGTATTATCTTAATCATGTTATATTGTACTGGGATGATAAGGCTAGAGTCGACGGAAAATCCTTTTTTGAAAAAGTAAACTTAATAGAGAGTAAAAAAATTTTTCAAGATAACACAACTGTATCGCTTCATGCCCTTAATAAAGTTAGAAATGATTTATCACATAAGTTAGATTTTAGCATCTCTGAGTCAGAGATTGATAGGATAGGATTTCATTTAGGTAAAATTTATATAGTAGAAAAATTTAAAAACAATCCTGAAAACGAAAATTATTTACAACGGTTATTGATGTTGGTATTAATTAAATTATTGACCAAAGTATGCCTGCCATTATTTGTAAAAATGGAGGAAGAAAAATCTGTATTTAAAGATAAAAATGAAACTATAGACAATCAAGCGTTGATGAAAGAATAATATTCTGTACGAGTAATTCTATTAATTCCTCTTTATCACTTTTTCTATATTGCCGTTGGACATCTTAAAAAGTTTGTGTCCATCCTGTGTCCAAAAAGTGATGAAATGAGGTTTTTTCTGACTATGATTGGTAACGAATGGGAAACGATTTATTTGCTAGATTTAGCGACAAAATGCTAATTAGTGCGGAAATTCATAAAACCTCTTAAAACGTTTCGAGTCCCGTCCGACCCGCCGATTATTTCATCGGAAAACGCCATATTAAAATGGTGTTTTTTTGTCTAGGTTGAGCGGAGCTTGAGCTCGCAACTTTTTGCTCTAATATTTATTTTCATATCTCTTATTCTTCTGTGGTGCCCATCTGATGCCCAGACTCAATATTATTTGCAGCGATATCAAGTGCAGCTACGGCATCATGGAGAGTCGAAGGAAGAGTATAGGTATATCGTTTGGTCATGGTGATTGATGTATGTCCCAGCATCCTTTGCGCTTCCAAGGAATTTCCTCGTACTCGTGCGAGCGCACTAGCACAAGCACGTCTAAGCGCATGCCAACCAATATGTCGTAATCCAGCTTTATCACACATACGATGAAGTGCATACTCTGCAATGCCGTGTGATAATGGTCTTCCGTCAGAGCGGTGGAATATAAGACCTTCTTTTGGGCCGATAGCTTGAAGAGCAACTTTAACCGATTCAGGGAAAGGAACTTTGCGTTCTCGGTGAGTCTTAGGAGAGCTTTCAATACCTTCAACTATAGATCGGCTAATCCTGATAACTGATTGATCAAAATCAATATCCTGCCATTTTAGTCCAAACAGTTCTCCTAGCCGCATGCCAGTGCGTAATGCTACTAGGATTATGGCGTACCATTCGGGTTCTTCCTTGGCAGCATTAGCTAGTTTTACGCCTTCTTCAATGCTTAAAAATTCTTGATCCGTTGGAGGGTAGCGAAGCAATTTTATTTTTGGTACGTTTTCGAGTTTTTCCCAGTCACAGGCAGTGCGTAGGCATTTGCGTAATACGGTTAGATGATTATTGATGGTTTTAGGACTTAGTCCGTGCTTTAAATAAGTGGCTTTGTATTCTTCGATGCTATAAGCACTGATCTTGTTCAAAGGCGTTTTACCAAATACAGGAAGCAAATTTCTATTTAACATGCTCCGTTTACCGCGATGTTCGGAAGGTTTGTTATTTGGGATCACATAGTTTTTAAACCAGATGGGTACAAATTCAGCAAATGTTTGTGATCCAACTTCAGGTAATGGACGTATAGGCTCGCCTCGGGCCAACTTCTTTTGAAGAAATTTCAGGTAAGCCCGGGCGCCAGCGGGAGAATCTTCAGGACTTTTGAGGCGTTGGCGTTTGCCCTCAAATCTGATATCAACGGTCCAGCCGCTTTTAAGGTTTCTTATAGTTGCCATATGATTAGTATATGGGATTGACCTGTCTTTCGTTCAGAAACTGCTCTATATTTGTCTTCGTAAAACGGATAAGACTGCCAAGCTTCAAGAAAGGTATTTTACGATCTTCAACCAGCCGATAGATCGTAGGGCGGGAGATATCAAGCATGGAAGCCAGATCAGCAACGGTAAGCAGCTGTTTAGATGACAAGTCAATCTCTAATGGTGGTTTAATTGTCAAAGGGCTTTTTCTGAGCGTCAGATCCTCATGTCCGACGTTGGGCATTGGAATCATTTTATCACGCTCTATATGGTCTTGGAAATTATCTTCAAATCCCGTCGGCCCATCACCGTCATCACTATCACTGCTTCCAGCATTTTGCTCTTTTTGCGGGCCAGATCCACTCTGTTTTTTACTGTGTGAAATAGATCTGGACTTATTATTTTGATTAACCAATTTTTTCTTTGTAGAAATTCTTTTTTGTAAGAATTCTTTGGGTACATTTGCCATACTATGTTTTATTAAGAAATTAGATTTAAAGCGCTTTATTTTGTGAAGTGATATTAATTATCTCTTCTTTTTTTACCACGCTCCCAGGCTCGTTTACCCCTGATTTTATACCCTCCTCAGGGCATTTCGTAAGAGTGTTGAGATATGCCAACAGCTCTTTTTTCTCTGACTTGGCATAATCCTCTTTTTCCACCAAGATATTGAACCATTTGGCTACGATTTTTGGAGCGAAATCTCTTTGCTTTATCGTTTCTGTAAAGCAGACCCAAGAAGGCCAACCTGGGTTCTTTATCTGTATATTAGTGAAGATGCTTTTAACGGATAACATATATTTAAAATAAAAAATAAATAAGTTTTGATTAATACCCATAAAATTATGGAGAATTGAAAAAATTCACCTGCCTTCACCCCCTTACCTCCATTGGCCGCAGGCAGTCGGCAGTAGCCTGTCGGCCGTCGTGCCGTTGTATTGTCGGCACTAGTGGGGTAGGCAACTGGCTTTCAACGATGGCGCCAGGCATCCGGCAATCTTTCTGGTGCCGCTTGTTATGGCACTCTGTCGTTTACGGCGGTCCCGTGTTTTGGGCATCGCTTTTGACGATAGGAGGAATCGCCGGTTCATTATCTGTCACTTGTAATACTAGGCGTTGAATTTCAAGCGGGTAATTTTTAAGGCTAAACCACAGTTGAGGAATTTTTCTCAAAACTCTGATTTTTGCATTTATGTCAGATGAAAAATTCCGGGCACGTTTGAATAAAGTATTTTTTGTATTGATGAGACCGTTTGTAGTGAGAGAGTAATAGATGCCCGCTAGCTCCAGTATCTCATTATTCTTTTTTTGTCGGCAATTATTTTTTAGAAGATCGATTATATTTTGTTTACCTGATTGTTCCGGTAGCAGAAACAAGTTGTCACCCAGGTGATCTTTAAATAATTTTAAGTAATTCTTTAGGCTTAGTTCTCTGTTTAATACTTTCTCGAATGTTCTGTCAGTTTTGTTTTTCAACAGCCGTTCAATTTTCCTCCCATTTTTCAGTCGTATCTCTATTCTGATAATCCCCATAGTCCAATTTGTATCCAGCAGCCGCCCTCTTAATAATAGTTCGTTTGCTGTATGGGACTCTTTGTCGCGGGTTAATTCCGCATACTTGTCATATATGGCCAGTTCAATACTGGCGTTGCCTGGGGCAACCTTAATACCACCGCCAGGATACTTCTCTTCTGCAGTTTTAAAATTTGATCCATTAACGCATCTGGCCAGATTTTGTATTAGTTCTATTGTTTTTGTTTTGTCGGGAATAAGAAAATCCATTGCCAAATGTAGGACTACCGGTCTTGCATGTAAGAGTGCTTGTAGCGGCACGATTATCCCCATTGTACGCAATCGTTCGGCCAATATTTCCGGTATTTTATTCCATTCACTGTCATCAATACCGCTAAAATTTTCGCCGTGGAGTAATTTTGATACCGAAAAGGAAATGCTTAGGTAGTAGCGGTACCTCTTTGTCACCTCTACATGTGGCAAATAATTTTTACTGGCCCTCTCTTCCTCGCTTTCTTTATAAAACCATTTTTTGAATTCCGAATTCTTTGGTTTTGAAAATTCTGTATGCTTAAAACGACTCCAGTCTAAAATTGTTGCAGAGCTACCTCTCAAGGATAATTTAATTGTGTCGATCATCACTGGCATACAAAAAGACGCGCAATAAGAAAAAATACATGCCTGTAGCTGTTGGAGCTACTGGGCGTTACGTACCATATTCATATATGCGCGTCTTTGCAGTCGGTTCCCGGCGTTTACGGGATCTGGTTTTTAAACCAGAAGATATTCATATTTTATAAAACCAAGCGTTCGTCCGGTACTTCTCCCACTATACTGTGGAAGAATGAGAAGTCAGTGTTTGTTAACGGATAATTGTAATAAATTGTGATCACATAGATTTGTTGGAAAGTTGATTGAATATATTGGAAATCATAGAAATAATTTTTTTAAGCTACCGCAAACAACTTATGAGCCATGCTTTTGGTCTGTTCGGTATAGCTGTTTTCCAGCCGGTCATACATCCGGAAGAAGCGGGCCGCGCGCTTGGTAGTTTGTCCCCGATAGGAGATTCTATCAATCATTTCCCGTGTATGTGCCAGCTTTATTTTACGACTGACATAGTAAGGTATTCCGTTCATGGTCGTCTTGGCAGTTCGGCATGATTCATAGGTGAGGTTTTGGCATGTCCGGCAGGCAAAACGCAAGCCGATTGCTGGCAGATACAGGGAATTAGTCCGTCGGCTACAACCCTCGCAGGTAAGGTACCATCTCGTGCCATAGTGTAGATCTTGAGTATCCAGTGTTATTTCCTGCGTCTGTCCGCCGTCCATCTTCGTTGGGTCTTTGATATAAAATAATTTCAGGACTGGTGAGCCAGCGCCAAGGCTTACCGTATAGGATACAAAAAGACTGCCGGCAGATCCTTTAATTTCAAACTTTCCTTTACGGCCGTTTGTGGATTTTGTTCCATATAGCGTATCGGCAAGGGATTGGGCAGGATGCAGAAGACCCCGCCCAAAATACCTGCTTTTCAGCTGAAACGATTCTTCTACCAAACCTTTTTCATTGGTTATGTGTTGTTTATCTTTTTCCATTTCCATACAATTTTTATATTTCCCATATTGTATATTAATTATACCACAAGTACTCTTTTCGATATCAAGGGGCAAGGGGTAGTGGAAAAAATTCCACGGACCCAGGTCATTACTTAACCTCCAGTGCCTAATTGTATAGGAGTCCCAAAGCAAACAACCCCCCCCGGCCCATTCTTAAACCTCTATTAATTACTCCTGCCTCCAGCCGTTCCCACGCTGTCGGCAGCAGGCCGTAGGCAATCTCTCACTACCTGCTTTCGGAAACATATGCCAGCCACCTGGCATGCTTTTAATTACAATTAAACATATGAACAAATCAAACTACAAAGGGTCGTCTGCCACCTTTGCTATGGTTAAAGAGCAAATAGTTAAACGCTTTGGTAGTACAGCCGCAGACAGCTATGACCCGACAGTTAACTGTCTGACATTAAAGGAGTGGAACGCGCGCGGTTATAGAATCAAGAAAGGAGAGAAGGCGCTTAAGTCCTTTACTCTTGTGGAAGAAAAAGACGAGGATAAAAAAGAAATAAAGAAATGGCGAAAAACAGTCTGCCTGTTCTTTCATACCCAAGTAGAGAAAATATAAAATTATCGTTTACTTAATTCTAATTCAATAAAAAGTTATATGAATTTTAACCAACACCAGTCAAACAATGTTCGTATTCTTACACCGGAGATCGTAGACACAATCCAGAAAAGACAATGGCGGGACTCGGCCACAGCTTTACTTTCCTGTGTCGGGTGCCATAAGCATAATATAACAGCTCCAATCGTCCAGTTCTTCAAATATAAAGGGCAAAACCTTTTATGCTATCAGTGCCAGGCATCTCAGATACCCTTAGCTCAGCCACCAGTTGCTCGTATAGAGCCCTCCAAGCCTCCAGTCACACCGAAACAGGACAATACTATGATCACTGACCGGCAGGTTGCCTTGTTGCGAACTCTGATCATAGAGAAGGTCCTTAATGAGAGTGAACGGGAACGCCGGTTGAGTAATCTTTATGAACTCACCAAAGCCGAAGCTATTACCGCAATCGGGCTTTTACTTAAAAACCAGACTTAATTATATGGCTAGGGCAACGCCCATGTGACCTGCTCCGGCCGTGCTTATTTAAACCAATATGTTTATCCTGCTTGTAATCGTGGTAGTCATCTATTTAATCCTTGGCATTGTCTTTAGAGACAAAGAAGTGACCCAGGAAATACACGATGAGATAATGCAGAAAGAGCTAGACAATTATCTGGCCAGACGAAAACTATCCGTATACCGCAGGGCCGAAGGTCCCAAGTATCCTGCCTGGAATGAGGAGTATGCCGATCTCTGTGAGAGAGAAAGGATAAAGAGACGACTCATCAATGAAACCTTCCTGCTCGGTGTGATGTCCGGTAACAGGCTAAGAGAGAAGCGGGAGAAGTATATACAGGTACGATAAATAGAGGCGGGGTGGTTTTATACCACTCCGTTTTTTGTTGATATTTTTTTATTTCTGATATAGTATAAAGACAACAATTTAGAAGACCTAACCCCATTACAAAATAATGGATATGGTCGAAAAACGTTTGAACATAGAGATGGAACCACCATCTCTGGTATTGTTCAAACGTCAACACTCGAAAGAGTGTTGGGAGCCGCAAGGTTCCGCCAGTATGTGTGGTTCCTTTTTTGTTTGTTAGTTTTAATTTAATTACTATGAAAAAATTAGTTTGGTTGTCAGTAATAGCAGTCGGTTTATTTATGTTCCCAGGTCAAAGTTTAGCTCTATACACCGGTCCAGGCTCCTCGCCCTCCAATCCTATTTACGTCCAGCAAGACCCGAGAGAATTGTATAACTATTATTCCGGTATCTATGGATCAGATTTTACAATCTGCCACGGTCAATGCGCCGTAAGAGGCGCCGATACTCCCAATAGCGAATTAAGCTGTATTAACTATGCGGTCAGTTGTGCCCAGCGTATGCAGGCCCAGACACAAAGCCCAGTGTACCAGGAAGCAATGCGACTGCTTTCCTCACCAGCTTTAACTCCTGACCAGACATGTCAAAAAGATTATGGCGCATATGCCAAATATGCCGGTTATTTAAATAATCAGGGTGGGTATATGTGTAGTTGTAAGGATGGCTATGAAATGAACGGCAGTATTTGCGTACAAACAATCACCGTATCGCCCGACCAGGCATGCATGAAAAAGTATGGCTCACTATCAATATATAGCGGCAAATTAAATGACCAGGGCGGTTATATCTGTGATTGCCGGGCAGGGTATACCTGGAACCAGGACGGTACCGCTTGTATTCTAAACCAACAGCCGGTTGAACCGCCTAAAACGGAGACACCATCAGTTCCTGCTCCAAAATCAGTAATCGTACCTGCCGTTAAAGCCAGCGTACCGGTTAAAGTTAAAGAAGTGAAAAAATTAACTCCACCGTTAAGTTCTGCTAGTACAACCACATCATCAACAGTAAGCCCTGAGCCTATAGTGGACAATCAGGTTGCCAGCCCGGTCAATTCCGGGCGGCAGGATAAAGGTATTATAAACAGGGTTAAAAATTGGATTAAGAAAATCTTTAAATTTTAATGATGTATGGATAAGCGGGTGCAAGCAATAAATTTTCTAATAAGCCATAAAGATTTGGCCGTTCTTTTGATAAGCCGCTTGTATCCGCTTGATAAAAAGATGTTAAAGAAATATAAAAATAAACTTGAAAAAAAAGAAACAGAAACTCAAGAAATAGATAAAGAAGAATATGCCGGCAGCGACTCGGAAGGTCGTTGGGATGAAGATAATAACCTGCATGAGCACGGCTGTGGCTGTAGTGAGTGCAAGGCCATTGAAACAGAGCGTCGGGAAAAGGAATATGCGATGACACCGGAGGATCATTATTATGAATCCGATAAATTTATTGAAGATACAAAAAATGACTGGATTTATCTAGGACCATGGCGTGAGGACTTAGAGCTTCTGATGGAAGAATTTGGTATTAAGGGTTATGAAGGGGTTGGGAATGAGATTTTGGAGAAGGTGTTTAAGCCGGTTTTGGATAAGGAAACAGTTAACAAAATTGTCCAATAAGAGCATGTTTCCACGATAAAAATATTCTCAAAAATAGATAAATAAACTAGTCCCAATTTTTCCTAATTTTAGCCTAGTATAAGGATTTTTTTATTTGTCCTTTTAGCACTTGCCAACTTACTGCTAAAAGCTTAGAATTAAGACACTATATTTTCTGTTAAGCTATGTCAATTTTCAAGGATTCGCAACAGGCCCCAATCATTCAAGAACGCTTTAAAAGTCTTTTTGAATTTCTTAATGCTTACCATGACCTGCGTACACCGGTTGTTCGCGATATCTCCCAGCAGATTGCTACTCTGTGGTTAGGCTCTTTACCTAAACATCCCGCCATCAAACTTAATGAATATACCCTTACTAAGGAAGAAAAAGAGACGGATGAAGATGAGGATATAAAGAAGGATGAAAATGATATTTTACTTCAGGTTGCCAGACCTGTTATGGCGCCTTGCCCAAAACCGCCCGAAATTTTATCCGACTGGCTTTTGCCAGGCTGGACAAAAATAGACCAAAAGGCAGAAGTGCGTGATAGTAGAAATGTTGTAACTAAAGAAGGTGAAACATTAATTGAGCAATTTGATGACAAAGGTAAAAGGCAAGATGCCCTTGAGACATGGATAAAGGTAAGAAATGAATGGGCTAACAACGAACAATCTACATGGGAGGCCGTTAAACTTTTTGAAAAAGTGTATGAGCTCTATGGCTACATGGATAGAGAAGGTGATCGGGTAGAATTACTTATTGGAGAAGGTATTGTGGAGTGTTCGGATGAGCTTACTGGGGATTTTAGACATCCAGTTCTTCTTAGGCGTTTGGAGTTGGAATTTTTTCCAGAGAAAAAGAATCCGCAGTTTATTATTCGTAGGAAGGAACAGCCAGCAGAACTGTGCGTTGATTTTTTACGAGCGCTTCCAAATCTTGATACACAACAACTTGTTCGTTGTGTTAACGAACTGAGTAGTCTAGCGCTTGACCCACTTGGACAAGCAGATACTTCAGGTTTTCTCCGTCGTCTTATCCAAGGCCTTTTTCCTAATGGAGGTCAATATTTAGATGACAACAAAACTAAACTCGCAGACTGTATTACTATACAGCGTAACCCAGTCATTTTTTTGCGTGAACGTCGCGGAGGTCTAGGTCATGCAATTGAACTGCTTCTTAAAGATGTTGCTAATCGTATACAATCAGGCGAAGAATTTTCTGTTGCGATGATGCAAATTCTAGGTATTGATCACGAAGAGGTCATACTTTCGAAAGAAGAAATAGAAGTGTCCACGTTTGGAAATGAAGATGAAGAAATTTTGTTAAGTAAGTCAGCAAATCAAGAACAGCTACAAATTGCAAAACAGCTAGGAAGACGAAGCACGGTTTTAGTGCAGGGTCCGCCAGGCACAGGCAAGACCCACACCATTGCTAATCTCATTGGACATTTATTGTCGCAAGGTAAACGTGTGCTTGTGACAGCACAATCTTCTAAAGCACTGCGTGTTTTGCGTAAAGAGATTGTTACAGATATTCAGTCCCTATGTGTCAGTGTCTTGCAAAAAGAAAAACAGAATATTGAAGAGCTCCAGAAATCCGTTAAAGATATAAGCGTAAAACTTTCACAGAATGAAGAGCTGTTGGAGAAAGAAGTTAGCAACCTAAGAGTTGAAAGAAGTAAAATTATCGGTGAGCTTCGAAATGTTAGACAGAAACTTTTTGATGCCCGTGAAGATGAAATCCGGGAAATTGTTTTTGGTGGTAAAGGAATTCAGCCAATAGAAGCGGCAAAAAAAGTTCGAGAGCATGAGGCTGTTGATGGCTGGATTCCAGGTCCAGTAAATTTAGGCACGGGTCTTCCCATTACATCTACAGAAGTTATTGAGCTTTATCAAACAAATAAAACAATAAATTTTGAAGATGAGAGAGAATTTAGTAGCCAACGACCAGATTTAAGCAAGCTCCCCACAGTAACAGAATTTAGTAAATTAGAAATTGACATAAGAGAAGCATCCGCAAAGGATATTATTTTTGGGAAGGAATATTGGAATGATGGTGCTCAGTTTGTTCAGCCGGAAGAGGTAGAACAGCTTGTAGCATCTGCATCAAAAGCGATTGAATTTTTTAAAGACAGTGAACCGTGGCAAATGGAAGCAGTACAAGCGGGTCGTGATGGAGATCTATCAAAAAAACCTTGGGAATCATTTGCTGAGTTTATTGATGGTTCTTGGGAGGAAATTCAGGAATTAAACGGCCTCATAATGAAGTATGGCCCAGCTATTTCTGACAGCCGTCCAGCACACGAAGTACTTCCGATTATTAATGAAATAGTCATTGCAATAGAAAATGGCGGTTCACTTGGATTATTCACCAAGGTAACGAAACGCCACTGGTTTCAGTTGCTTAGTACAGTTCAGATAAGTGAACGACCAATAGATTTAAAACAAAAAGAGCACCTGCAAGCTATTCAGGCACACCTGCGTGTTATAAGTTTACGCGACCAGTTGCGTGCCTGGTGGGGAAGGCAGATGGTAAGTGGAGGAGCACCGACAATTACAGAGCTTGGAGAAAAACCAGAGCAACTTTGCCGTCAGTATATTACCCGAATTCAAAATTCTTTAAGTTGGCATGACACAATTTGGATTCCGCTTGAAAAAGAACTAAAACGCCTTGGTTTTAATTGGGCAGCTTATCTCGATAGCACTAAGCCTGAAATCGGTAATAATGGTGAGTTGGTTCGTCTGCGGTCAGCTATTCTGGGTGATTTTGGAAAGATATTAAATGCGCGTTCAATTGCAATCCGTTTACAGGATCTTAAAAATAAGCATCTTATTTATCAGTCACAAATTCCAGCTGAATCTGAGAAAGACGGATTACTAACCAGGCATTTGCGTCAGTCTGTTACGGATCTAGATTCAGAAAAATATACTCAGTCATATAATAATTTAAACCATCTAAAGGCGCTTGATCAGGATTTTAAATTACGTAGCTCTCTTTTAAAGAGAATCTCTGTATGTGCGCCTGCATGGTCATCCGCAATCCAAATGCGGACTGCAAATCATGCTCAGGCTCAGTCGCCTGGTAACCCAGAGTCCGCATGGGAGTGGCGTCAATTACATGACGAGCTTGAGCGGCGCGCCTCAGTTTCGCTAGAAGACTTACAAGAACTGATTGAAAGTTTAAATAAACAATTATTAGAAGTTACGTCGGCCCTTGTTGCAAAACAAACATGGCTCAAACAAATCAAGACAGTTAGACCCGAGGAGCGACGCGCATTAAATGCCTACGCAACACTTCAAGCTAAAAAAACAAAAGGAGGTAATGGTAAAAAGGACGAAATCATGCGTCAGGCCGCACGGAAAGAAATGGAGGCTGCTAAAGGAGCAGTACCGGTATGGATTATGCCGCTTAGTGAAGTTGTTGAAAATTTTAGTCCACTCACCACAAGATTCGACGTTGTTATAATTGATGAAGCCAGTCAATGTGACCCGTTAGCAATGTTAGCTTTGTATCTTGGAAAGCAAACAATTGTAGTGGGAGACGATGAGCAGGTTACACCAACAGCCCCGTTAATTGAGACCGAGGAAATTATTAAACTGATTCGAACGTATTTAGATGGCATTCCTCATAAAGAGTACTATGACGGAGAAACATCTATTTATGATTTTGCAAAGACTGTATTCGGTAATGTTATTCGGTTAGTAGAGCATTTCCGTTGCGCGCCTGATATTATCGCCTTTAGCAACCGATTATCTTATGGAGGGGAAATAAAACCACTAAGAGAAGAAACCTCAATCTCACTTCACCCAAATGTCGTTCCGTACCGCGTGGAGGGTAAAAAGGATGAGAACGACAATATTAACGAAATTGAAGTAAGAACCACTGCTGCGTTGGTTTGTGCTGCAATTGAACAGCCAGAATATAAGAAAAAGACATTCGGAATAATTGGTCTGTTAGGGGATAGGCAGGCTGGCGAAATTGAAAAATTATTGCGGGCTAAATTGTCGCCCGATGTATATCAGCAACGTGATATTATTTGCGGTAGCCCCGCACATTTTCAAGGCGACCAGCGGGATGTAATGTTCCTATCTATGGTTGATTCACCTTCTGACGGTCCGTTAAATCTCAAAGACGGCGATGCTAATCGGAAACTATTTAGAAAAAGATATAATGTTGCTGCTAGTCGCGCAAAAGACCAGATGTGGCTCGTTTATAGTTTGAACCATGAGACAGATTTAAAACCAGGGGATATTCGTAAACGATTCATAGAACATATGCTTGATCCGAAAGCCTGGCAAAGAGAGCTGGAAGAAGTTTTACCAAAGGCAGAATCTCCATTCGAGGAAAAAGTTATGGCACGACTGCTAGAGCGTGGTTTTAAAGTGCAGCCACAATTTCGTGTCGGAGCTTATAGGATTGATATGGTTATAAACCGTGTCGCGATAGAATGCGACGGAGAACGTTGGCACGGTCCAGAGAAACTTACGGAAGATATGGATCGGCAGGCAATTTTAGAGCGGCTAGGGTGGAAATTTATACATATTCGTGGGAGTGTATTTTTCCGTGATCCTGAGCGCGCAATGACTGTGGTATATCGCAGGCTTGAAGAATTAGGTATTACACCTGAAAGAGAAACGTCTATCATGCCTATAAAAGAAAATTCCGAACTAGTAGAGAGGGTACGTAGTCGAGCTCAAGAGATTCAAAGAGAGTGGGATGCTCAGCTTGAGCACGACGAGCAGGGTAATGGTTTCTAAATCTATTAATTTTTTATATGTTACTTCTAACCATCGCAATTTTTATTTCAGCCGCAGCTAGTATCTATGTAATATTTCTTTTAAAATTTAAATCTAACCAAGATAAAAATTTAACAGAAATTAAACAGTTGTTTAGTGATAGCGAAAAATTTTTGATAAGGTTTGAAAATTTGCTTAAGGACGAACTGGTAAGAAGTCGATCAGAATCAGGTCTTAGCTCTAAAACTGCTCGAGAGGAATTGAGTACTTCATTTAGTAATTTTTCCGCCTCTCTTTCAAAGCAAATTGTGGATATTGCTACTCTTCAGAAAAATCAGCTCGATGCGTTTTCAGCCCAGATTAACAGTAGTAATAAAGAAGGTAAAGAAGATTTAAGTAAAGCCTTAAAATCATTTCAAGATACGTTCGGTGCTAGTGTAAAAGACCTAAATGATTCTCAGAAGTTAAAATTAGACGACCTGCTTATTAAACAGGGTGAATTAATTAAGGCTATAGAAAATAGGCTTGATATTATGCGTGAGGCTATGGAGGGAAAACTCAAATTAATTCAAGATGACAATAGCGATAAGTTGGAGAAAATGCGTGCTACCGTTGATGAAAAATTACATAATACACTAGAGAACAGGCTTGGTCAGTCCTTTAAAATGGTGACGGATAAATTGGATCTAGTTCATAAAGGTCTTGGTGAGATGCAGGTATTGGCTACGGGTGTAGGTGACCTTAAAAAAGTACTATCTAACGTGAAGACTAAAGGTGTTCTAGGTGAGTATCAATTAGAAAATTTATTAGAACAGCTTCTGACTGCTGAGCAGTATTCTAAAAATGTTAAAACTAAAGAGGGGAGTGGTGCGGTAGTTGAGTTTGCCATTAAGTTACCCGGTCGAGATGATAAAAATAAAACAGTTTGGTTGCCGATAGATTCTAAATTTCCAACAGAGGACTATGAGTTATTATTGGCTGCATATGAAAAATCTGACCCACTTCTTATTGAAACAGCTAGCAAACAGTTAGCCGCTAAAATAAAGTCGTTTGCCAAAGACATTCGAGATAAGTATGTTGATCCGCCAAATACCACAGATTTTGCGATTATGTTCCTGCCGTTTGAAGGGCTGTATGCCGAAGTTCTGCGTATTAATGGACTCTTTGAAATGCTTCAGCGTGAATGTAAGGTTAATATAACAGGGCCTACTACGCTAGGTGCTTTTTTGAATAGCTTACAAATGGGATTCAGAACTTTAGCCATAGAAAAAAGATCTAGTGAGGTGTGGGAAGTTCTTGGTGCTGTTAAAACCGAATTTAGTCGTTTTGGTGATATTTTAGATAAAACGCAGAAAAAACTTTCCGAAGCTAGCAGTGTTATTGATCAGGCAGGAGTTCGGTCTAGAGTGATTGAGCGGAAACTCCGTGATGTGCAGGAGCTACCCAAAGCCGAGGCTCTTCAACTGTTGGGTAATGATCCGGTAGAGGAGGTAATAGAGGCTATTGTTGAACAAGAAAAAAAGCTTGTCGTTTAGCTTGGAATTGTGGTAAATTTATTTTTCTAAACATTAATACTTAAATTTTAACTATGAAAAAAGACAATAAAACGATCGGCGTTACCATTAGATTTTTTACCAACGATCTACCAGATAAAGTAGGGAAAAAGAAAGACGCAACTCCATTCTGGACCTGCGGCAACGTTCATTTAGAAGCCAATGCCACTAAAGGGATTGGTACGCAAAAAGAGATGTTCCATTATTTTGAAGATATACCACGGGCTATTAAGGCCGTTTTAAGCAGGGCTAAGTTAGCCGCAGTAGAGGATATTGCATATAGTGTAAGGGCTCAGAAAAGACACTCAAAAGAATAAGAGCCTTTCTGTTTCAGTAGAGCTACTTCTTAATTTAAAAATATTCTTAACCCTTTAAATTTCCAATATCCAGAGGACCTTAATTTTTTTACCAGCCTCTTATCAGATGGCAATCCAGATCTTTTGATACAAAAATATAGTGACTATTTTGATTTCCGCAGTCCAGCCATAAAGAGAAAAGAGTTTAATAAAATTCGTAACCAAGTGTTTAAAACACTCACGGCAAGCGTTGATTTAATCTGTCAACTCAAAGCCCATCCTGATTGTAGTAAAGTAAAAAAATTTGATGTCGATCATTATATTCCACTCTCATCAAACGAATTAAATAAGAAGTTGCGGCATATGAAGATGGTGGGGAGTAAGAAGGTGGTATCGCAAAGCTTTGGTTCAAATCATATCAAGAACCTGCAAATTGTCTGCGGTCGGTGTAATGCTTTTAAAAAGCATCGGATAATGGGTTTTATTTAGTTTTAATCTTCTAGTTAGGTTTAGCCTTAAACGACCTTAGATGTGCTACGATTCCCGAGCTTTAAAAATATATACTGACGGATCTGCTCGTCCAACTAATCCTGGACCTGGAGGTATTGGAGTCGTTGTAGAATATCCCGATGAGATGAGTAAAGAGAACGAGAGAATTTCCGAAGGTTACTACCAATCTACAAATAACCGAATGGAGTTGTTAGCCTGTATTAGGGGCTATGAATTTGTAATAAATAATTCAAGGCAAATCAGGGCAACTTGGGCAATTTTAATTACAGATTCTCAGTACGTATACTCTAATCATAGTCGAGTTTTGCAGTGGAAGAAGAATGGTTGGAAAAATGCGTATGGAAAGCCAATAGAAAATGAAGATTTATGGGGTAACTTACTTAAGGCACAGCAGAAAGCGCCGATTAAAATTGAAATAAAATGGGAGGAGGGCAAAACTAGGGGTATTCTACAAGATGTTGATGCTTTGGCAAAAGCCGGGGCCTTATCACCTATAAAAAAAGATTTTGGTTATGTACCGGGTAGAATTACGTCGCGAAAAACTCGAGATAAAAAAGCCGCAACTTTATTTCCTGCAGCCAATCAGGAGGTTATTATTAGAACGTATAGAATACGAATAAAAGGAAAGGGTAAAAATGCGGTTTATGTAGTTAGTTTTGAACTATACTCAGAAGAAACAAAAGACTTTGTTAAAAAGCATGTTGCATACACCTCCGCTGATAATGTGGAAATGCACAGGGGGAATCATTATAGAGTGCAGTTTAATAACTCACCAGCATATCCATTATTTGAAATAGTAGGACATGTTGAAAAATCTGAGTTAGCACTATATTAGTAGAGGCTATATTGTTAGAAAGTAAAATAAATAATATGGTAGAGATTGTTCGTAGTATAGGCACTACAGATTCTGAAATGTATCTCGCTCGATTGGCAGATCAAACATTTCTTAATCTTTGGTCATATCCAAATGTTTACATGAAACCCGGCAAGGAGCTCTGCGACCTTCTTGTTGTTTGTGGCGATCATGTAATTATTTTTAGTGACAAAACTATTAGCTGGCAAAAGGATATTGATTTAGGTCTGGCTTGGTGTAGATGGTATAGAAGGGCTGTTAAAAAGTCCTCTGATCAACTTCTGCGTGCTGAGCAGTGGGTTAAAAATTACCCCGATAGAATCTTCCTTGATAGGGGATGTAAAAAACCTCTACCTATTAAACTTCCCTCACCGGAAAAAAGAAAAATACATTTAATTGCTGTTGCATTAGGCGCGCATGAAGCATGCACCGAGTTTTTTGATGGGGACAGCGGTAGTTTTATGGTAGTTCCTTTGTTAAAAGATGGTGTGCACTATGATCAAGCCAGTAAATTATTTGCTCCATTTACCATTGGTGATGTAAATTCGGCAGGAACTTTTATTCATGTTTTAAATGATATTACCTTAGATATTATAATGAGGGAGCTTGATACCGTAATTGACTTTACAGATTATCTAGAGCAGAAAGTCATTTTTATTCGTTCAGGTTATTTAGTAAGTGCTGCGGGAGAAGAGGAATTACTTGCTTACTACCTTACTCATATGGAGTCTGGGAGTTCTAAACATTCTTTCACCACCCCTCATAACCAACCTTGGAAAGGTAATCAGAGAATAGGAATAGATAAAGGACTGTTTGCTGGTATGCTTAAAAATCCGCAGTATATAAGAAAAAAAACTGCAGATCAAGATTCATATATTTGGGATGAGCTGATTAAAGCCTTTACAAGTACTATGTTAGCCGGCACTTCAATTATGCCGGATAACGGCCAGTTTATATTAGCAGAGCATGAAATTGGTGTTCGTTGTATGGCTCTCGAACCAAGATTAATGCGTCGAATGCTGGCTAGCGGGATTCTAGGGCTTTTAGAAAAGTCTCACCTTCAAGACAGGGCTTTTCGTACCATGCTTCCAAATCCAACTATTGATAAAGCCGGCATTGCCTATGTCATCATGACTCTTGCTTATCCAAAGAAAGAAGTTGTAGACAGTTATGAGCAGTATAGAAAGGTGCGTAGCAATATGCTTATGACATATTGTCTTAGTGTTCTAAAAAAATACCCTTATGTAAAAAGAGTAGTTGGATTTGCAACTGAGCCACCATCAACAGAATATAGTTCTGATTCCTCTGAAGATTTAGTAACAGCTTTACAGCCTGAGCAATGGACAGAAGATGTCGAAGCTTCTCTGACTGCCAGTTTAAAAGATTTTGATATGATGAAAGAGGGTCATATCAAACACTTTCATAGTCATGATTCAGAGTACCCCGATTCAACAGATTGATTTTATCACCCTCCCCAGAAGTGATGCCCAACTGGTGCCCAAAAAGGTGATAAATCTTTACTAACTGTGGCTAACGGTGCGTAACGAAGATAATGAGAAATGTTTTATCTTAGCAAAACTTACAATATTTAAGCTAAGTTATCAGCAGTACATCGGGGTTTCGAGTCCCGTCCGACCCGCAAAAATCAATTGGCTTATCTTAGCCAATTTTTTTGTTATTTGTATATGGGGTTCGGACGGGACTCGAATTTTGATAGTTGTTAGTAATCCTTGTTTTTAATAGTAAAAGGTGTCACAATAAAAGCATTAAAATTAATTAATTGTATATGGTAGAAGGGGAAAAAAGGGGAAGTCAAAAAACATACGAGGGTCGAGCGGTCAGGGTTGATAAAGAAACTGTTGGGTATGCTTTAGAAGCCGTAGCTTTATCTGATTTAGAAGCTATGAATGGGGAGCTTTACTTAGAAACTGAAACAGGTAATGTTTATATGATTTATAAAGCCTCCGACGGCAGGACGGCTATTATGGATAGCAGAAGTAACCAAGGTAAGGGTGCAGAAATGAAAGGATCGTATTTAGCTGAAAAAGATATAGCTGAAACTGTATTGTCTAAAAATAAACCTTTCGTATATACAAATGGTAAAACCACAAATATTATTGGTATCACTTTTATTCCTAAAGCTAACAAATCTATAGAGGGCAATGGAAATTTAGAAGCATCTGATATTAGAAAAAGATTTAGAGATGCAATTGACCCTATAGTTGGTAAAAAACTTGATTATGAAGCAATTGGCAAAGGTTTTACTTTAGATGAGAATAATCCTCCCGAACCAGAACATATTTTTCGTCCGATGGGGGGAAATTTTTTTGAAGAAGATGATGAGCCTACTTTAGCCGGTAGAGTTATTGCTAGAGTCTATAGCCAATTAGTTAATAGAGAAGTTGCGCCTTCTAGAGAATCAGGGAAAGATATTCTTGAAGAATGTCGGGCAGAGTTAAGAACTTTTTTTGATTACGTTAATAAAATTTTAGCGGAAAGAGACCGTGAAGGTAAAAAAGACCTAGGATTGAGTAATCAGCAGGTAAGTGGCACTGATCATTTTTTTCGTTCATATGGAGCGACTGACGAACATTCTATGTATTTTAGCAAGTCGCATGCGCACTGGAAAGATCCTGGTAGCGAAGAAATTCGAGCCTACATAACAGTAGCGCCAGAACAAATAAAAGGTCTGTCTAAAAATTTTGTTGATCTAGCTATTTTATTATATGATGCTGGGATTGATTTTACTGCTAAATGCGCCAGTCCTTCAGGAGCAGAGACTCGAACAGATAATATTTTAATTTATATTTCTAGATCTGATCAACCAAGGGCAACTCCCATAATAAAAGAGTTTTTAAATAAAAGAAAATTAGGACAAGGCCATGTTAAAGCTGGTGTAGCAAGTGCGCAAGATGGTTTGTCGTGGGCACCAGAACCAAGCACTAAAGACCACAAATTATATGCTGAGGTAGCTGGGTCTAGTGGTCGTACTAGTTTTAATGCGTATGTAACCGCTATGGCTATCCCGACATACTTAGAGCGTTTGGCAGCTGCTCATACTAGAAAAGGCAATAAAAAAGCAGCTCAGACCTTTGCTCAAGAAGCTAAGCGAGTGCGGGCGATTATTGCAAAGGTAAGTTAAATTTTTTATCCTATGTCATTAAGTAATTAATTGTTCTAGTTTTTTAATTTCCAATCCTTCAATCACCTCCACCCAATCCAAAGTTCTGAAATCGTCCCGAAGACCCCGCCAACCTTTAAAATAGCTAATCTTAGCTATTTTTTTGTTTATAATTTTAAGATATTTCATTATTGACAAAATTAATTTTTTGCGTTATTATAGTCAGTCCATTTTTTAGGACGAGGTCAAAATGCCGAAGCATCGTGCTGGCGGTAAGTTCTCAGGTTCGCATGCCACTATCATTGATGCCGCTGAAGTGGTTGCGGATGCTGCAGTAAAGCAGTTGGAGGTTACAAAAGTCGTTCTGGGAATTATCGAAGGAAATGTAAAGTCGAAACAGATGCGGCTTAAGTTTAAGCCCGTTACCGCTGGATGGGAGATCAAGGTCTATGGACGAATCTCTATCCAGACGCTCTACGTTTACACCTCCGACCCAGAAGCAACCAAGAGCGCTATCGAGAGGGCCTTCCTGCATGAAGGCTAAATCGTGCACAATCAACCGACGTTTTGCCGTGAGACGTCTAGTAAGGTTGTATCCATCACGGTCCGAACAAAAGCAGCTTTATAAAAAGGCTGTTTTTGTTTTTAAATTTACCTAACCTTAGCCATCCAAGTTCCCACTTCGTCCCATACTCCCCGCTCAGCATTTTAAACATTGAAACTCCACATAAGTGGTGTTTTTTTGTTTTATAAATTTGGCCGATAAATTTGTATAAAATAAAATCCCCTTAGTAGGGGATTTTAATTATGTAATTTTCCACTTCAGAGCACCAGTCAAGCCAACTAGTATGTTAGCTGTACTGGTGCATGGCTCCGAAGGGGCTGCACCTTGGGTCAGGATCCCGGTTGGCTGGTCTGGGTGGGGTCGCTGATTAGGCGATCGTAGCTTTCGATCTCTGGACCGGTGAAGATGTTGGCTGCATTGGGTGGCTCCCGCCGCACGAATTGATGCTGGAAGGAGTTCGCCTCGAAGCCGGTGGGAGTGACGAGTCGCTTCCACATGTCTCCCGTGAAGCGGTTGATGTCCACGTAGTAGATCAGCCCGCTGGCCGTGGCGAACAGCATGCCAGGGTGGGCGCCGACCTCGGTGATCGGATTTGCTCGGCCCGTGTAGTTCGGCCACAGGGCGTCCGCAATCTCGATGGGATTGCTACCCACTCCTCCGACCTCAGCGGGAACGTAGAGCGTGGCCGCCACCTGCGCCGTAATCGGGGCGAGAGTGTTGTGCGGCAGTACCACGTAGAGGTTGGATCCTCGGCTGACCACGTAGGAGCCGGGACGGTAGTTCACCTGGCTCGGATACTGGCTCGGCACCGCGATCCCATCCGTGCAGTCCTGGTTCATGGTGGGCAGGACGACATCGCTGGTTCTCCAGCTCTGGAAGACGCTCTCATCGGGAAAGCGAACCAGTCGGTAGCTGGTGTTGAGGCTGTACCGCACCGAGTTCTCGGGACACACCGCGAAGATGGTGCCCCGCTCGAGTGCCGGGTCCGGGCACTCACACGCCAGCGGCGGCGCATCGGGCGTGGTGTCGATCATGGTGTCGCTGATGGCGCCGTCCACGATGTTGGGGTGGACCTCGCCGCAAGCGGCAACGAGGCATGCGATGGTGAGATAGAAGGAACGAGATCGATTGTTCGGCATGTTTGAACATATACCAGAAAAATGAAGAATTGTCAATATTTTTAATCCAGGAATAAAAAAACATCCAAGTTACATTGGATGTTTTTTTATTTTAATTTACCTTGACAAACTTTACGCTAATGAATTATTATACTCATATTAAGTATGAGAGATTTTTATATACAACATACTAAATTATTATTAAAATCGCCATAAGACCGCCAAAAAGGCGGTTTTTTAGTGGTGCTACAAGTAGATATGCAAGAAGAAATCAAAAGTAAAATTCTTTCTCATGCACGAGAGCATGTCAGTTCTATTCGAGAGATAATAGTTGACACCATTAAACTTCGAGAAGCCAAGGGATTTGTGATGAAAAAAGCAACTGGTTTTTCTCTGTGGGCAGGGGATGTTTTTACTCAAGCAAAAATAACTGCCAATAATGAGCAACAGATTGAGCATTTAAAACAACTGTACCCATCGCCCTACTTTACTCGCTGTGAATTTGAAATTGGTGGTGAGAAAAAAGTTATGTACTTTGCCAAGTTTTCTTTTAGCGATCAGAATATATATTCTTGGGTTTCTCCAGCAGCCACACTTCGGTTTGAAAATCCTGGCCAAGCTTCGTATGCCAGACCAGATGGACAAGTGCAGTCAGGCGTGTTGTTAAAAAAGGATCAGTACATGATTGTTGAGGGGAAGTTATTATTTTTTTCTACGGAAGGCATCGGTCAATCACGAGAGCTTATCTATCAAGAACATTTCACTCGTCAGAAAGCCGGCTTTATCTTACCCGAAGTTGTAGAGCTAATGGAGAAAGCTCAGGATCAAATAGTCCGTGCGCCGTATCAGGGACCATTTGTTATTTCTGGTCCCGCAGGTTCGGGTAAAACTACGATGGCACTTCATAGAGTGGCGTATCTAATGCAGTCTCCAGAAACAGCCGAACTTTTTACTGCGAACTCTACTTTAGTTTTGGTCCAGGATATGGGAACGAAAGAATACTTTTCGCATTTATTGCCAGAACTTGGTATACGCGGAGTGGAAATTATTACTTTTGCCGAGTGGGCACTCAGTATTTTGGATCTAAAAACCACGTGCCAGGTGGTGGTACGGTATGGTGCCACGGAGCAGGAAAGAGATTTATATGAATATAGTAAACTTACTGCCCTAAGAGAGCTCTCGGCTACTGTGCAGCTAGATAAAAATATTTGGACTGTATTGCAGGAGGTATATAAGAATTTTTTTACTAATGATCAAGAGAAGCTATTTGCCATGCAGAAAAAAGAATCTGGCTTGGATCGTTTTGATTTAACTATTTTACTCAAGATTTATTATAAAACGCATAAACAGTTCAGTATAACTAAGGACTATTATCAAGAACTGGCGAATGGTAAGTACCGTAAAAAAAGAGCGCCCTTTAAAGTAGAATATAATTTAACGATTGTTGATGAATTTCAAAATTATTTGCCTGAGCAGTTACAATTGCTTAAGCAGTGTCTTAATCATAAGCTGGAATCTGTAGTGTATGTTGGTGATTTGGCTCAACAAACTCAGTTGGGGACTATCAAAGACTGGACAAGTATTGGCGAAACTATTGAAGCACATAGATTGGTTAAGCTAGAAAAAGTATATCGTAATACTAAGCAGATATTATCTTTTATTGGTAGTTTGGGTTATGTGGTACAGATTCCAGCAGGAGTTAAGGAAGGAAATTCAGTTGTAGAATATATAGCGCACAGCAAAGAAGATGAGATAGTCAAAGTTAGGGAGATAGTTGGGGGCGCAAATGGCACGATCGGGATTTTGGCGAAAGATAGGGGATATCTGGAAGAGTTTAAAAAAGAGTTTGCAGATAATCCAAAGGTACAGTGTCTTAGTATGCAGGAGGCGCAAGGGGTGGAGTTTGAAATTGTTTGTCTGGTGGGTCTGAATCAGTATTCTTTTTCAGCAGAAGGTTTACCGTTGAATATGGTTGAAGAAGTTAAAAAAGTCCAGCGCGATTTGCTCTATGTAGCCCTTACTCGAGCTATGTCAGAATTATATATAATAGGTACGACGAGTTTGCAAAGTATCTATAAAAGTAATTTTTAAACTTCTCACTGTTCTTATTTTAGTATTGACAAATTGT
The DNA here is from genome assembly GCA_017991415.1 of Candidatus Magasanikiibacteriota bacterium. Classification (GTDB taxonomy): domain Bacteria; phylum Patescibacteriota; class Patescibacteriia; order Magasanikbacterales; family GWA2-37-8; genus XYD2-FULL-39-9. The sequence continues at coordinate 75,886 of JAGOQR010000001.1, read as the reverse complement.
TTAAAATTTGTTATTATTTTTTATTGTAAAATTTTTTCACTGGAAAAAGGATAATAATAACTTGTTATTCGTTTTCCTGCGAAGATGCAGGAGGAAGGATCGAGAAGAAAATGGCAGACGAAATTGCTCGTGACGGTGATCATCTGGTGTTCACGGGGGTCGTGGACCAGCAGACTGGCGGCCAGGAGGTGGTTCTCTATCACGACGATGGCACGACCCACGAGGCCATCGTCACGAAGGGAGACAGCCATCCGGGTCAGGATCTGCAGACGCTGCCGTGCGGGGAGTTCCCCGACATGCCCAACGTTCGGCATGTCCGTCTCGGCACCGGCCATCGTGGTCCGGCCATCGTGAACTGCGAGGCCTTCCGCAAGGGGTTCGAGCTGATCCAGTGGCGTTCGCGTGAAGACGCGCAGCGCTCGGACCTGTCGGACTAGAAGCCGCGCATCGCGTTCCTCGTGTAATGAAGTGCACGAGGCAGGTGATGCGACAATACTCCGTTCGCAACACCTGATTTGTTTCCAAAAAATTGGATGCAAATCAGGAGGATTTATGCGAGCGGAGTTTTTGTTTATAATATTGACTTTTCTTAACTTTTTTTGTAGAGTTCCCGCCAGTTTAACAAGGGAGCTTGCCAATGTCTCAAATCGAGAAGCTCATCCGAGCTTTTGTTCTTGAAGTGCTCGCTAGTAGCTCTTCGGTCATGAACGTCAGTATCAAGTCCGAAAACGTGACGAAGTTGTGTGAAAATGCGCGAGAAGCATTTCCATCTGTGCTCGAGTTCTTCGAAACGTTCAAGTCCGCATCAACCCAAGATGAGGTCCGCACGCGTGATGCGCTGGCTGTGCTGTTGCGTCGGCTGGGTGTGACTCTGGGTGCACAACCTCCGGGGTATGGACTGGAAGAGTGGGATCGGTGGGTTGGTTGGGGGAGGCAGTTTCTCCCTCACATTTCTCGAACTCGCAAGTAGGGGTTCGCAACGATGTATCGTCGTGAGTGTGTTTGGCCAGCTGTAAAAAGTCGCCACCACACCAGCTATGTTCTAAATATTTTGGAGCATGATTGGTTGGTGGCTTTTTGTTTTAAAAAAACAGCCCTCGGGGTTCCGAGGGCTGTGCTGTTCAGGCAGCGGGTAGAAGAGAAGAGATGTGTCAGTTCGCGAGCCCAGCGCCGTCTCAGGGGTAGTTCCGGACGAAGTCGTCTGAGGGGCAGATCGTGATCGTTGGGTAGGTGATCTTGAACAGCGGCAGTTGCTGAGTGTAGAAGTTGCCGCAGTTGTCGACGTACCCGTCCACGAAGATGCTGGAGATGAAGTCGCCCCGCAGGATGATGTCGCCATCGTCTTGCAGTTCGTAGCGGGAGGTGGTGATGGTCTTGTGCCCAGTGCAGATCGCCATGTTGGCCTGCTCGTAGATGAGGCACGTACCGTAGCGCCCCTTCTGGATCGTGACGACGGTCTCGATGATCATCTTGGGCTGGGTGTGAGTCGGCGGCGGGTTCTTCGGTTCGAAGCTGGAGCCGCTCGTGCCCACGGAGTAGAACAGCATGTACAGCATCACGAGGAGCACCAGTGTGGTCGCCCCCACGATGAGGATAGCGAGCTTCCACAGTGTGAGTCGGTAGGACGGCGACGAGGCGATCGGCTTCATTGAGAGTCTCCTGAAAAAATACCCACTTGTGGCGGGGCAGTTGCCATCGTACAAGACATGCATGTCCAACGCGCATATCAATAATAATCGAAATTATTACTTATATGCGCGTTGGTCTTCTCTTTGGTTTATAAAATGAACAGCGATATTGAATCTTAAACGTAAGGTTACGCCTCAGATTACTTTTTTAATCTAGTATAAAAATGGCATTTTGTCAATTTAATTTTATTGCTTTTATATTTTTTTACCTCTAAAATAGAATTAGTTTTTTCGACAACCAAATAAAGAGAAGGGGTGAGTCATGCCGCACGATACCACGGAATTGTTCCCTGGAAGCGGTATCTGGCCGCTTCTTTCTCCGCTTCCTCAAAACCATACAGATCCACGCGGTTTGGTCTTGAACAGGCCATACCGTTTGGAAGGCCGCAAAGGATTTGTAGTTCGAGAGGGTTTTGTCCTCGACTGCATTCGTCATCTAGGCCTCAAGAGAATGGCTGGGATCAGTCAGCTTCAATTCATCTCGGGTGCTTTGGTGACCGATTGTATGCGCGATATTGCAGGAAGGCATACGTTTCTGCACACAAGATTGCCGCATGTGCTGCGTGCTGCTGTTTTTCACTTGTACATTGCACAGAGTTGCAAGCTTGATCGTGACTCTGTGATTGTTGGAGTGTGGTCGGAGCTGATGCACGACATGTTTTTGTGTTGTGGCGGTGATAGCTGGAAGGCTTCCAAGCAAGCGGAGCTTTTTGACGAAGATATAGCTTTTGCTGCCAAGCTTTTGCGAGGGCATTTGCTTGGCTGGAATTCTCTGTGTGAGAAATACAATTTTCATCCCAGAGAGACGGCGTACCACGTGGAAGCAATTGTGCACGGTAAAGGGTTTGGTGGTGCTGTCCACGAAGTGGCCGACACGTACAGCTATATTGTCGGTGATCTGGAGGCGATAACGCAATTTGTGCGTCGAACAGGAGTTTCCGAGTTCGATGCTATTCTTGCCTTTGCCTCTTCGTGTCTGTGGAACATCTGGACTTGTGTGCAGCGAGAAGGAGACTATCTGGTCGTGATCGACCAAGAGAAGTTGGGCAACTTCATCAAGCTGCGCGCTCTGCTTTGGCACGGATTGTATGGATCGCCAAGTGCAAAGTTTCTGGAAACTTTCTTGCGCAAAGTTGCCTATCCCTATCTTTTGCAGGTACGGGCTTTCAGAAAGTCTAGTTTGCTCAAGCAAGGTGATAGATGGCTGCTGCGGCTCATTGGTAAAAAAATGGGCTTTAAGCCGAGTGCGTTCGAGAGAGTTGACGCAGTTGGTTCGTGGCCTCGAATGGAATGTTTTTCTTCGTTTCAGGCAGCGCAGGTGTTTGAAGGTCAGCTGGCTGAGCGAGGGTTTCTGACAGTGCTCGCTTCGCCAGATGATTTTCAGAAAGTTGGTTCGAAGTTGGGTGTCTATATGGTCATGGATGACGCAGGTGAAGTTGCGCCGTTTGATGGTGTTGGTCACCCAGAGAAAGTGGACGAGATCAAAGCTCTTGTTGCATCTGCCAATGTAAAAAATTGGTACGTGTACTGGGTGAAAAGTCCGCGATGGTCCGTGGCCTTGCAAACGGCGTGGCGTTTGGCTCGAGAAAAATGGCGCCTATAAGAAACGGTGCCAAAAGGGGGTTGTTGGCCTGTCAGTGTTTATCGCTGGGGCCTTTTTGATTTAGATTGACAAAAGCCTGTTTATTATATAGTTTACCGTTAACTTAACGGAGGTGTGAGTTGTCTCTTGCAGAAAAAATCCGTCCCTTGATTAGAGATTACTTGCCTGCGAGCCCGACGAAAGAAGGGTGGTTTCGCCCAGAGCACATCTGTGACGGCTTGCTTCTCCGGGCACTCAACAAGGCGGTGGGTACGTGTTGCCCCCGCATCGCTGGCGATTTGCCGAAGACTCGGGTTTCCATGAAGGAGTACGAGGACAAGGTCAAACAGCTGGCGCAAGCAGGGGATGAGGGTTAGCTCGCGCCTGTTCCTCGCAGACTGCTCTCATTGCAAAAGTTATAAAGACAAGGAAATTGTAATTTTTGTAATAGCAGTCTGTGAATTATAAAAATACCCCGACTTTTGGTCGGGGTATTTTTTTGTTTTTAATTAAAAAAGACCCGGACAGTGCGTGGTAAGAGGAGAGGAAACGAAGGAGGGTACGTTTCCTCCTTATACCACACATTGTCTGGGCCTTTAGGAGTTTTATGAAACTTATCTTACCGAATTTTTAGGCTTTGTCAAGGTAGATATCTGTGGATGATTATTTCTTTACAGATTCTACTACTTTGGCAAAGATAGTAGCGTGGTGTTGAGCTAGCTGTGAAAGCACTTTTCGGTCGATAGCGACGTTATTTTTCTTGAGCGCATCAATGAATCTGCTGTAACTAAGACCAAATTCTCGTACAGCGGCATTGATTTTGATATTCCACAAACCGCGGTTAACGCGCTTTTTGATTTTGCGATCATTGAAAGCATATTGACCAGCTTTCATTTTGGCTGGTTTTGCTAATTTGATTTTTGATTTTCTGCCCCAGCGGAAACCTTTGGTATGTTTTAAAATGCCGCGTCGGCGTTTGGCGTGGAGTAAACCACCTTTGATACGTGTCATATATTAATAATTATTATGTCATTCCGATCGGAGTGGTGCAACCTCTAGAAAAGAGATTTTTCGGCTACGTTCAAGATGACGGTTTAAAGTTAGTTAGGTAAATTTGTTTTCATTACTCGGTTTAAGGTGTTACTGGTAACAACATCAGATTTTTTGTTACGGCCAGTGTTTCCATTTTCTCGGGCGTTAAAGTGGTTTTGTCCAGCGGTTCTTTTGATAATTTTTCCAGTTTTACTTACTTTGTATCTTTTTGATGTGGCTTTGTGAGTTTTTAATTTAGGCATATTCTTTGATTAAGAATTTTTAAATATTATTTTTTAGCAATAATGGCAGTTACTTTATTAAATTGAGATTCTATCTCTTGGTCTTTTCTGACTGGTAGCAAAGCATTAACATTGTTTATAAACTTTTCGATAACCGCAGAAGCCATTGGTTTTTGTTGCATTTCTCGGCCTTTCAAGATTATTTCTGCTTTTACTTTATCACCTTCATTTAAAAATTGAATAGTCTGATTTTGTCGGATTTCCATATCGTGCGGAGAGATGCGCAGAGATAGTCGAATACATTTTACTTCGGTAACGTGAGCGTGCGCTTGCTTGAGTCGTTCTTCTTTTTCTTGTTGGTATTTAAATTGACCAAAGTCCATGATCTTTGCAACCGGAGGTACTGATTTTGGATTTATTAAAACCAAATCAAGTTCTTGTTCTTTGGCAAGAACCATGCCTTCACTTGGTTTCATTAAACCTAAATTTGCACCATTGTTATCCAAAACCATTACTTCTGGTACCGTAATTCCTAAATTAAAAAAGTAAGTTCGTTTTGGCTCTGGTTTGTGTTTTTTATGTGATATACGCATAGTTTGGTGGAGGTGGCGAGAGTTGAACTCGCGTGTAGATAACTGTGACTAAACCTTCTACATACTTAGTGTCTCTTGGTATTTAATCAACCCGATAGAAGAGGACGAAAATTGGGTTGACGAGCCGGGTAACTTCGCTATATAGCATTCGGCACTACTATATAACTACGCTCAGTGATTAACACCGCGGGTCGACTACTGAGTATTATCGGTGCGATGCCCTAAACCACGAAGGGTCTAGAGGGTCCAGCTGTGGTTCTTAGGCCATGGCTGGAGCAAAGGTACTGAAAGCGTTAGCTACAGTAGCCCTTACTTTTGTTAACAAGTTTGCACTTATTAGGTTGCCCTTTGTGATTAACGAGGATCAGGGCTTCCTCGGTATGCCAGTGTAGCCAGAAGCTCCTATCGAAGCCCGGCACCCCCTTTAAAAACTAAAGACTAAATTCTAATACTAAAATGTAGGTTTTAATTTTTTCTGGCTCTATCAAGCTCTCTTTTTAAATCTTTCTTTTTGAGAGACTCTCTTTTGTCGTATAGTTTTTTGCCTCTTCCTATTGCAATCTCCAGTTTTATTAATCGTCCCTTAGTATACATGGATAAAGGCATAATTGTCAAGCCCTTTTCCGAGGATTTTCCGTGTAAATAAGCGATTTGTTTTTTATGTAATAAAAGTTCGCGTGAATGAGTTGGGTCATAATCGGGCAGGGGACCAGCTGCTTTGTATTTGTTTATGTGCATGTTGAGAACATAGGCCTTGTGTCCGTAGAAGGTTATATAGGAACCTTTAAGGTTTACTTGGCCAATCTTAGCAGATTTAACCTCTTGTCCTGTTAATACCAAACCAGCCTCGAATTTTTCGAGGATATCGTATTCAAAAAAAGCTTTTTTATTTTCGGCCAAGGACATATAGTATTTTACTAAATTCTAGCAGAAGTACGCGTAATTGACAAACATTTTATTTTTATGGAGAGCCTAATTTAACATTGCCTTTTCTTTTTTTTTAAGGTACTATTTGTGTATATTTATTATGGCAGGTTAATAGGCGTGTCGGTTATTTCTATGCTTAAATCAATCTCATTTCATCCAAAACTCGCAGCTGTTTTGGATTTGTGTATCAATCTAGCGATGCTCGCATGGTTGCAGCAGCTTAGTAGTTGGAGAATGGTGTGGTTATGGCTCGTGGTGCGAATAGCTGTTTGGGGGATATTTATCTGGCGCGTATATTATCCCAAAGAAATTAAGCAATGGAAACACTTGCTGTCGCTGGTCATTATGACCATAGGGGCGCTGGCTTTTCTCTTATTTATCGAATGGAACTTCGCATGGTATTTATTTGGTGCTTTCTTTTCTTTCTTTTCCTTTTTTAGTTTTTGGTTGTTACCATCTTCGCGTATCAGCTTGTCTGTTTTTTTAAAACCACATTTACGATGGCGGTTTGTTATGTCAATTATTGGCTTGGCAGGTATATTTCAAGGTACACAAGCAGTGGTTTCTTTTCAAATTTTTCCAACGGTTAGTTCTTGGATTGTGCTCTTGTTTGCCTCGTTATGTGGAGCAGGTTTTGCAAGTTGGTGGTGGTGGGAGTATGGAGCAGTTATAAATAAACGGTTTTGGGTGTGGAGCAGTGTATGGTTTTTGTTATTTTTCGAGCTTATATGGGTAGTTAATAAGTTGCCGTTAGGATATTTGGCAAGCAGCCTCATTTTAATTTGGTGCTGGTATGCAGTATGGCTTTTAATACGATTTAACCTAAGTTCAGAAGGGGTAAACTGGAAAAAACAAATTCTATTTTTAACCATTAATTCGGTATTATTTGTAAGTTTTTTAACAGCAGTTGTTCGTTGGAAATAATAATTTTATTCATTGCACTTATTAATTGAATATGACGCCTCCTCATTTGCCACCTAAAACGAGTAATATTGAAAATCATCGGATTTGGCAACGGTTAAAATTTTTATTAGCTACCGCTGTTTTTAGTTTGATTGTGGGTGCAAGCGGGGCTTCTATTATGTTGGGTTGGATCTGGCCTCGGTTTGCCGAAGGTGATACCTGGATTACATCGTATACTCGTCCTGCTATGTCACGTATTCAACTGGAAACAAGAGTGCGTGAAGAAGTTGCTTCACGAGTAATGGAAATCCATAGAGGAACTTCGGTTATAAGCGGAGTAAATTATTTTAATAAAAAAATTGGTGATGGCATTGTATTAAGTTCAGATGGATGGCTCGCTGTATATCAGCCTCAGTATGATGGTGTATACAAAAATATATATGTAGCTGCCAAAGATGGCAGTGTGTACCAGGCGCAAAATGCTATTTGGGATAAATATTCTGGAATTTTATATCTCAAAATTCAAAATGAGCAGTTTAAAGTAGCTGGATTCGCAGATGAAAATTCTGCTCCAGATGAAATTTTTGTTTGGCAGAATAATAATTGGTATCATAGCACTGGTTTGTACCAGGTGTTTGATTATAAGATTCCACATTTGGACACGGCACCGATTGAGCGATACTCGGTGAATGGTAATTTTTCTGTTGGAGATATTGTGGTGAATAATCAGGGGCGGGTAGCAGGATTTATTTCCGAAAATGGTTTGTTGCTTCCAAGCACATATATAACTCGAATTTTATCCAAAGTATTAAGCCAGCAGAATGTGTCCTATCCGTCGCTTGGTGTAGAGGGATGGTTTAGTGGAGAGCAAATTATATTTTCTAGTTTAGAAAATCAACTAAAAGCAGGAGAAAAAATCCAAGGTTTTTTGGTTTCTAATGTTTGGTTGCCATCAAGTTTGTTTCGTAAAGGTGATGTGATTTTAGAAATTAATGGTCGAATTGTTTTTTCCGATAATTTATGGTATAGTATTAACGCTAACGAAAATGTGAATGTTAAGATTTTGCGAAATGGCAAAGAACTTGAATTAAATGTAAAGATTGCGCAAACAAAATAACATTAGTCATTTATTTTCTTCTATGTTTCATCTAGTGCAAAAAAATATTAAGCTCATCATACTATGGGGCCTTGTTTTTTCGTTGGTATCGGCTGTAGGAAGTCTGTTTTTTCCAAAACAGTATAGCGCTACCAGCCAAGTCTTAATTATCTCTCGAGATAAGAGCGGTGCTGATCCATATACTCAAGCTAGATCAGCCGAAAAAATCGGAGCCAATCTTGCTCAAATTATGGATACAACCGATTTTTATAATAAAGTGCTTGGCAATTCTTCTCTCTCTTTTGACAGAGAGCCATGGAAAAACTTGTTGGATAGGCAGCAAAGAAAAAAATGGACCAAAGATGTGCAGGGAAGCATGCTGTATGGGGTGAGTGTTATGAACGTAAAAGTATTTAGCTATTCTCAAGTAGAAGCTATTAATTTATCGGCCGCTGTTTCTCAAACTCTAGTATCCCAAGGTTGGGAATATTTAGGTGGAGATGTGGCTATAAAATTAATTAGTGAACCGCTTGTTTCTCGTTGGCCTGTTCGTCCGAATATTGGACTTAACGCGCTTATTGGTTTTGTGATCGGTTTTTCTCTTGCAGCTCTCTGGGTGCTTAGGTATAAAAAACATAGTTTATTTGGTGTTTAGTTTTTTAAAAATAGCGCGCAACCTCGATTAAATCATATATTTGGCACATGCTATGTCTGATTTACAAACAGTCGAAGAAAAAGGTAAGCGATTAGGGTTTCTTATTGCATCGCTCGATATCTCTCCAGAAGAACGTGAGGCTCTTTTTGCGTTATTGCCACAAATGACCGAAAAGCAATTAGAAGAGTTTAGTGCGGCTTTAGAAGTAAGCTATTTGCAAGCCGCTACAAAAAAACAGGACCAAACATTGGCCGAAGAGTTAAAAAACACTGATCAAAATTTTCAAACAACAGTAGATCGGCTAAGCTCTGATACCATCAAACAGCTCGATTCTATAGTTTAATATAAAATATATGGCACGTTCAAAAGAAGAGGGCGCCCCAAAACCAAAAGAGGCGGCGAAAGAAAAATCAAAATTTGCTGAAAAAACAAAAAAAAGATTAGATAAGCTCCAGAAAGAAAAAATTGACGTACTCTCTGATGAAACAAGGAGGTCTTATTTTTTACAAAAAATTACAGAAATTTTATCTTCTTTAGAGAAAGAAAGTTTTGAAAAAGCTGAACAAGACGCTGTTAATGATATTGTTAAAGACCTCGAAAACGAAGTGAGAGCTGTTGTGACAACTGAAGGAAAATCAAAAAAAACAAGTGAAAAAGAAAAAAAACCAGAGATAAGTCCAGAACGTCTTAGTAAAATAGAAAAATTAAAATCCGATTTTGCTGAAGCTCGAGCTGAATTAAAGAAAAAAGGAATTTTAAAAACAAGTGTAGATACTTTAAAAAATCTTGACTTTCGAATAAGAGGGCTCTCTGCCAAAAAAGAAGAGGATGATTTTATTGCAGAACACGACGCTGTTTCAACAGGTATAGCGGCCCTCATGTTCTTGGAGGCAAAAAAAGAAGATGCTTCTAGCGCTGCAAAAGTTGATCAGCGTGTTGAAGAAGAGCTCTCAAAAAAAATGGCCGATGCCCGAAAAGACATAACAGTATTTTTTGATAACCTTACAAATTTAGAAGGTAATCATTCAAGATCTGTTAAGTGGGTAGTGGAATTTGGAGAATCTTTTGTTGAGTTGCAAGAAAAGGCTAAAGTTTTAGAAAAACTATTAAGAGAAAAAAAATACGATGAGTTTGATATTGCGATTGCCGAATTTAATAACTTTCAGGATGTTGCTTACAACAAGGTAGTTAAGTCTGAAAGAGAATATTTTGTTGGTCTTGATAAAAATAAATTTAAGACAATTTTGTCTGTCATAAAAGATAGAATGCCTGCTATTAAAGCAGATTCCGCACTTCTTGCTTTAAAAGCAGAGTTAGAGAAAAGTTGGGCTACTTTAAATACTAAACCTGAAGATCAGGAGAGTGGAGTTTTTAATCAAAACATTGAAGTTTTTCAAAAAAATCTTGAAGCATTTTTGGCAGCTGCGCCTGCTGATGTGCGGCAGGAGTATGAAGAGCGATTAATTGGAAAAGTTACTATTCCAGAAAAAAAAGCTGCACCTGCTAGTAAGGATCCTGTTGTTACCGCAGCCGTAGATATGGATGCAGAAAACAAGCGAGATCAAAAAATATGGAAGGATGCAGATAAGAAATGGAGACTGCTTAGAAATATTTTCGACAAAATACCAGTGGCCAAACGATTTTCGGGAGATCGGTTTGTTTCCGATCGCATGGATATTATTGAAACTACTCTTGGGGAAGCATACACGGCACCCTCACCTCGATTTTTTGTCGAAGAAATGAGTAGATTTAACCTTGCCTTTGATTTATTATTAGCAAAATTACAAAGAGAGGCCCCAGAAATGAAAGTAGAGTTCGAAGCGCAATTGGCAGGCGCTGCTCCTTCTTGGGAAAAAAGCGCTTCAGCTAAAAAACCTGATACGGCAAAGACTGTAACCGTAGATCGAACAGATGATGAAAAAAATATATTGGCAGAAGCTAGACACAATTTTGATCGGGTGAAAAAAATGATTAATCTCACTATAAGTCCGTTACGTATTGATCTTTTAAAAAACGATATACCACCTGCAGATATTTTGCAGTGTCTGGAACTTGCAGAAAAAGCAAAAGATGCGGCAGATTTTAAAAACAATATTAGCAGGTTTGATGCTTTGTTAAAAAAATTACGTACCCGAGCATTTCTCTCAGATGCCGAGATTGATGATTCTGCTTTGGCGAAAGAGACTGCTGAGCTTGAAGATAATTTGAAAAAAACAGAAGCGCGCTTTAATTCATTTCTCGATGTTCTTAATGCCGAAGATACAGAGGCGTTGCGCAAGGTTTCGTCTGAGGTTGGTGTGGTTAAAAAAGCAATCGCAGATGCAAAAAATGATGTGAGTGCGTTTACTGTATCGCAAGTAAGCAGGTCCCTTTGGAATTTATTAGACAAAGCAGGAAAAAGATCTGCAAAAGATATTGTGGGGATATATCATGAAAAAATAGGGTTTAAAGTTAAGGCTCCAGAAGTAACTACACCGCCTGATCCGAGCGCAGAAGAAAATAAAAAGAAAGAAACCGAACGCAGAAAGCAGGAGGTGGAAGGTCATAAATTGGATTTCAATAGATTTCTTATAGACATCGCCGAAGATGGTCTTAAGGAAGATATTAAAAATATTAATGAAATTCTTGAAGAAGCTTCAAAAAATGTGCATGACGGGTCTGTTTACGACGCTCATATTGATGATTATAAGAAAAAAATTGAAAGCCTGATTGCAAAAGCAGGTGAGCTTTCCAAAAAAACGGTTCATGTCGAAGCGAAAGATTCTGGTGGTACTCCAGAACAAAAATATCGACTGAGTATCTATAATCAAGATTACGGTTTGTTAATAGGCATTATTGATGATAGAAACGATCCTGATTTGGAGCAGCGATTAAGTAAAAGTGTGCTTGAGGTTGAAAATAGTTTTGTGGCAGCCGAAGAACAGCTAAATGATCAAACGCTAACTGCAGCCTACGAAAAACTACGAGATTTTATTGATATTGTATATATTGACCCTGACCGCACTATTTATCAAGAATTCCGTCAAAGACTAAGCGACATCCACTATCCACATGCAGGCGCTAATATGCCGCCACAACCACAGCCGCATGTTTTTTCAGGTCCGCCTAAAAAAGGTTTTTGGACCAAAGCGAAAGAATTTGGTAAGGGTTTGTTTAGTAAAGAAGGAGCAAAAGCTGTAGCAACAGCTGGTTATAATTTTGCGACTTCTGTTGTAGGTGTAAAAATAGTGACCGATTTTCTTATTGGAAAAGCTTTTGGTATAGGTGATCAAGCTCAACGGTCTAGAGAAAAAAAACAAGCAGAGTTGTCTAAAGAAAATATTAGAACAGCATATTATAATTTGTTAAGGTCTTTTGAAATTGCCGAAAGAGGTCTTGATTTAAACGAAAATGAGCAGGTGCCAAAACGTATGGCAGAGCTACGAGCTAGCATAGAGTCGTCCAAGCTTCCTCCCGAAGCTCAAGAACAAATATGGCAACGATTGGAATTTATTTATACAAAGCATCAAGTAAATACGGATAAAGCAAAAGAAGAAAGAAGAGAAGAGGTTGCGCGTCTTTTGGATGGGTATTTACACAGTAAAATAGAAGGAGTGCGAATTGCCAAAGATGCGCTTAACCTTGCTCTTGCAGGTACTCCGTTTACTGCGTTACGAGTAATTATGTTTGCGGGTACTTCTTTGTTGGAGCGAGCACGAAAAAGTTCTCGAGAGTACGCACGGCAGACCAGTGGAATGGTTGGGGCAAAATCCGAAACAGCATTTATGGCAAAAGATGTATTTGCTAATTCTGCTATTGAAACTGCACGAGCTTTAATTGGTATGGGAGCTAAGAAAAATTCTAGTGGTATTACCAGGGCTGTTGACTTTATAAAAGTGTTAGGTACTGTTTCTACAGCTTTTGGTATGTATAATCTTGTTGAAACTGGAGGTAATACACAGCAAGGGATTACAAATATTATAGAAGGTGTTCGAGAGCACGGTTGGAAATCAATCCCTGAAAGTATTCCTCATAATTTGGTGAATAATTTTAGTAGAGGTTTGCACACTGTCTTTCATCCAACCGAAGGAGTGGAACGAGCTTGGGATAAAGTAACTGGCCAAGAAGCAAATCAATCTTTGGGCACGGCGTTTGAAGATCGCGGAACTCAAACTTTAGATCAAGAAAATAGTTCTCTAATTGATCCGAGCGATCTCGTTTCTCGACCAGATGTTTTGCCATCAGATCCAATCTACGCTTTTGCCGCAGAGCATGGTTTGTCGCAAGAGTCATATAGCTACTTGCATCAATTTCCTGCTTTAGCCAACCATCCAGAATCTCTTAATCGGATTTTGGAATCAAGCCACGTTGGTGCAGACGTGAAATCTCATTTTACAGGGAGCAAAATAGATAATTTAATCGAAGCTGGCGGTGAAAGAAAGGCTGTTATTTTTGAAGAGCTAGTAAAAGCAGACAAAGCTGCGGCAATTGCGTTTTTACAAAATCAAGATTTTAGCAGTCGTCATGCGGCGTATCTCTCTGAGTTTGCAGGCAAAGATGGAAAAATTGATTATCAAAAATTTGTTGAAAATTATAATCCAGAAAATAAAAAAATGTCTCTGGCTTTGTTTAGAGCCATGCAAGGCAAAGAAAATACCGAACTTGCAAATGGTGGTTTGGTTCGTGCTGCGACCGAAGATAGAGAGGGTAGAACTATTCGTGTAAAAGGTGATGTTATTTATTTAGGATTAGATAAAAATGGCAAGCCAATTTTGAGTGGAGATGGTGAAGTTCAGGTGAGGGAAACGCTTCTTAAAATAGAGGGTGGTGCTCAAAATGTTAAGGTTGAGAATCTTCAGCAGGGAGCAGTTTTCACTAATGATGAAAAATTAAATTCAAATGCTAATGAGTTACGTGCCATGAATGGGCAGCCTTTTTTTGAAGGAGACACTACCAATGATTTTAAAATTGAAAAAGGCAAGACTACACGCGATGAAGTACTTCAACTTCTTGAAACAGATTTAGATGATAAAGCATCGTTTGTTAAAATGGGTGAAGAGCATATTGATGCTATAAAAAAACCTGTTGGTGCTGGCTCTGCAAATTTTGATACATATAACGTCTCGTATAATAAAGAAGGTAACGCCGTTTATAAGTTAGCTAACAAAGTGCCATCGGTTCCAGTAGAAACAGTAACTGGCAACTTGATTAACCCATACCCAGAATCTGCAGAAAGCAGGGGAGAGCTTGTTGGAAAAACAGTTGCAAGCTATAAGGCTGGTGGTGAGTTGACGAGAGTGGAAGGAAAAAATATACCTGTGGCGCCAGCTGCAAAGCCGATCGAATCAGCCCCTACTCCTAAAATGGATAAAAATCCAACACCTAATAACGATCCTGAAGCAGTAAGTTTTGAAGTGCCAGAAAATTTTGTACCTGCCTATCAAGCTATGGCTAAGCAGGTGAGTGCAGAAATGTTAAGCTCCTTTGATTTTAGGGGTGGTGCAGGTGCTCTGTTAAATGCTCGAATAGAGCAGCATTTCGTTGATGAAACAAAACCGTATATTATTTTTGCCCAATCAGATAAGCCTGTAGAAATGAACGAGGATGATTCGATAAAAATCCAACAATTATTTAAGGCAGCCAAAGAGTTTAATGCTCAAGATTCAAATTGGAAAAATGATTTTTATAAAGCAGTTATTCCATCAGATGATAAAGAAATGGATTTAGTTCGTTTAGTTGGTGATTATCGAACCGCTCCTATTTTGGCAAATGGTGGAAATGCGTTTATGGTTTGGGATGCAAGCCAAACAAAGCATATTATGGTGTATGATAAAAATCATACGTTTAGGATGGAGGGTAATAGTTTGATAATGCTTCAAGATGGTACGGAAGTTGGTAAATTTGATTATGGCGAACCTATGATAGAACGGCTTAAAAAATTGCCAATCTAGCCCTTATCGTGTCTGATTCAAAAAAGTCCACAGTAAGTGGGCTTTTTTGTTTAATTTTAGCCAAAATATTTTAATTATTGGTCAAAGGTATTGACAATAAGTCCGTTTTATGATATAGTGTTCTATTGTTGAAATTGATAGGGTAAAACAATGTTGCGAGAGAGCATTGTTAATACCAATCAACAATACTATATAATTTTTTGACCTCTCTCGCAAGGATGAGGTTTTGCTATTTTTTATCTGATCTTTCACTAACACATCCGTGTGTTATGTGGTAGCTCAGCAGAGAATAGCTTTCGTACATTGACAATGTGCATTCTATAAAACTCGTGGATTTTCGTGCAGTCATTCGGACTGTGCGCGATGAAATGAGCTGTTTCCCCATGCGACGCCACTTACATGTGTGCGTCAAGGAGCTACGCCGCCATGACGACCCCCGTTCACGGAACCCCGATCGCCACCGCTGCTCACACCGCCACGCCCTCCAAGGGTACGGCCCTCCCCATGGTCTCGGGGACGATTACGCCGCCGTCCACGGGTAGCGCCGCGCCGCTGCCGCCGACCCCGACGCCCCCCAAGGGTACCACGGTCGTCGTCGCGCCGCAGCCGACCCCCGCGGTGGCGCCGGTCCACTTGCCGGGCATGACCCCGGCGCCCGCCACCCCGGCGAAGCGTCCGATGATCGCCCAGCCGCCCGTCAACCTGCCGCCGTCCGTCCCGACCCCCGCCGCCCCGCCGCCGCCGGTCTCCTGGTTCAAGCAGCCGACCCCGCCGATGGGTACCTCCGTCGCCGCCTCCATCGGGAGCGGCGACAAGACCGAGAAGGGCGACAAGGCCTGGGAGGTCTTCGGCCTCATCGCGTCCGTCCTGACCATCGTGGTCGTGGCGTTCCTGCTCACGATGACCCGCTGCGATCTCAAGGACATCAAGGACAACCAGTCCGAGATGAAGACCGACATCGGCAAGATCAAGAGCGCGGTCATCGCCAGCGACAGCAACGGCAACGAGATCACCGTCCTCACGGCGCTCAGCGGCCTCAACACCAAGATCGACGGCCTCGCCAAGAAGAGCGATGTCGAGGGTCTCGCCAAGGTGTCGGACATCGATGGCCTGAGCAACAAGATCGACGGCCTCGCCAAGAAGAGCGATGTCGAGGGTCTCGCCAAGGTGTCGGACATCGATGGCCTGAGCAACAAGATCGACGGCCTCGCCAAGAAGAGCGATCTCCGTGGCCTGGCTCGGAAGTCGGACCTCGACGGCCTGTCGGCGAACGCCGATCTCGACGGCCTGGCGACGACCACCGACATCCGCAACCTCAACGCCAAGATCGACGGCCTGAGCTCGCTCGCCCTCGAGAGCAACAAGCTCATCAAGGAGCGTGCCAACGCGAAGCCGAAGGTCGTGGTGGTTCGGGCGGTTCAGCCCAAGGCCAAGAAGGTGGTCAAGAAGTAGAGTGCACATGAACGTGTTCGCCGATCGGCAGTGCCGTCCGCGAACCGTGCGACCCACGGGCGAGATTCCTTCCAGGACTCTCGCCCGATCTATTCATTTTCTTAATAAATTATTAGGAGAATGAAACAGATCGAAAAAGTAAGTTCTTTACAAAATTGCCATTTCTAATTTAGTTAATAAAATATTTTATTTATTAAATTAGAAATGGCAGTACCACAGGCAGTTTTCCATGTGGGTGTATAGCCCACACAACCCGCTATGGCCAAGAAGGCCAGCAAGGATCCGAGATGCTCAACCTCTCTCTGCGTCGTGTCACCCTGGCTCTCGTGAGCCTCTCCCTGTTGTTCGCGAGCAGCCACCAGGCGTTCGCGGACGGCAACAAGCCCGTCATCGAGACCTACACCGTCGACGGCGTCGAAGTCCAGGTGATCGAGGTCGATCCCAGCGACCCGATCTTCAAGGATCCCCAGACGATCGAGATGAACGACAACACGAGCGTTCAGGTCGACGTCGAGGAGCCGGGGCCGATCGACATGTCCGAGACGGAAAGCGTCAAGGGCAAGTCGGCGTTCCGCGCTGGTCCCGCTGCCATCGGCTTCTTCGTCGGAGGCACCTTCAACGCCATGATGGCGTCGGGTTTCCTCGAGCACGATGTGAGCAAGACGTGGCTGGTTCGGGCCACTGGCGGCGTCGGCGGCTGTCTCCCCATGAACAAGAGCGACAACATGCTCGACGCGGGGTTCACCGTCTCCGCCATGGCGAAGTTCGGTCCGCACGCGCGAGCTGGCTTCGGCTTCAACGGCAACTGGTGCATCGACACTGGCGCACCGCCCAAGGAGCTGGTCTACGATCGGCTCATCGGAGCCGATCTGCGAGCTGGCCTGGTCTTCGGACCGTTCTCCACGACCCTTGGGTTGGGCATGGGGTGGAACGTCGAGCAGATCCCCGAGAACCGCATGCGAAGCCTCAAGCCGACCATGACGGTCGACATCGCGCTCAGCCTGTGAGCTCAACAAGTCCTCGATCAGTTCGAGGACGAAGGAAGAGAGAATGTTTTGCTGGATAACTACCAGCCACACTCTCTTCCTCCTAAATATTTTTTCATCATACGGTATGGTGAAAAAATATAAGGAATAAAGTTCTTTACAAATTAAAAATAAAGCCATTTCATTTCGAACTTAGTTAATAAAAATTATTTATTAAGTTCGAAATGAAATGCTCATTTCGTCTTGTGACCGTCCTGGTTACAAGCACACCCATCGTCAGTTCGTCACTCTACACGAAAGGCCCTGTCATGAAGAACTCCTT
The DNA here is from genome assembly GCA_017991415.1 of Candidatus Magasanikiibacteriota bacterium. GTDB lineage: Bacteria > Patescibacteriota > Patescibacteriia > Magasanikbacterales > GWA2-37-8 > XYD2-FULL-39-9. The sequence continues at coordinate 58,478 of JAGOQR010000001.1, read as the reverse complement.
CCGTTTCGCTCTCGTTTCGTTCCTCGCCGCCGCCCTCATGGGCTGTGTCGAGAACGGCCCGGCCGAAGACTCGGACGCCAAGGACTGCGACGCGTCGATCGACGGCAACACGCCGACGCCCGACGCCGGCGTGGACGCCCCGCCGACGCCCGTCAACCACGTGCCGGTGGTGCGGATCACGGCCCCCTCGCCGAACACCACGTTCGACGTCGGGAGCAGCGTCACGATCACCACCGACGCTGTCGACAACGACATCGTCGGTGGTGGCGTGGCCAAGGTGGAACTGTACTACACGGTCGGGGCCGATAGCCAGCAGACCTGGGTTGGGGAGGCGACGCGCCTCTCCGGCAACATCTACCAGGGTACCTGGCAGACGGTCGGTCTGGCGGCGGGCAGCTACAAGCTGTACGCCACGGCGAAGGGCGACAAGTGGCATCACGAGGGAGATGTCGACATCACGGGTTCGCTGCCGGTGACCCTCACGCTGGCTTCGCCGCTCACGCCGTCCGTGAACGTCACGGTCAGCACGAACAACCTCTCCGCTCCCGGTCCCGTCACGGTCAGCTGGATGACGAACAACGTCAACGGCTGCACCGCGAACTGGAT
>JAGOQR010000001.1:0-57772 GCA_017991415.1 Candidatus Magasanikiibacteriota bacterium | reverse complement strand
TTCGGTCGGTACCTCCGGCTCGGTCACCGTCACGGTGAGCACGGTCGGGCAGAACACCTTCACGGTGAACTGCACGGGTACCAGCGGGTCCGCTTCGGACTCGGAGGTCGTCACGCTGGCTTCGCCGCTCACGCCGTCCGTGAACGTCACGGTCAGCACGAACAACCTCTCCGCTCCCGGTCCCGTCACGGTCAGCTGGATGACGAACAACGTCAACGGCTGCACCGCGAACTGGATCACGGGTTCGGTCGGTACCTCCGGCTCGGTCACCGTCACGGTGAGCACGGTCGGGCAGAACACCTTCACGGTGAACTGCACGGGTACCAGCGGGTCCGCTTCGGACTCGGAGGTCGTCACGCTGGCTTCGCCGTCCGCCATGTGCAGCATGGATAGCCAGTGCCCCGCGTCCTACACCTGGACGCAAGGCTACTGTTCGGCTGGTGTGTGCAAGCAGCGAGCCATCAACTGCGGTGGAATCAAGACTCGCCGCACGAGCGCGCTGACCGACATGCTCAACGCTTGGGGTGGGTGGGGCGGTGTTCAGCCGGCTCCCGACCTCGGCTCGGTACCGATCACTGCTTCGTATGCCTGGGTTCCCCAGGCTGGCGCGTGCTCGGTGATCTCGGCGCAACCGTTCGACTGCACCATCGAGTACTACGGTGGCAACGGCACCCTCTCCTTCAAGGAGTACACCGGGGTGACGAAGTGCAGCTTCGACGGCAAGAACAACCTGCCGGACGACCCGACGCTGTAGGTCGACCATGGTTCTTCCGAACCTCATCAAAATCGGAAATGTCTGCAACACCATTGATGTGAATCAAGGGCAAGCGACATGAGGCCAGTGCGGATGTTCTCTCAGAGAAGAGAGAACATCCGCACACAATAAATTATTTTCTTATTGAAAAATAGGGGAATGATCAGTTGTAAAATCTAATTTCGAATTTAAGCAAAGTATAGTACAATACAATTAAATTATTTTTATCATCCTAAATTTCACAATGAAAACTTCCTTGTTAGATTTAGGGCAGTAAGAACTACTTGCCTCTCGACAATTTCACGGCCCTTAGGGTCATAACTAGCAAACCATAGTGGTTTTGCTCACGAGGGATCATGCGCTCATTTCCTGTTCTGATTTTCGCCATGCTTCTCACGGCCTGTGCCTTCGAGCCGCGCGGGGCAGAAGATGTCGACGCTTCGATCGATTCGGATGGCTCACCCCCGCCCGATACCCTGATCGTCGACGCCCCCATCGACGCCCCTCCGCCCCCGCTCAGCTTGCTGAGCTTCGGGTTGGAGCCGACGTCCAACCTCCGGGCGAACCACCCCGAGACCACGCTGGTCTTCGAGGTCGAGAACGCCGCTTCGTGTACTGGCACCACCAACCATGGTGCGTCGGTGCTCGACTGGAACGGGCCGCTCGCGACCACGATCCAGGGAACTCGGCTCTCGGGTCGCATCGTGGTGTCGCCGATCGGTGGTCTCACCGACTACACCCTCGTTTGTTCGGGTCCGCCCGGTACCGAGGATGTGACTGGGACGTTCCGCGTGTACGCGTTGGAGCTCGACGCTCCCATGCAAGCGATTGCAGGCATCGCCTTCAACCTGCACTACAACGCGCCGGATGATGTTCGTTCAGGAGATCGGTGCGTAGGAACTGGTGGCGGCCTGTCGGGTAGCTACCCTTCACCCTCGCACACCATGCAGGTGTCGGTGTCGTCACCGCAACTAGTCACGTTCACTATCACCTGTACCGATGGCGCAGTCATGTACCGCGCCTGGGTCCAGGTAAGCATCGTGCCGCCATCGTAGGTGGCAACCGAAGCCCTCGAGAGATCGAGGCGAGGAGAAGCAGCAGAGATTGTGGTTGTTGTAGCGGCGCGCTTCTCCTGTCATAAATTTTTACTATCAATATATAAATGGTAGTAAAATAGATGACTGATTAAATAAAAATTTAAAAATATTAATTGTCTTTCTAAATGTAATAAAAAAATTATTACATTTAGGACGATAATAAAGAGTCCGAAGTGTGCGCATAACGCGTATGCTCTACATAAACCCCGAGGTCTTTCGATGAACGTTATCAAACTGTTTGTGGTGATGCTCGCTACTGTTGCGAGTGTCGGTTGCAATCAGGTGTTCGGTCTTGATGAGGTTGCTATGGCAGTTGATGCCAAGCCTACCCCCATCGACGCCCCTCCGCCCCCGCTCAGCTTGCTGAGCTTCGGGTTGGAGCCGACGTCCAACCTCCGGGCGAACCACCCCGAGACCACGCTGGTCTTCGAGGTCGAGAACGCCGCTTCGTGTACTGGCACCACCAACCATGGTGCGTCGGTGCTCGACTGGAACGGGCCGCTCGCGACCACGATCCAGGGAACTCGGCTCTCGGGTCGCATCGTGGTGTCGCCGATCGGTGGTCTCACCGACTACACCCTCGTTTGTTCGGGTCCGCCCGGTACCGAGGATGTGATGGCCACGTTCCGCGTGTACGCGTTGGAGCTCGACGCTCCCATGCAAGCGATTGCAGGCATCGCCTTCAACCTGCACTACAACGCGCCGGATGATATTGGGAGCGGAATGTACTGTACTGGTATGGGCGGTGGTTTGACGGGTAGCTACCCTTCGCCATCCCACACCATGCAGATGTCCATCGCTCAACCGCAGCTGGCTCGACTTACGATCGCCTGTGCAGATGGTGCAGCGTTGTACCAAGCGTGGGTAGAGGTCGTCGTTGTGCCGCCATCGTAGTGATGGTTGGGAAGGGGTTATCTGGTGTCGGAGAAGATCGGAGATTGCAGGTCGTGTCGGCAGCTCTTCTCCGATAAAAATTTCTATATAATAAAAAAGTCTGTCTCAAGTGTCCGCTACATTGTAGCGAATAAAAATAGACAGATTTATCTGCCTAGCAAAAATTTTCCACCCGATCACCCGAATAAATAATTTTTTACTTATTTAGGTGACTCTCCCGGGTGGTTTTTTGTTTCTATTTTGCTGCTAAAGATGTGTGTTGAAGCGCTTCCCAAGTTCCCCAAATAGCCCAGAACCACCAGATAACAGGTGTGTGGTGAAGCATGTTGTCAGAAAGACTTAGTGTAAGATATACAAAAATGCTGGCAATAAGTACAATATTTTTCCAATTATTTTTTATTCCGTACATGAACTGGCGATACAGGAGAGTGAAGAAAATAAGTAAGAAAAGGGCGAGTCCGATAATGCCAGACTCAAAGGCTATTTTGATGTAATCATTATGGGCTTCGGACGTATTATCCCATAAGTTTTCTATATCTTTGTTATCATCCCAGACCCTGGCAAACGTGCCATAGCCATAACCAATAATATATTTTTCTCTAAAAAGAGGCAGGATTTTAGTAGCTAAATTTGTTCGCCATCGGACTGAATCGGAGTCTTGGTTGCGAGCAGTGAGCCTAAAGATAAGAGTAGAGGACTGTAAATTTATATTATAATTATTGATTAAATAATTATTAATTGGATAAAATAAAATATAAAAAAGAATAATTATTCCAAGTGTATATGCCAAGAGTTTTCGGTAGTATATGAAGCCGATTATAGCTGCAAGGAGCGCAACCCCAATCCAAGCAATGCGCGTGTAGGTAAGGATAATAATAAAAAGTAAAAATAGACCTAAAAATTTTAATGGTGAGTCTTTTTTAAGATCAAAAAAGTCGCTAGATTTATTTTGTTTAGTAATAATTTCGTGCGCTACCACAATAAGCAGCACAAGGGTAAAAGTAGCTAATACATTGGGGTGAGCAAATGTTCCATAAATTCTATTTGACACCTCATCTATATCTACCCCTGTTTTAGTGATAAATTGCCAAACACCAATGAGGATAGGAATTGTGCCCGCCGCCACAATTGATTTTAGAAAATTTATTTTAAATTTCTCGGGGTTTTTTTGAGCCATTATGTGGCATATGGCAAAAAGTCCAAACAGGTTTGCTAGTTTTATACCTTCGGTTATGGTTGAAGGTATGTGATAGGTATAAAACGCAGAGATAAAACACCAGATGATAAAAATAAGCCACGGTGCCTTGAGTGGCACATTTTTAAAGTAGGTATAATTTTTTACGCAAAAAATTATACTCCAGGTTAATAAAAAAATAGATAAGGCGGCATTGGTATTAAAGTCGAAGTTGTAAAAAGAAAAAAGGTTATAATCTCGCCAATAATCTAGGGTGGGACGTATAGCCAGGAGCACCAAAATAAAATATTCACCGAGTATTTTTTGCAGAATAATAAAACTGATAAGTAAAAAAGCAGATAAGTCCAAACTTGTATTCGGATTAAAAATAGTAAAAACTATCAAGAAAATAACTGCCAAGGCGCTTATCGAAAAGTTTTTAATATGGTTCATAGGAAAACTGGTAGAGCAGAGTTGTGAGTTAATACGAAGCAGGATATTTTCTTGATTATAACACCATTTTATGATAAATTAAAGCCAGTTCAATACTTGTTATGTCAGGCAGCTGTATAAGATTTTATATATTCTTATAGCTTTCTCGCATGACAAAAATGTATGCCTGCACAAAGAAAAAGGAGGAATAAAAAAATAGTTTTAGGGCGGCATCATCTGATGGCCGCTGCTTTAGTGCTTGTTTTGGTAGGTTATGTTGGTTTATTATTTCCTGGAGGCTCTTCGGCTGTGCGAATATCTCCGCGTCGTGCGAATTATTTTTTAGGATGGGATATCCCAGCTTCCAAAATACCAGAGTTAGCAAAATGGGATTTGCTTATTTTGGATATGGAGACCCAAGTAAATAGTCAGGCAGCTTTGAGAAAAATTAAAGAGCTTAATCCAGACATCATACTTCTTGCATATATTACTCCTCAAGAAATTAAAACAGATGCAGCCACAAGCTATAGCATGATGCGTCGTAAGCTAGTTTCTGGTATAGAGCAAAATTGGTATTTAACAGATATTCAAAACAATAAAATAAGTTTTTGGCCGGGGACTTGGATGCTTAATGTCGCCGATACTGCTCCGCAAATAAATGGCATACGTTTTAACCAGTATCTTGCTCAATTTGTAAATAGAGAAATTTTTTCCACTGGATTGTGGAATGGTGTTTTTTATGATAATGCTTGGAAAGAAGTTAAGTGGATTGCAGGAGATAGAGTAGACTTTAATAAAGATTCTGTGCCAGATTCCGATATTGATGGTCATTGGCAACAAGGTATGCGTCAGCTGTATCAGGAAACAAGAAGATTGGCAGGCGATCGTTTTATTATCATGGGAAATACTAATAACGATGCATATAAAAATGATTTAAATGGTGCCATGCTTGAAAGTTTCCCGAATGCAGGTAGCTGGAAAGAAACGATGCGTTTGTATGTCTCCAATCAACAAGGTGGTCCGTTGCCTCGGTTTATGGTTATTAATGCAAATACAGGTAACAAAGGTACCGAAACAAGTAATTTAAAAAAAGTTCGTTTTGGACTCGCCAGCACCCTAATGCTCGACGGATATTATTCCTATGATTTTGGAGATCAAAATCATAATCAAACATGGTGGTATGATGAGTATGATGTAGAGCTTGGTAAGCCGCTTGGAACTGCACTTTCGTTAAATAATAAACCGCAATTCGAAGAAGATGTCTGGCGACGTGAGTATGAAAATGGAATTGCGCTTGTAAATGCCACAGCTCAGTCTCAGGATATAGATTTGGGAGGAGAGTATGAAAAGTTAACAGGTACTCAGGATAAAAATATTAATAACGGAGCTATTGTAAGCCAGCTCAGCTTGCCTGCAAAAGATGGAGTTATAATGCTTCGAACATTTCAAACATTAAAAAATTTAGTTTTTGGCAATGGAAATTTTGTGCGATTTTTTGATGTTAAAGGAAATCGTGCTCGTAACGGTCTTTTTATTTATGAAGAAGGTATTTTGGGAGGCGCTCAAATATACTATGGCGATCTTGATGCCGACGGTCAAGAAGAAAAAATTATTGTCACTGGTCAAAAATTGCAAATATTTAATAGTAGCAATCAAATATGGTTCGAAGGTTTTCCTTTTGCTAATTATAAAGGTGAATTAAGAATCGCGATTGGCAAAATTGGCGGTGCGCGCACAGATTCAATTGTGGTGACTCAAAATAAAGGTGGTCAAGCAGTAATATACAATTACCACGGCGGTATCGTGAAAGAAAATATTTTTCCATTAGGCAAAACATACAAAGCTGGTTTGTCTGTGGCTATTGCCGAAGATGCGGTTGTGGCGCCAGATAAAAATGGCCAGATAGTTGTAGCGCGCGGCAATGGTGCTAGACCCGAAGTAATTATATATAACAATAATTTTTCCAAAATTAATAAAAGATTTTTTGTAGATACAGCTCGGCTCAAAGGAGACTTGGGGGTAGCTGTGGGAAATGTAACCGGTGATGCTCAAAAAGAGATAATTGTTTCCTATGATTTTGGAAAATATAAGCAAATAAAAATTTATACCATAGCAGGTAAATTATTATCACAGTTTAAAGTTTCTTCGAGTTTTACCACTGGGCCAGTAACAGTCGGTGCTGTTGATGTGGATTTTGATGGAAGAGATGAAGTAGTGCTTATGAATAAGCAATAAAGAGTGCTGGTGTTCTAGCGCCCGGTTATAAGGCAAACAGCGGCGCCTGTACAGTCCCAATTATTTTTTATTGCTTGAGAAAGTGCTGCTACAGACAAAGCACTATTTGCAGAGATATCTATATTCTCTGTTTTTTTTATTATTTTTATTGCCTGTTTAATTTCTGCATTAGTACATATCCACGTATTTCCTTTGCTTTTTTTAACTGCTTGGAGCACATTGTTTTTTCTAAAAACTATCTTATCTACAATTGCTCCAGCCAGGGAAGTTTCGGTTGGGGATTGCAACTGTGTTATCGTGGGAGCAAAAGCTTGGGCAATAGGGTGGCACGATGTAGTTTGGACAACATGAATCTGTGGTTTCAAACCCATGTGAGTAAAACTTTTATATAAACCTTCGGCCGTGGTGCCGCTTGATGTAGGAATAAAAATAGCTTGTAGGTTTTTTATAGTGGACAGCTCGTGGGCAAGATCAGCGTAGCCAACGAGCGCTGTATCGTCGGTAGATTGTCGTAGATTCTTTGCCAAAGAAGCTTTGTCCATTTTGAATGCCGATTGTTTAGGATTATCAGTTTTTTCGATGTGTATAGTGGTTTCATCCAGGTTTTCTAAAATAGCTAATTTTTCTTTGTTGATATTTTTTCCTAAAAAAATTGTTAATGTAAGCCTACTGCTTTTATGTTTAGTATTATATTTTTTTATGTATAATGCCGCTGCCAATGCTGCGTTGCCTGATGAAGAGATACAAAAATTAGTAATACCGTTTTGTACGTATGTTTCTATCATGTGGGGGATAGACCTTCCTTTGTGGGAGCCGTAGGGGTGCAGATCTTCCCTTTTTAAGTATAGTTTTATATCAGTAGCAAAAGCCGAAGCTAATTTTTTGGCTTCTCTTTGAGGGGTGAGTGGCTTAATTATTTTTTTCATATATTTTTTATTCATGTGCTGTTATTGCAGAAAAGCTACATTTGGTATATAATCATTTTTGTTATTTCAATCTGGCTATGTAGCCTCTGCATAAGGGGTTGTATACGTGATAGAAAATCTAAATATTACTTATTTTATATGAAACTTACCTGTCCAGAATGCCAAAATGAAGTTAATCTTTCTTCGTATGTCAATTTAGCTGTTGGTAATGTGGTAGAGTGCAATGTGTGCGGTATTACATTAATGATTAACAAAATCGAAGAAAATAATGTTGGCGCAGAGGTCGTGGACGAAGGTAAATAGCATCTCTGCTAGTTTATACCAGATCAACTTTAAATAAACTTGGTGGATTGGCTACCTGGAGTACCAGTTCGTCAATCATACCTCTAAATCCGTGCGAGCCTAAGAAGACGACAACGTCTTCTTTTTTGGTATTGTTTTTTATATATTCAATTAAATTATTGTCATTTTCGATAAAGGTTGCCTTTGGATGAGTTTTAGCGATTATTTCTTGCAAGGTTTGGCCTTCAAAAGGCAATTCGGTCTCCTGTTCGTTTATTTTTAATTTTGTAAGATTAGGAATTATTACTTCGTCTGCATCATTAAAAGCCCTGTCGTACGAGATTGCTGCTTGGGGTCGGCGATTGCCAGTATTTGGTTCAAAGATGGCAATTATTTTGTTTTGTGGGTAGATAGAACGTAAAGTTTTAAGTGTTGCCTGGGCTTTAGCAGGAGAGTGTGCAAGATCGTCGTAGATAGTAATAATGCCCTGATATCTTTTTTCGAGGCGTCTTTTTATGCCATTAAACTCAGCAATTGTTTGTAAAATAATATTTGCATCAATACCAATTTCGGTGGCCATAGCAAAAACACCGCAGATATTTTCGGCCATATGTTCTCCTATTACAGGAGTATGCACTGTGTGTTCCTGTCCGTTATGTGAGATTTTAAAATTAAGACCAGCTACTGTTTGGGTAATATCGCTTAGTATATAGTCGCTTTTTTCATCTTTTCCATAAGATACCACGTTTGTTTTTTCAAGTTTGTTTTCGAGGACTTTTTTAATTTTATCATCTAATGTGGTTACGATTATGCCATCTGCAGGAATCATGGCTACCAAGTCTTTGAATGCCTGCAGATAACTTTCTTCGGTAGGGTAGATATCGGCATGATCCCAGGTTACTGCCGTAAGCAATAGGTGTGTCGGGGAGTAGAGTGCAAATTTAGGTCGATTATCCCAACGCGCTGTTTTATATTCATCTCCTTCTAAAACACTCCATGCTGCCAATTTTTCTTTGGCATTAGATTTTATTTTGGCGCTCGAGGTTATATTTTTGCTCAAACCGCCAAACATATAGCTCGGGTCAAATCCAGCCTTTTGTAACAGCAGGGTAAGCAATACGCTCGTCGAAGTTTTTCCGTATGTTCCTGCGCAAACCAAAGAGTTTTTTTCTACGATGTATTCAGCAATTACTTCGGGGTATGATTTGTAATTAAGTTTATTTTCTTGAGCAAAGATAAATTCTGGATTAGTAGATCCAGCCACGTTGCCAACAACTATTACATCTGGTGCGCCATATTGCATCATTTTTTCTACATGCCAGCCAGGATAAAAAGCAATGTTATTATTTTTTAGATAGTCTGATATAGGTGGAAAAAACCCAACATCGCTGCCAGTTACCTGCCATCCTTCATTATGAAAAGCAGTGGCAAGTGCGCTCATCGCTACCCCACAAATACCAATAAAATGAATATGCTTAGTTTCTAGGTTCTCCATATTTTTTTGTAATCCTCGTCTGTTATTTTAAGTGAGGCGCGCAGTGTTTAGAGTAATAACTGTTTGTAGTAAAGCTTTGTTAATTTTTTGTCCCAATTTCATTCAATTGTCTGTCATGTAATTTTGACAAGAGGAGTAATGATAGTATAGCACCAATTAGGCATAGAGCCATATCGGTTTGTGTGTCCCAGACATATCCTTGTGTGGCCAAAAATGAATCACTGGCTGAGCCAATACTTGCGGCCGTTACCCACTCAATAATTTCGTATATCGCAGCGATAAATCCTGCAATGGCCACAACTAAAAAATTAAGCCATTTGCCGGGTCGAAGTGGCGAAGTGCGCAAAAGAATCTCTCGAGCAATAATAGCGGGTCCAAAACCTTGGATAAAATGTCCTAATTTATCATAATTATTTCTGGCAAAAATACCAGTATCTTGCAGCCAGCTAAAAAAAGGCACTTCCACATATGTATAATGACCGCCAATCATAAGAATAATTGCCTGAGTGGTAATAAGAGTATAGGCAAGATTTGTAAGTTGAAATTTTTTGTAGGTAAACGCCAAAATAATAAAGCCAATTATCAAAGGAAATGTCTCCAGTAACAGTGTAAGGTAGTCATGCGGTTTAATGGCCGACCAAATAAGTACGGCTGCGTTAGTGGCGATTAAAATTTTATGGTATCGAGGCATATTAGTTGTTTAAGAGTGATTTTGTAAAAGCTGCTTAAGTTCATTGGTATTTGCTTGCCATGCCTTGCCATCAAACCATTCCAGGCCGTTAAACTGTAGTTTGTACGTATCAGTAGGACGCTGAGCAGAACCAAGGTAGATATATTTTTTATTTTCTTTTTTAGCCCGCACAATTGCTTGGAGCATCATGCCCATTCCTAAATTGGGATAATCTATGTTTAGGTCGTAGAACGGGTAGCAGTAGTGTATGATATTTTTTGTTTCGAGGCTAATACAGTAGCCTACAATTTCCGCGTTTAAAGAGTACGTAAATAGTTTATTAAAATTACTTTTCTCTGAATTAGTAATAAGCTCTTTTATCTTTTGGGCGCCAAATGTTTTTTCACCAAATTTTTGTTCATAAAACTCTTTGCCCATTTTATGAATATTCCATGTGTATTGTTCGTAGGGGATGGGAGAGTCCGTGCAAATTAGATTTTCTGTTTTTTTTAAAATACGTTTATTTTCCGAAGATAGTTGGAATGTTTCTAGGTTGATACGGAGACTGCGTGTTTGGTTGAGGATACCTCGACCAAGGCGAGTAAAAACATAGCCATCATTGTAAAGTGCTTCGATAGTTTTGTCCGAAAAATCAGTTGTAGTTTTTTCGTTCCAAGATAAATACATGGTATGCCTGTTACGTAAATTATCTATTTATATAAACTCATCCAAACTGCCAGAATAACAAAGAATCCGTGGACAAGCCAAAAACGCATAACGATTTTTTCTTCACTCCAATTTTTGAATTCAAAATGATGGTGTAGTGGTGCCATTTTAAAAAATCTTCGTCCCAAAAGTCGGCGACAAAAAACCTGGATAATTACCGAAATTATTTCTATATAAAAAATAAAACCTAAAAAGGGGATTAAAACGGTGCGATTGATGGCTATGGCGTTTATAGCAAGCAGTGCCCCGAGTCCGAGCGAGCCCACGTCTCCCATTTGGAACCGGGCGGGTTTAACATTGAAATAAGTATAGGCAATAAGAGCGCCCACAACAGTGGCATTAAGATAGGTAAAAGAAACACGTCCTTCTGTCCAGCTAATAATCATGAGACCCAAAAACGTAATGATCAGTGAGCCGCCCACAAGGCCATCTAAGCCATCGGCAAAGTTTACGGCATTGGCTGTAAACATTACGAAAAAAATAACAATGGGAATTATCCACCACCCGATATAGGGAGAGCCGTCAAAAGGAATCCATAAAGAATGCCACTGTATGCCGAGCTTGTAATAGATCCACCAGGCAGTTACTGCACCAGCTAAAAATTGAAAGAGCAGTTTTTCGTGGACCTGGATGCCTTTACCTGGGTGTGAGCCAAAAATTGAAGTGGTTTTTCTAAACACTTCCCAGGGTAAAATAAAAATATACCAGAGTTTCATGTGGATTTTTTTATGTACCCGAATGAGGTTGGTAATATGAGAAATTTTACGCTCTCGTCTTTTTTTACCAAAAATGTTTAATAAATCATCAGCTGCTCCAAGAAGCGATGCGATGGCCATCACTCCAATTGGGACGTATGTATTTTCTCTATTCCAATTAAAAATAATGGTTACTACCACAACCGTTATAACAACAAGAAGTCCTCCCATAATAGGTGTGCCGACTTTTTGATTACGAGCACCTTTGAGGGTAAAATCAAATTCTCCGCGTCGGGTTATTTGGTATTTATACAAAAATTTTGTGAGCAGCGGTGCCCAGACAAAAGCGCCAATGCCTGAAAATAATATATAGGTGAGGGCGTGACGAATAATATCTATGCTCATAATGCTGCTAGTTATGCTTAACGCGTTTAACAGTTAAAATTAGCGCCTGTTTGGCTTCTAAAAATGTTTCGTTATTCTCGTTTTTATTATTTTTTTCTTCCCAAATTCCATCAAGTAAAACCGAATGTGGTTCGGCGATAGTAATTGTCCCTATTGAAACACCGTGTCCGTATCGGCCCTCGCTGGACCAGGCACGAGCGTGAGTATAATAGATAGTGTTGTTTGTTGTTTTGGTGACGAGTAATATATGGTCTCGTGCTTGTTTTGGACCAGTTTTAAGCATGAAAATGAGGTCTCCTGCTTGTATAGCAGAAAGATCTGCGATAGTCTCTGTATTTTTTTCGTTTGCGAGCACGCTAACGCTTATTTGTTCTGCAGGTCGAAGCTTGCTAATAAGCCAGCGAATTATATTTGTTTTTGGAACGATAAAAACATGTTTAATCCAATCTATATTTTTTGTTAAAAATTCTGCTTGCAAAACATTGGTAATAAAACCAGAACAGTCTACTCCCAAATTATTTTCAATTAAAAATTTACGAATATCTTCGGGTGAGCTAGTTGTGTGAAGAATATCTTGTTTGTACTGTATCGCTATAATTTTTGCCTCTTCTACAATTTCTTGTGGGGTCCCTTTGCCAATGAGTGCTTTGAGCTGGCCTCGCTGACCTCGTTTTGCATTATTAAAATAAGGGCATCGTACGTCGGTTTTTTCGGGGAATGGCAAATTAAGGTAGCTTTGAATAACTTTTTCTGCAGCAGAAGATAGGGTTGTTGTTTTTAGCATATAGACGCGCGAATAGCTTTTCCAATTTTATTAAAAGAGTTATGTTTTTCCATTATGCCTTGGCTCGATTGGATGCGAACCAAATCTGAACCTATAGTTTTATTTTTATATTCTATAATTTGCAATATAGCAGGGCTCGACACCTGTAATTTTTTTATCTGTGATACTGTGCTTGTAATTCTTTGTATGACTTGAGCGCCTGTATCAACAGTAATTAATGTATCTTTTTTTGGTGCAATGCTTAGTAATGCTGCCAAATGAGCCATAAAAGTTGTGGCTAGTGTATCGCTATTATGGCGCGTGCCCTCTGTTTTTTTTGCTAAAGCAAGCTTTTGTAGTTGTGATTCGAAAGTCGTAGAAGCTGGCTGGCGAGCGTTTATTTCGAGTAAGTATAGTTTTTTGGTTTTTTGGTCCATGATAATATCTGTGCCAAATAATCCATTCCAGCCACTTTTTCTTAGTTTTTTTCCAATTTCACGTACTATTTTTTTATATTCTTTAATTTGTTGTGTACTTAGAATTTTTTTTGCTAAAGACCAATCATTACCAATAGTGGTAAATGTATTATCAGTAAAAGGAGCGAGCCCAGTAATTTGATAGTTTATATTACCGATCAAAATTTGGTTGTCCCACACAATATTATTGTTGGTAAAAACAGGGCCATTAATATAGTCCATGGTGCGCACAAGGCGTTTAGGAAATTTTTTTTGCAAATCAACAAGTTTATTTTTTGTATCTATTAAAAAAGTGCCCTGACCAGTATGAGAATGATTGAATTGTAAAATAAATTTTTTATTTTTCCATACAATATTTTGACAAGTTTCTATGGTGTGTCGGGGCAAATATTTTGCTAATGTGCCGAGCCATGTAATTTGCGACACCTTGCTTTCGATGGTATCGGCCAATTCAGCACGAGGGTTTAAAAGATGCCATTTATTTTTTCGGCAAATACTTTCGATAATTGTATTATTTTTAAAAACAACAATATAATCTTTTGGCTGTATTATTTTTTTTAATTCTTCATGTTGTAATAGCTCTGTAGTATCGAGTTGATTTTTATTACTGATTAGAATAATATTAGAGTGGTTACGAGCAATTTTTTGGGAAAAACTAGTTTTGTTCGTAATAATAAAGTAGTTGTTAAGGGTTAGTGCATCACCAGTTGCACGTTCGATATCACGACAAACATAAAATAAACGCCTATTGACTAGTCGTTTGGCAATTCGGCTCCGTAGATTAGTTGAACTTGGCATAGATTTGCTATATACTAACCTATATTCACCCCGTCTTTTACAGATTTTTCTATTGGATTATTGTTCATAATTATAGCCTAAAAATAGGGATAAAGCAAGCATTAATATGGAAGAACTTTATAGTAAGCTCAAAGAGTTTGGTGATGTAAAAATCAATGAATCTTTAGCTAAACACGTTACCTTTAAGATCGGTGGTCCAGCGAAACTTTTTATTACAATTAATAAAACAGAAAATCTCGTCCAGCTTCTCAATTATTTAGAAGGGCAGGGAGTGGAGTATTTTATTGTTGCTGGCGGCTCAAACCTTCTCATGAATGATAATGGCTTTGATGGTCTTGTTATTAAAATTTCGACCAATCAACAGCCTAAACTTATTCCACAGGGGTCAGGCTTTGAAATTGAGGTAGATGCCGGTGTGATGTTGGGTGCTGTGGTGAATGTGGCCGCCAAAAATAGTTTGGCTGGTATGAGTTGGGCGATTGGTATACCAGGAACATTTGGTGGGGCAATACGAGGCAATGCAGGTGCTATGGGAAAAGAAATTGTTAGTGTGCTTCGGTGGGTAGATGTATGGCGAAATGGCGAGGTAGTTCGATTAAAGCCCGAAGAATGCGGTTTTTCGTATCGTAATAGTAATTTTAAGCATAATAAAGACGTTATTTTGCGTGGTTGTGTTTATTTAGAGCCAGGGGATAGGCAAGAAATAATGGAAAAAATGCAAGCTAATCTCAAACAGCGCAAGCATACGCCATATCCGTCGGCTGGCAGCTTTTTTAAAAATATTAAAATGCATAAATGGACTGGTGATACAAAAGAATTGCCAGAATTATTTTTGCAACGGGGTACTGTGCCTGTTGGCTGGATAACGGAAACACTCGGTTTGCGGGGCTTGTCTATAGGCGGTGCAAAAATAGCAGAAGAACATGGAAATTATGTTATTAATTACGACAAGGCCACCCAAGCAGATGTTTTGGCCCTGGTTGAAGAAATAAAAACGAGGGTATATAATAAATTTGGCGTGGAGCTTGAGCCAGAGGTGCATATTGTTAAGTAGTAATTAATCGTACACAATTTTAAAATAAATTTAATTTTTACCCTATGAAAGTACAAATTACTGGCAAAGGCATGGAACTTACCGAGGCTATAAAAGAGTACGCTACCAAAAAAGCAGAGGCGCTCAATAAATTTTATAACAATAGAATTATTAGAGCAGAGATAGTGGTTGGAATAAATAACGCACACCACCGTAAGGGGGATATGTTTATGGCCGAGTATAAGCTCGATGTGCCAGGACAAAACCTTTTTGCTGTTAAACAAGAAGAAAATCTATACAAAGCTATCGACCAGGTGCGAGACCTGCTCGAATCTGAATTAAAAAAATATAAACGTAAACAACGGGTAAGTGAGAAAGACAAAAAAGTAGGCAGAAAGAATAAAGAATACCAAGTTGAATTATAGTTTTTGTGTCTCGAAAAAATAAGTATTATATATTTTTCTCCACTCTAGGCGTTTTGGCGTTAATAATTTTTTATTTCGTTAATACGTCATTATCTCAAAAATGTAATCAGCATACTTCGTTTCGCGGCTGTCTAATCGAAAAAAATGAAAAAGAAGCTGGCTTTTGTCGAACAAGAACTGCTCCGTGTAAAAAAGGGTCAGCGTGTGCTGCAAAGCTAGAGCATCAATGCGTGCCGTTTTATCAGTTTTAACAGGTTAGTCAAAAAATGTGCTTGCTACGATATTTATAAAACTAAAATCTAAGCTAGGAATAATACGGGCCCTTGTGGGTTCGTTTATTATGTCAGCTGGTTGGAATTGGTACCATACACCATACCGACCGCACGGTCGCTTTGTTCTACTTGCCTTACTTACCTGGGTAGCCGTGTTTGTTGGGTATTTTATTTTTAAATGGGTATATCATTTTTTTACAGCCAAGTTTAACCGTCATGTTTTTTGGCAAAAAGATTTTGGCAACTTCTTAGATAAGTTATTTCTCTTTTTTTCTCTTTTTTTCCTAGTTTTTTTTAGCCGTAATCAACTGGCGAGCGTTGGCTTGTTTTTTTGTTTGATGGGCTTGTTTTTTTATAAAACACAAGACTACTTGTCGCACCACCCCAACGCTCAGTACTGGAAAATAGTAAATAAAAATATTTTTATTATAATATTTTTCCTCTTTAGTTTGTTCTCGGTTGTGCAATATGCAGCATTTCGAATGGTTAACTTTGATTCTTATATTAAGTTCCATAATATTGTCTTGTTTCGCGCCTGGGCCATGACTATGTTTTTTGTACTTGGTTTTGTTATTGCTACGCTTATTTTTTTTAAGATAAAATCCAAATGGCGGTATGTGGCACTTGGACTATGGGGTGCGTTATTTATTGCTCTTGTTTTTTTATGGGTGGCCAATATTGCAATTATGTATTTTTCTGGTTTGTATTTGAGCCCGCTCATGTTGCTTGTTGCTCAAGACTCAGCTCAGGTTTCGTTTAATTCATTTAGTAGTCTTGTTATATTTGGCGGCCTGGTTGTTTTGGTACTGTTTGGTCTGGTTTACCGCCAAGTGATACGTAGTTTTCATACAGCTGCTTCAAGGCAATGGACATATTACAGCTTGGCGCTTATTGCGGTATCACTTGGATCTTTGTTTGGGCTGAGTTCTTTTCAAAATACACCAGAATATACAATTGCGCGGAATTTTTATCAATTCTTTTTAGGCAAAGAAGAGCAGGTGGATTTAAACCCTGTTATTCAGGAAAAATTAGAAAAGTTTGGTTTGTTTTATAATACTGATGAATTTTATTTAGCGCACAAAGATGCTGTTTTTTCTTCGGGCACACCATTTTTATCAGGCAAGTTTGCAGCAAACAAACCTAACATTATTATAATTTTTTTTGAATCATTTTCGAGCAATCTTACGAGTGTCTACAATAAAAATTTTCCAAACCTAACACCAGGATTAGAGCGTATGGCTGCCGATACGAGCACGATTGTATTTAAAAATTACTATAATGCCTCCACACCTACTATCAATGGTATTATCGCCCAACTTTGTTCATTTTTACCACCAATTGGTTACACCGAAATAGAAGTAGATAAAAATTTACAACGCCTCCGACTTTTGTGTCTACCCACTGTTTTAAAAAACAATGGTTACAAATCAACGACCTATATTACTGCAGTAAAAAAAGAATTTGAAAATAAAAATGCTATTTTTACAAGCATGGATACAGACCATATTTATGGCCAAGATGAACTAAAAAACATAATTAATGGCGAGCCATTGTCTTGGGGCTACTCCGATCACCAACTTTTCCCAGCTATGTGGAAACTCGTTGGTACCCAGAGCCAGGAACCGTTTGTCATGATGCTTTCTACAGTAGATACGCACCCGCCATTTGATCTCGCAAAAGATATGGTAAATTATGAAGATGGTAAAAATAATGTATTAAATTCATACCATACTGCCGACGATGCGTTTGCTCAATTTTGGCAAGATTTCACACAAAGTCCCTACTACAACAACACCGTTGTAATTGCTGTTGCTGATCATAGTGCTTTTCCAGGGGCAGAGGTAAAAAAGATAGTCTCAGGTGCTGGCCAAGGCCTTAGTTTTTATGATGAAAATATGTTTATGATGTATTTGCCTGGGGTGTTGACCAGCGCTCTTTCTAAGGCTGAACCAGAAGTCTTGCCAAAAGAAATTAATCTATATTCATCGAGTATCGATGTTGTTCCTACCTTGTTACAAATACTCAATATAAATGTGCCGAATGGTTTTGAAGGGCATTCTTTGTTTGATGATAAAAATAAATATCCTAATGTTTTGGGGATGCATGAATATGGCTTATATATAAACCAAGATACAAAAGGTGCGCGAGATATTCGCTATGAAATACCAAGCGATTTAAAGTGTGGCGAACAAATTAGCCTTGTTTCTGCGAGCTCACCCCTCACCTTATGTGAGTACCTGGAGTTTTATAGGTGGAAACGCCAGCTCTTTGAGCAAGGCAGATTTTGGGGAAAATAAATTATTATGTAATTTTTAATTATGGAAAAACCACGTATTTTTATTCACGACGTACCGCCAACAGATTTTAATTTTTCATTTAGACGGGATAAGTATGGAAGGGTTATAGATTTTACAGATCCAACTGGTTCTACCTATGTGCTAGACGAGGGCGAAGAAATAGTTTTTTTGCAAAGTGGAGATGGTAAAGAAAAACAAGTTTTGATAAAACTTGTCGATGGTACAGAAGTTCCGTTCGAAGAGTGGTCCCAAGATAAAATTCCTAATTAATTCTATATGTCAACAAAAGAAAGTGGAGGTGGAGATGGTTTTGGTAAAGTTTTAGAGTTTAAAGCACCCCCTTCTCCTTCTAATCAAAATTTTTCTGCGGATAAAATACCTGCTCGTATCTCTGCTATAGAAGTGGCTCGGAATAAAAGAGATAAAGAAAAAAATGCGAGGCAGATGAGTTTGGTAGAACTTCTTGAAAAAGCAGGTGATTTATTACCAGAAATTACTGTGTACGACAGATCTGTATACGAAAAACAAATAGGTTACTTTAGAGATCAGGTTAGTCATGAGGAGCTTACTAAGCTGGTGCGAGAAATTATTATTGATAAAAATAAAATACAAAATAATCCGGCTGTAGCTAAAGCCTTAGTCTTTACTTTTATAATGCAAGCAAAAGATTTAAATAAATAGGTAGGTAAATTAATAACAAATCAAAATACCCGCCTCAATTGAGGTGGGTATTTTAGTTATGATTTATTAGAGAGATATTTAGAATTTGAAACTTTCGCCAAACTCACCAATAAGTGGTAGGTGTTTTTGTTTTCCGGTGAGTGCATTATAAATTCCCATTAACCAAACTATAAGTAAGAAAACATTGAGAGGGAACATGAGTATCCAACCAAGAATTGGCAATCTCATAACTACTGCAGAAGCCAGAAGGGCCAGAAAGAGAACAAGGCCTTGTTTTACATGAAATTTAACAAACGGATCATCTTTATAGTCAGTAAGAAGCGGAACAAAGAATAGAATATAGGCAAGAGCAGCCATAAGGGAAGTGTGTTTTTGTTCTGTGGTTGGAGGTGGGGTGTGTGGTTGGTTGGTGTTAGGGGCTGGTGGTGGCGTTACGGGTGTGTTTTCTGATGGGTTTGTTTGATTTTGTTCATCCATACGATTTAAATTTAGGGATTAATTATGTTAAATACTATAGCACGGCTTGTAAAATAAGCAAACCTTGTTTAAAAGCTATAAAATCGGTACAATGTAATCGATAGTTTAGGTGGGTATTATAGTTTGCTTATTTATTAATTAGAATTACTAAAATATGCCAAAAAATCTTAAAGAAGATAATGGCTCTAAATTACCACAGACCTATGTAGGTGGTACTGGTAGTGCAGTTGATCTAGCATATACAACAGAAGATTTAAAATCATTTTTCTACCTTACTAATGGAAAGCTTGATAGTAATATTAAGATTTTTAAAAGGAAAGTTTTTCTTAATGTCCAAGATATAATTGATTTGAATGATTTGATTCAAGAAAAATTAAAGAACCACAATACTGTAGTAAGTGTTGCATCAATTAATATTTCATTTAATAAAAATAAAATGAAGCAGTTTGGGGCATGGCGAGAGTTTCTTGAGAGTAACTGGAGTATACCTGAAGTTGTTGAAAATATTACAATGATTTGGGATTTTTTAGTAAAGTTACCTAGCTATATTCAACCTCAAAGACACACACTTACAGTCAGGATTTCAGCAAATACTGATTTTGCTACAATTTTACCGGCGCTTCTAACTGGAAAAATTAATGAAGCTGACACGTTTGAGTTAAAATCCTCTCCGGTAGTGTGCCAAGTAGATTTTATAAATCATTTACTTAGTGATGAGCTCATAAATATAGTGGATGGATGGGTGAGTAGTAGAAAAATAGCTGCGGTTGAGAGTAGAATAAAAAAATGGATACAAGAACATAAAAAATGGTTTTATAACTTTATTAGTTATTCTATACCTATATTTATTAGTGCGGTATCTTTAGGTGCTATTTATGGTTTTAGAAAAAGTACAGGTGACGTGCTAAACGTCGATATTATGTTTTGGTTCATGTGTTGGTTGCTCTTAAGTATCGTTGGTTTTTTTGGTTTTGTAAAAATATCTGGCGCTATTGCACATTTTTCATATCACGCAATTTCTGAGTATGGGGATTTTTTAGTCTTTAATATAACTAATGGTGATAAAAACAAACAGTGTGAAATAGATGAAGCCAATAAAAATAAATTTACAAAGTTTTTATTTGGTATAGTTGGTAGTATTTTAATAAATATGGTCGCTGGTCTTATTTCGGTATGTTTATTTAAATAAGTTTATGCCATACAATCTTCTAAGCCAAAAAGATCTCCTTAAGTTTAAAAAGAAGCGTGACGGTCATATTATTGCCAAACAATCGGCAGAGTACATGGATATCCGAGAATTAGACTTGGCAGATATAGATGGTATCGATCCTGCCAGGCTAGAAAAATTAGCCAAGGTTTTACGCGGTCTTATTTTTGCAGCTGTGGAAGCTGGTCAATCTGGGCATCCGGGGAGTAGTGGTAAGGTAGAACAATTTTTGGCAATGACGCTCGGTGGTGTCATGGCTTTTGACCCAATGAATCCAAAAAATCCAGGCAGAGATAGAGTTGTGTGGAGCGCAGGGCATTGCACACCACTTCTTTTTGCTGGGCAAGCTTTGTATTACGAAATCCTAAAACGCACGGGCAGGCAGTTTTCCGAAGCGGTAGTGCGTGCAGTAATGCCCGAAGATTTGCTTCGTTTCCGCCATGCAGATGGTCCGCAAGGTCATGCCGAAGCGCAGTATCCATACTCAGATTTTACCACTGGTCCATCTGGTCATGGATTTTCTGCGGCAGGTGGTATGGCACTCGTGCACGCTTCGTGTGGGCTTGATACCAAAACATGGGTATTTATGGGTGATGCCGAAAGCGAAGAGGGTATGACCTATGAAGCGCGGAATATTATTGCTACCAACGGCTTAAAAAATATGATTGTAAGTTTAGATTATAATCATTTTGGGATTGATGCCGAAATAGAACAAGTTGTTTCTTCGCCATATATCAATCACTGGCTTGGGTTAGGCTGGAATGTTATCGAAACGAACGGTCATAATATTTTAGAAATGGTGTATGCCTATCGTTTGGCCGCAGAAGGATTTTCAAACGGTCAGCCCACGGTAGTTATTTGCCATACCTTAAAAGGCAAAGATTATGGAAAATTAGAAAATACCGCCGCTTCGCATGGGGCAGCCGTACCGCATAATGACTATGTAGAAATAATGAAAAAATTAGGATTTAATATTCCAGGCGAACAGGGGAGTGTTATGGAAGATATAAACGAAATATTAGTGCAAATTACTCCAGAAGATGAAAAATATATTTTGGAACGATTAGAAATTGGCGTAAAGAAAATTGCACCCGAACATGTTCAGGTAAACCAAATGAAAAAAGCTTTGGACGGTAGACCGCTTGTTCAGCCGTTATCTATAAAACGTCCAAAAGTTTTGCCACCGGAATTAATATTTAAAGCAGGAGAAAAAATTTCTACACGCAAAGCGGTGCAGGCTTGGCTTGCGTGGTATATGAAACAAACTGCCTTTTTCTATGCGGGAGCAGGGGATTTGGCAAAGTCCGTGTATACAAATAGCGCCGAAGACGTATATGGCATAATGAGTCGGCAGAACCCATATGGTCGTGGAATTCGATATGGTATTGCCGAACAAAATATGGCGATGATGGGCGCAGCTATGACGCAAGATGTTTTGCCTGGCGGTTATAAACCAGTTTCGATTTTTGGAACTTTTGCAGTGTTCACCAATATGATGGCAAATGCTATTCGATTATCAGTTATTGGTAACCAGCTTAATCCAGATACCAAAGGATTTTTTATCTGTCTTGCCGCTCATGATGGTCCAGAAACTGGTGAAGATGGCCCTACACATCAAGGAATGTATTGGATGTCTCTTTACAATGCGTTGCCAGGAATAAAAGTATACAAACCACTCGATGCCAACGAAACAATAGAAATGCTTTTTGGCGCTCTAGAAAAAGGCGAACCAATTGTGCTCTCTACCTACAGACCAGAGCAGCTTGTAATAGATCGGAGCAAAGTGCCAGAGGCAAAAGAAGCAAATAATGGCGCGTATGTCTATAAAGAATTTGCAGGCAACGGAAAAAAACTAGTGCTCGCCATTAGCGGTATGCAAATATTAAAAAACACATTAGAAATTTTGCCAGAACTAGAAGCACAAGGAATGGATATAAAAATTATCGCAGTGACATCTCCAGAGTTATTTGAAGATTTACGAAAAACAAATCCAGCCAAAGCACAAAGTATTTTATCAGACGAAGAAAGAAGTTTGGTAGTCACTCTGCATAACGGTTGGCCAGGTTTCCTGTATCCATTTATGCTTCCAGCCAATTACGACAAAAAAGCAATCGGCATAACCCACTATTTAAAATCTGGAAATGTAGAAGAAGTATACGAATTAGCCGAAATGTCTTCGACAGATATTAAAGAGAAGATTTTGAAAGCCTCGCTGTCATCTTGAGCGAGGCGAAAGATCCCTGTCCGTCTGGTCATTGGTCAATTGTTATCCCGAGCAAAGCATAGGGATCTCTGTCGATTGTTTTAATTGGACAGGGATTCTTCATTTCATTCAGAATGACAACTAAAGCGGTGATTATTTTTCAAGCATTCTCGCTACAGCCAGCACCGCTTTTTGCGCGGTAGGTAGTAGTCGAGAAGGAATTTGGCTTGGTAAAATCTCTGGACCCAAAATACCAATGCCAACAGGCTTCATAAATTCTAACTCTAGATTCAAAATAGATTGCATTACGGTGTGGCCCATAATAAGGCCATGTTTTGTTTCGCCTCGTTCGATAATACCAAGTAAGACAACAGCGTTGGTGCTTTCTTTTTGTAAGGCACGTTTAAGAGCCAGTGGCTTTTCGTAGCTTCCATTTACCCAAATTTCTTCGGTAATATGCAAATTATTTTCGGCAGCCACTTTGCGTACCTCGCCAAGCATCTCGGTTACTTCTTTTTTGTGAAATTCGCCAGCGATTACGGTAATATTTTTTGACATACGAATAAGGGTTTATTTTTATAATTGTTTTATAATCTTTTTTTATCTATAAGTCAAGAATAGGATAGATACATTTACATATCAAAAAACTAAGAAGGCCAGTTGATTTTAACTGCTAAAAAAGATATACTTAAGCCTGTGTTTTATTAGTTAATCTAACTATCTATTGCGTTACTTGTATGTCCAACGAAATTATTTTCGATATAGAAACTATTGGTGATATTACTGATTTGAGTACTATGGAAATTACCGTTGTTTCAATTTACGAATATGAGCATAATACCTATAGTTCATTTGAACGAAGCGAGCTGTCTAAGCTATGGCCAATCCTCGAAAAATGTTCTTTGCTTATTGGTTATAATAGTGAGCATTTTGATATTCCAATTCTCAACCGCTATTATCCTGGAGATCTTACGACATTTCCAAGTCTCGATCTTTTAAAAGTTATTAAAGATTCTATTGGTCGCAGACTCAGATTAAACGATGTGGCCGAAGCAACGCTCGATATTACCAAGAGTGCCGATGGTTTGCAGGCTATGAAATGGTGGAAAGAGGGAAAAATAGATGAAATTAAAAAATATTGCGAACAAGATGTAAAAGTTACCAAAGAAGTCTACGAATTTGGTAAAAATAATAAACAACTTTTCTACAAATCATTAACAGGAGAAGTACTGCCATTTGCTGTAAATTTTGATTTCGGTAATCCAGGTAAAGAAAATGCAAACGCTAAGAAAAATATTAATTTAACATTGCCGTTTTAAATATATGCAGCACATCTATAATCCACGTAAAAAAACAGCGTATGGAATTGCTTTAAGCATTGTTGTTATGGCTGTACCAGTACCTCAAATTGTAAAATTGTTTGCCTTAATCTCCCTCATTATATGCATGTATCTATCTTTCAAAGAAGTTCATTCAAGTGTGCATGTTGATGATGTTCAAGTCTCTACTCCAAAATGGAATTTACAAAAAAACGATATTAGCAGTATTCGTTGCACGCGAGTTGGGGGAGGCGGGTCGGGATATAGAAACAGCGGTCTGTATTTTTATGATAAACAAAATAATTCTTATTGTATTTTTAGTTTAACCAGAAATGACCAAGATAAAATTCTTGATAAATTAAAGGCGAATAATTATACAAATATTCAGGCTCAAAATTAAGCTATGTTAGCTAAACCAAAAAAAATTAAAAAAGTGTACCTTGATCATGCGGCCGCTACACCTTTGGATAGCCAGGTGTTTTTGGCGATGAAGCCATTTTTTAATGCGGTCTATGGAAACCCGTCCTCACTACACAGTCAGGGTCAGCAAGCAGACAAAGCACTTGGGAATGCGCGGAATGTAATTGCCCATTCGTTGGGCGCTCATCCAGAAAATATTATTTTTACTTCAAGCGGCACAGAGTCCGACAATTTAGCAATTTATGGAATTGCCAAGGCGCATGCGCAGCAAGGCCGACATATTATTTCTACCATTCTTGAACATGATGCAGTTTTAAAACCACTCGAAGATTTAAAAAAACAAGGCTGGCATATTACTTATATCCAAGCAGATAGTCGAGGGCTTATTAAAACAGACGATGTTATAGCAGCTATCCGTCCAGATACGGTGCTTATTAGTCTGATGTATGCCAATAATGAAATTGGCACCATTAATCCAATTGCAGAAATCGGGCGTAAATTATTGCAATATAGAAAAAATAATAATACGGCCTACCCCTTACTTCACACGGATGCTTGTCAGGCCGTAAATTTTCTCGATATCTCCGTTGAAAAATTACATGTAGATCTGATGAGTGTAAATGGTAGTAAAATCTATGGTCCAAAAGGTACAGGTTTTTTGTATGTACGAAGCTCTGTCTTGCTTGAGCCAACTCTGCTTGGTGGTGGCCAAGAAAAAAATCTTCGATCGGGCACAGAAAATATACCTGGTATTGTTGGACTCGCCAAAGCCATGGAATTAGCGCAAAAAAGTAAAATAAAAGAATCAAAGCGGGTAGAGAATCTGGCCCAATATTTTTGGGGTAAAGTTCAGAAACAAGTGCCCGGTGTAACCCTCAACGGCCCTGCTATAGGCATCAATCGTTTGGTTAATAATGTAAATATAAATTTTGCAGATATCGAAGGAGAAGCGTTGCTATTATACCTCGATGCATACGGAATTATGTGCTCAACCGGGTCTGCGTGCTCGTCCAAAACACTCGAAACCTCACATGTGCTCAAAGCCTTGGGCATGAATTATCAAGAAAGTCAGGGTAGTGTGCGGTTTTCTTTTGGAAAAGAAAATACGAAAGAGCAGATAGACTACACAATGAAATATTTGCCCAAAATTGTCGAACAGTTACGACAAACTGAAAAAATAAAATAACTATACTATGGCAAAAAAACGAACTGTCGTACGAGTCTGCCAAAACTATTCGTGCGTAGAAAATGGCGCCGAAGATGTCATGAAAAAAATTGAAAAAGAAACTGGTTTGGAGCCAGGTGAACAAAACAAAACATACGATCTAGACTATGCGTGCTGTTTAGGTTGTTGTGATTTTGGCCCAAATATTTTGGTAAATGACAATCTGGTGTTGGGTATAAAAGCAGAAACTGCTATGGAACAAATACATGCGAGTGCCAACGAAACGCCTATTACTCAAACAGAAAAAGAAGAAAAATTAAATAAGGCTATAAACGATTTGTTATAAATATGCGTTTTACCTTTAAAGACCTTTTTTCTATCTGCAGCGCACCGTTTGTAGTTTTTTTAATAGGGGATTCTCTTAATAATTTTTACGAACCATATAGCACTGTGTGGTGGTGGAACGTTCTGTTTCATTTTTTAGGGGGAGTGAGTATGGCTATCAGTGGATTTTTTATTTTAAATCTCGCCAAACGCATTGATAAAATCAAAACTACTTCACGCTTAGTAGAGGCACTTCTTATTATTATGTTTGTTATGTCAGTAGCGGTAGTTTGGGAATTTTATGAATTTTTATCTGATAAATTTCTCTACACCCATTCTCAGGCAAGCAATTTTGATACGATGAAAGATCTTTGTATGGGAACTTTGGGCGCAATAAGCTTTTCAAAAGCCTGGCTTATACAGCAATGGGTCAAAAAATAAACACTACAAATCCTTGATTTTTAGCCTTATTAATATTAGGATACCAGGCATACTATGAGTGGAAAACTATATATTCTAGCTACTCCCATTGGCAACTTGGGAGACATTACCTTACGAGCTCTGGAAACGCTACAAAGCGTTGATCTTATTTTATGCGAAGATACCCGTGTTACCAAAAATTTATTGGAACATTTTAAAATTCAAAAGAGCCTTTCAAGCTATCATCAGCACACCGAAGCAAAAAAAATAAAAGAGATAATCTCTTGGCTGGAAGAAGGTAAAAATATTGCCTTGGTTACCGATGCGGGCACTCCAGGCATTAGCGATCCAGGTGGTATTTTGATACATCAGATAGTACAGAGCTCCAAGCAAGTAGAAATTGTGCCCATTCCTGGCGCCTCGGCTATTGTGTCAGCGCTTTCTATCTCTGGTTTTCCTACAGACAGATTTGTATTTATGGGGTTCCCGCCCCATAAGAATAAGCGGCAAAAATATTTTAAAGAAGTGGCTGCAAATGAGAGTGTAGTTGTTTTCTACGAATCGGGACATAGAATAAAAAAATGTCTACAAGAACTAAAAGAGGTTCTTGATCCAAAAAGACAGCTTGTGGTATGCCGAGAGCTTACAAAAAAATTCGAGACTATTTATCGTGGTACTATTGCCGAAATTGCCGAGAACATGCAAGATGAAAGAGGGGAGTTTGTAGTTGTAATAAAAAGCATTTAATGTATGAATAAAGAGCATGAAAAATTTACAATTAGCCAGTGGGGTGCTTTAATCCGTGACGGAAAGTGTCTTATTATTCGTGCTCCTGGCCATGATTATTGGGAATTACCTGGAGGTAGAATTGAAGTGGGGGAACTAGACAGCTCTACTGCCGAAGAAGCGTTCCGTCGAGAAATAAAAGAAGAATTGGGTTTTGATGAGTTTGAAATCGTACGTCCGCTAGGGAGCATGATTGGCTATACGTTAGGGCGCCACACACCAACTTGCCGTTTAATATATGCTATTAAAAATGACAAAGCAGAAGTTAAATTAAGTACCGAGCATGAAGAATTTCATTGGGTCAGTTTGGAAGATTTAGACAATTACACATTTAGTCCTTTAAAAAACTCTGTTGAGTTAAAAGATATTATAAAAAATGTTCTTAGCAGTAAATAATATATGGGAAAAAAACCTGTAGATAAAAGACAACAAAAAATAGGTATGCTAGTGTTTGGAGGCATGTGCATGTTTTTAGCTGTTTTTAGTCTTATGGTAACTATCTGGCAACAAAATACGTATACTCGTACACAAGGAGTCGTTGTAGATTTTGTTGCAGTGTCTCATATTAATCGTTACCGTGGCTCTATAGATCCAAAAATTAAATTTACTATAAATAATAAAGATTATACTAAAGTAGCTAAAAACTCTCTTTTTACCAATCCTTTTTTAAAAGTTGGAGATAAGGTGAACATACTATATTCTATCTCTGAACATCGCAATGAAGTTGTGATTGATTCTTTCTGGAAAAGTTTTGGAATTCCTATTTTCTCTAGTGTATTTGGTCTGCTATTCATTTCGATTGGGAGGTCAATTAAAGAAGATTAATTGTATTACTTATAAAATTTTTATGAAACAAACATATTACCTCACCACCGCCATTCCATACGCCAATGCCGATCCGCATATTGGTTTTGCCTTAGAAATTTTATATACCGATGTAATGGCTCGCTACCAGCGCTTGCTTGGCAAAGATGTTTATTTTTTAACTGGCACCGATGAGCACGGGCAAAAAATGTTAAAAACTGCCAAAGAGGTAGGTAAATCTGTTGAAGAATATGCTGCCGAAAAATCAGCACAGTTTTTGCGATTGGCCGATGAGTGGAATATTTCCAACAATGATTTTATCCGTACAACCGAAGATCGTCACATGAAATCTGCGCAAGAGTTTTGGAAAAAATCATTGGCAGTGGGGGATATCTATAAAAAAAGTTATACAGGGCTCTATTGCGTTGGTTGCGAATCGTTTAAACTTGAAACAGATTTGGTAGATGGTAAATGTCCAGATCATAACAAAGTACCAGAGACTCTATCCGAAGAAAATTATTTCTTTAAACTTTCAAAATACCAAAAACCAATAGAGTTGCTATTTGAACAAAATCCAAACTTTGTGTATCCAGAACATCGTTTTAAAGAAATGAAAAATATTCTTAAAAACGGCTTAGAAGACGTAAGTATTTCTCGTGTTAAAGAAAAATTACCGTGGGGAGTGCCAGTTCCAGATGATGGTGCGCAAGTGATGTATGTTTGGTTTGATGCACTTACCAATTATATTACCGCGTTGGGTTGGGGTGCCAGTAACGAAACCTTGTTTGATACATTTTGGCCTGCCGATGCCCATGTAATTGGCAAAGAAATTAATCGCTTTCATTCGTTATTATGGCCAGCCATGCTTATGTCGGCTGGAGTAGCTCTGCCAAAACAAATTGCCGTGCATGGTTGGATAACCGTAGACGGTCAAAAGATGAGCAAGAGCGTAGGCAATGTTATTGATCCGCTAGAGCTCGTAAAAAAATATCCTCTAGAGGCTGTCCGATATTTCTTAATGCGCGAAATTCAATTCGATAACGATGGTGATTTTTCTTATGTTAAATTTAACGAACGTTACCAGGCAGACTTGGCCAATGGTTTGGGTAACCTTACCAACCGCATTACGGTCATGATTGAAAAATATTGTGACAGCGTTATTCCCGAAACTACAGAAATAAATAATGAAATAGTAGCCTTTGCTAAAAATATATACGGTGATTATGCCAGCGCAATGGAAGCTTGGCGTTTTGATCGTGCCTTAGAAAATATTTGGAAATTTATTTCTTATTGCGACCAAATGATTTCGGACAAGCAACCGTGGGCAATGATGAAAAATGGAAAAGAAACAGAGGTAAAAAATATGTTGCACCACTTAGCAGAGAGTCTGCGCCATATTGCCATAATGATTTGGCCAATAATGCCAGAGACTTCAGAAAAATTATTAGTTCAACTAGGCCTTACTGTATCTACCGAACTAGCAAAACCTTTATCAGAACTTCAAAATTGGGTACAATTAACAGTAGGCAACAAAATTGCTAAGCCAGAACAACTATTTCCTCGTTTACAATAATTAATTCATAACCTTTATGTCTATTTTTGACATATCGCTTCTCGTTCTTATTGCTGGTTTTGGTTTGTTCGGCCTTTGGTTTGGACTGGTGCGTACTATTGGTTCGCTTATCGGCACAGTGGTTGGTGTTTATGTTGCAAGCCGCTACTACGAACCTTTGGCAAATTGGGTCATAGGATTCTCTGGCTGGAGTCAAAACCATGTTAAGGTAATTGTCTTTATAGTTTCCTTTTTATTAATTACCAGACTTGTTGGCTTTGTTTTTTGGCTACTCGAAAAAATACTCTCCATCTTTACAAGACTGCCATTTTTAAGCGGTATAGATAGAATTTTGGGTTTTGTCTTTGGTTTGCTTGAGGGAGCAGTCGTTATTGGTATTTCGCTATTTTTTATTGCTCGTTTTCCTATTAGCCTTCCTTTTATGGAAGGTTTAGCTCAGTCTCACGTTGCGCCACCACTTGTCCGTTTTGCTTCTATATTAATCCCTCTGTTCCCAGAAGCCCTCAGAATTTTGCATAGCACTGTAGATAATCTATTATAGTTTTTTTATGTTTGACACTCATTGCCATGTTCAATTTAATGGTTTCAAAAATGATGCCGAAGAAGTAGTGAAAAAATGCGGAGAAAAAAACATGATCTTAAATCTGGTTGGTACTCAAAAAGATACAAGTCGAGCAGGGGTAGAGATGGCCGAACGATTTCCGTTTACCTACGCCAGTATCGGCTTGCATCCCGTCCATTTATTTTCTACTCATATTGACGAAGAAGAGAGTAGTTTTTTGTCCAGAGAGGAAGATTTTGATTATGAGTATTATAAAAAATTAGGGCAAAGCAAAAAAGTAATTGCAGTGGGGGAGTGCGGACTCGATTTATATCGGTTGCCTGAAGGCAAAACCGTTGAAGAAGTCTTAGAGAAGCAGAAAAAAACTTTTACACTACAATATAAATTAGCCCAAGAGTTGGGCGTTGCTTTGGTAATTCATGTCCGTGAAGCTCATCAAGAAATGATAGATTTGCTTAAAGAGTTAATGGCAGAGTATGGTAATAAATCTGTTCGCGGCACCGTGCATTGCTATACAGGTAATTGGTTTTTTGCCAAGCAATATTTAGATCTAGGGCTATGCATTGGATTTACTGGCGTAATAACATTTCCTCCCAAAAAAAGTAATCCGCAAAATCAGACAGATTTACTTGAAGCTGTAAAAAACATTCCTTTAGAAAGAATCGTCGTAGAAACAGACTCACCATATTTGGCGCCAATTCCATTTAGAGGACAGCGGTGTGAACCGCCTATGGTAGAACATACCATTAGAAAAATTGCCGAATTAAAAAATATTTCTTTTTTAGATGCC
This sequence comes from Candidatus Magasanikiibacteriota bacterium, assembly GCA_017991415.1. Lineage (GTDB taxonomy): Bacteria > Patescibacteriota > Patescibacteriia > Magasanikbacterales > GWA2-37-8 > XYD2-FULL-39-9. The sequence goes on along the minus strand of JAGOQR010000001.1, from coordinate 27,192 downwards.
GAAGTAGCGACTACTCAAAACGCTCAAAAATTATTTAATATTTCACTTTAAAAAAAGCGCTCTGCCAGTGTTGGCAGAGCAAGCCGAAGTGTCCAGGCCGTGGCCGCGACGTGTGGTTGCAGCTTGGGTAGACCATGGAAGTGTCTTCAGACGTACGAGCGAAGCGCCCCCTTGTCTTGTCGGTAGTACTCCAGCAAGATGTAGCCCAGGAAGAGCGGTAGGCTGAAGGGTATGGTCGCGATCATACCAGCCAGCAAGCTCAGCGAGAGAATTGTTCCGAAGATGATCTGAGCAATCATCGTCGGAGTAAGGAGATCGTAGAACTCTTTGAGGATTCCGACCTTGGAGAGAAGTTTGCCGATCATAGCTGGAAGTGCCTCCCTTTGGATTTAAGGCTAACATATTTAAAAATAGTAATCAAATAAAAATAAAAAACCCGCACAACCTCGTTGGCCGCTGGCGGCACTGTGAGGTCGTACGGTCGAGAAGTCGGTTGACTTCTCACTGGCATGAGGGCTACTGGCCCACGTTAGGAGTGGTGCTGGGGGTACTTGTTGCGGACGACGCGGCGATGGCGATCCTTGTTTGCCCTCCAGGCGTCCCACTTCTTGAGCGCGATCTCCATGACCGCGCCACCGAAGAGCGTTCCCGCGACGAACATGTCATCGCAGAGTTTCATGAAAGAGCTTGGTTTGCGTTTTTGCATAAAAAAAACTTACTATATTTTAGCTAAAAAGTCAATACTCGTAAGCAAACAAAAAACCACGTGTTTAAACGTAGTTTTTTGTTATATGTTTTGTTCTTTAACGAAGTTCGCCGCCAATCTTTGTATATGATATCAAAGTATCTTTTACAAAGATTGTGCGACGGCGAACTTGTACTTCTTGTTCACCGAGCACTGGCTTCTTGAGCTGCAACGTATTGCAGCTCGTTCCATCAGCTGGCGCTGATCTCGCCGCTCGCGGTGATCGCGGGCTGCGGGTTTCGACGGCGGACGGGAGGAGGTTCTTCGACGGAGATCTCCGGGAAGCCGTCGTCATCGTCGTCGGTCACACCGACGACTTCTTCCGTGGCGACGAGCTTGTCGGTAGGAGCCGCATCGTAGAGCTTCTCCATCATCAAGAGCTCGTGAATGGAGGCGAGCTTTTCCATACCCTCAGCCACCATGAAGCCATTCTCAGGCTCGTTGAAGATTCGGTCGAGGTCATCCTCCTTCAACGGGAGGGTGCCCGCGTTCATCGCATCCAGAACGGCCTGCATCTGCTGTTCGCGCGTCGCGCACGGGGCTTCTTGGATCTCGTCGAATGCGTCGTCACAGCAGGTGAAGGGACCCGACTGAGAGAACGGACTCCGAGCGCTAGCGCTCGAGTAGTTCTCCACATGGAAGTGAGACCCTTCTCTACAACAGCCTAGTCTGCGCTTACACAGGGCGACACGGCTGTACCCACGGGAGTTTCCATGGGTAGTGTTAACAATCACGTGCTCCATCGGGATTTTGCCTCCTTGGCCAGTGAAATTGGTGTGTGTGCTCCCCTTGGGGTGCACGGGAATTGGTTTGAGTAACCTAAGGGGAAATAAAGCGCTAAGATAACGCTTTATTTCCCCTAGACTACTGTAATTTGTTAAAGAACAACTCAATATATCTCATAAACCTCTTTTTGTCAATACTTTCTAGACTAAATACTTATGATTAGTCTATTTTTATGTATAATTAGCCAAAATAAATCCACATAAACAAAAATAGCCTTGAAAAAGCTATTTTTGTTTGGGGGCGTTATTTTCGCAAACGCCCAAAGCGGCCAGATTGTTCTTCTCTACGGCTTGAGCTTTGGCCAGACTCTGCCTGCAGCTACTTGATAGAGATCTTGGTATTTTGTCTCTGTCGTAACAGTATCAGGTGGAAAAAGCCGTTGAGTGGCTTGGGGAATGAGCGCGGCAGCCTCTGCTGCCAAGTCAAAAGGCTCCTCTTCTGGCAGAACCTCTGGGGTAGCCGGGGGCAGTGGAGCTTCTTGAGTAGTATCAAAAGAAGCTTTTGGACGCCGTTTTTTTACGGGCATAGCCAACAGCTCCTTGATAAATTTAGTTCATTAAGCAGTATATAAAAAATTTTGTCAACAAGAATTTTTGGGAGGGGTTGACTTTATGAAAAAAAATATGTAAAATAATGGCGTTCTTTGTTAATTGTTATATGGAAAATCAGAAACCAACAAGCAGAGACTATTACATTTTAGCGCTCAAAATAATCAGTAATTTTGGTGCTTCTATCGCTGTGCCAGTGGTGGTTCTTGTAATGATAGGGCAGTACGCAGACAAAACACGTAATTCATCTCCGTTATTTACAATTTTAGGTTTTGTTTTCGCCGCACTCATTTCTGCCAAAATTATTCACAAAAAAGCTCAAGAATACGGCGCAGAATACAAAAAACTTAATGATGCTGGGAAAAATCCAGGATCAGAAGAAAAAAATAAATAAATTTTCTTATTTACCACTCGTGATTATGGAATTACATATCCCAACTCTTGCACCAGAAACCATACTCCATATTGGAAAGTTTCCTATTACTAACACCATGATAAATACATGGTTAGCAATAGGAATCTTTTTAATCCTCGGGCTTGTTTTGAGAAAAAAAATAAAATTAAAACCAACCAAAATTCAAAATTTTATAGAATTCTTCTTAGAAAAATTATTTGTTTACTTCGATCAGGTGACAGGCGACCGTAAAAAGACTATTCAATTTTTACCAATTGTCGGCTCCCTCTTTTTCTTTATCTTATTATCAAACTGGCTCGGTCTTTTACCAGGCACAGGTAGTATTACTATAGGCGGAGCACCGCTTCTTCGTCCAGCCAATACAGACCTCAATCTTACTGTAGCTATGGCTCTTGTTTCTGTAGTTGCCTCACATATTTTTGGTCTATTTACGGTAGGTATTTTTACCCACTTAAATAAATTTGTTCAGATTGGTACTTTTTTCAAAAGTCTTACCAAAGGCCCGGTGGCAATTTTTACCGCTATTGTAGAATTAGCAGTTGGTCTTATCGAAATAGTAAGTGAAATGGCCAAAGTACTATCGCTGTCACTTAGATTATTTGGAAATGTTTTTGCTGGCGAAGTTTTAATTTCTGTAATAAGCAGTATCGCCGCTTTGCTTGTTCCAGCACCATTTATGATGTTAGAAATTTTAGTAGGTATTATTCAGGCAAGTGTATTTACGATGTTAACACTGGTATACCTTACCGTATTAACAACCAAACCACACGGCCATGCCAAAGAAAAGCATTAGTAGGTTGGCTAATTATTTCGTAATCGAACTAGTTAGCGAGCTTATTAATTAAGATATTACCCGCGAGGTGAAATTCCCAACCCTCCTCAACCGGCGTTAATATCAGAAAGGTAAAAATATTATGGAACACGAATCCATTATCATTTTAGCCAAGGGTCTTACTATGGCTATCGGAGGTATTGCCCCAGCTGTGGCAATCGGAAGTTTAGTTTCAAAGGCTATGGAAGCTATCGGACGCAATCCAGAAGCTTCTGATAAATTGTTTGTACCGATGTTGCTCGGCGCTGCTTTTGCCGAAGCTATCGCTATCTACGCACTTGTAGTAGTGTTCACTTTAAAGTAATTTTTTATCGACTGGATCTTGGCTTGTACAAGGTCCAGCCTGACAAAATTATTTTTCAAACAACTAAGTTACGTATTGATAATCACTATGTTTACAAATATTACCTACGCCACCGAAACAGCCACGCACGAAACTAGCTCCGAAGAAGGAGTATTGGCCTCCCTTGGTATAAACGGAACTCTTTTTGCTTTTCAGTTTGTAAACTTTGCGTTAGTCGTCCTTATTTTGTGGTTTTTAATTCTCAAACCACTTACCAAAAAAATGGCCGAGAGACAAAAAATGATCGATGATAGTATCGATAACGCCAAAAAAATTGAAACCAACCTTGGTATGAGTGAAAAAAAATACCAAGAAAAAATTGATCAAGCCAAAGTAGATGCCAATAAAATTATAGAAAAAGCTCAGGTAGAGTCTGTGGCCGTAGCCGAAGCGACAAAAGAAAAAACAAAAAAAGATATAGAAGTTTTGGTAGAACAAGCTAGAAAAAATATTAAAAGCGAACGTGATGAATCTGTTAATGAGATTAAAGCGCAAACCGCTAGCCTCATTGTGGCTGCTACAGAAAAAATCTTGGGTACCAAGGTTGATGTAGCTTCAGACAACAAAATAATCGAAGAGGCTATAAAAAACATGAAATAAATTTTTTAACATACGCAAATATTTAAATAAGTTAAAGATCTGGCCCACTCAATTCGAATATGAAAAAGAAAACAAACTTACAATTTGCCAAAGCCCTATACGAAGTTACGAAAGGGCTACCAGAAAAAAACTTGCCAGAAGTAATAAAACAATTCTTTTTAGTCTTACAAAAAAATAATAAAATAAAAAAGATCGAATATATCATAGAAGAGTTTATCAGGTATTCTAAAAAACAGTCTGGCATAAAAACTATCGAAATAGAGTCTGTCCAAAAAGTAAACGAAAACGTAATTGAAAAAATAAAAAAAATATTTGGTCAGACTGCAGAAGTAAGTAATACGATTAACAAGGATGTACTTGGAGGAATGAAAATAACAGTTGATGACACGGTCTATGATGCAAGTTTAAAAACGCAACTAAATAAATTAAAAAAATCCTTACAGGTATAACTAAAATATATATGTCCACAAATAATATTGTTGAAGAAATCAGAAAAAATATTGCTTCTTTTCACAAAGAAACTGAAAAAGAAGAAACGGGTAAAGTTATTGAAATTGGTGATGGTATCGCTCGTATTTCAGGTCTTAGTAATTGTCAGGCAAGTGAGATGTTAGAATTTGGAAGTGGAGCCAATATTACCTATGGTTTGGCTTTAAACCTTGAAGAAGAGACAGTAGGTTGTGTGTTGCTTGGTGAGTATAAACATATCAAAGAGGGTGATGTTGTAAAAAGAACAAGTAGAATTTTATCTGTACCAGTCGGAGACGAGCTAGTTGGCCGTGTTGTAAACCCGTTAGGCCAAGCTATTGATGGTGGCAAAGAAATTAAAACTGGTAAATTTTATCCAATTGAAAAAGTTGCGCCAGGGGTAATGACCAGAGAACCGGTAACTCAGCCGCTTCAAACTGGTATTAAGGCTATCGATGCGCTTATTCCAATTGGTCGTGGCCAACGCGAGCTTATTATCGGTGACCGTCAAACGGGTAAAACTGCAGTAGCAATTGATGCGATCATTAACCAGAAAGGCAAAGACATTATCTGTGTATACGTAGCTGTGGGTCAGAAAGAATCTAAAGTGGCTCGTATCGTAGCCAAACTAAAGGAAGCTGGTGCAATGGAGTATACAATTGTAGTTGTAGCCGGCGCATCTCAGCCAGCCGCCATGTCTTATATTGCTCCGTATTCAGGTGTGGCAATGGCCGAATACTTTATGGACAAAGGCAAGGATGTTTTGTGTGTTTACGATGACTTGACCAAGCAAGCTTGGGCATATCGAGAAATTTCTTTGCTTTTACGCAGACCTCCAGGTCGCGAAGCTTATCCTGGTGATGTGTTCTATTTGCATTCTCGTTTACTCGAACGTGCTTGCCGACGCAACAAAGAATCTGGCGGAGGTTCTATTACCGCACTTCCTATTATCGAAACTCAGGCTGGCGATATTTCTGCCTATATTCCAACAAACGTAATTTCTATTACCGATGGTCAGATTTTCTTAGAAACAGATTTGTTCTATAAAGGTATCCGTCCTGCTTTAAATGTTGGTATCTCTGTGTCTCGTGTTGGTGGTGCCGCTCAAATCAAGCCAATGAAAAAAGTAGCTGGTAAATTAAAACTTGCTATGGCTCAGTTCCGTGAAATGGAAGCGTTTGCTCAATTCTCAAGTGATCTTGATGCAGAGACTAAAAATCAAATTGATCTTGGCCAGCGATTAGTGGAAGTATTAAAACAGCCTCAGTACCAACCAGTTTCCGTTGCGCAACAAGTTGCCATTATTTATGCGGTAAGCAACGGCTTAACCAATAACGTAGCTGTAAAAGATATTAAAGAATGGGAGAATGGTTTCCATGCCTTCTTGGAAAAATCAAAAGGAGCGCTGCTTGCCAAAATTGAAGCAGGGGAATGGGATAAAGAAATTGAAACTGAACTCAAAGACGCATGCGGACAGTTTAAAAAATAGTCAGAAATAATTTAGTAAACTGATTACTGCACTCTCTCAATATGGCAATTAATACAAAAACAATCAAACGTCGCATCAAATCCATTGGTAGTACCAAAAAAATTACCAAAGCTATGGAGATGATTGCGGCTGCCAAAATGCGCAAAGCAGTAAATGCTGCCCTGGATACGCGTGCTTATTCTAGTTTGGCTTGGGAGCTTTTGGTAAATCTTTCCAAAATGCAAAAAGTACAAATTCCACTACTCGAGGTAAGACCCGTAGAAAAAATCTTAATGATTATTATCACTTCAAATCGTGGTTTGTGCGGTAGTTTTAATGCCAACATTATCAAAAAAACAGCACTGCAAATGAAGAATCCTCAAGCTATTGCCAAACAAATGATTGATGGTGAAGAAATTTTGCCTAAAACAAATATATCCGTAGATGTTGTAGGTATCGGCAGAAAAGGTGCAGACTTTGCGAAAAAAATGGGATACAATCTCACCGCTGCTTTTACCAACATGACTGATACACCTAGTTTTGATGATGCCTTGCCAATTGCCAAAATGGTTATTGATGCGTATGAGAAAAAAATGTATGACAAGATTATTGTCGCCTATACCGATTTTAAATCTGCCCTGGTACAAACTGCAAGATTAAGACAGGTGCTACCAATATCCGAATCTGACCTGGAAAAAACATTGGTAGAATTGGGAGGTATGTCTACTGCAGAAGCGCCACAAAAAACCAATTTAACTGATTATCTTTTTGAGCCAAATAAAACAGATGTTTTAAAAATAATTTTACCAAGACTTGTAGAATCACAAATTTATCAAACCATGCTTGAATCTTCGGCAAGTGAACATAGTAGCCGAATGCTTGCGATGAGAAGTGCTACCGATGCTGCCAAAGATATGATTGACGAGCTAAACCTAACCTTTAACAAAGGAAGACAGGCAGGAATCACTCAAGAAATTGCCGAAATTGCTGGTGGTGCCGCAGCCCTCGAATAACAATAAATTAATTAAAAAAATATTTAACTAAAGAACTTGTATATATGAGCACAGTAAATAAAGGAAAAATTTCCCAAATTATCGGTGTGGTAGTTGATGTGCATTTTCCAGAAAATTTGCCATCTATCCATAATGCTTTGGAAACAAAAACACCAAACGGAGAAGTGTTGGTCTTAGAAGTGCAGCAGCACTTGGGTTCAAACTCTGTTCGCACTATTGCCATGAATACTACTGATGGTTTACAACGTGACACCGAAGTAACAGACACTGGCAAGCCAATTTCTGTACCAGTTGGCCCAAAAACATTGGGTAGAATGTTTAATGTTACTGGTGAAGTAATAGACGGATTAGGCCCAGTAAAATCAGATAAATCATATCCTATCCATCGAACAGCCCCTACTTTCAAACAACAGTCTACAAAATACGAAGTTCTTGAAACTGGTATTAAGGTTATCGACCTTATTTGTCCATTTTTAAAAGGTGGTAAAATTGGTTTGTTCGGAGGTGCTGGTGTAGGAAAAACAGTAGTTATTCAAGAGCTTATCCGTAATATCGCCCAAGAACATAGCGGATACTCTGTATTTGCTGGTGTAGGAGAAAGAAGTCGTGAAGGTAATGATTTGTACCGAGAAATGAAAGACTCTGGCGTGCTTGATAAAACAGCCCTAGTTTTCGGACAGATGAACGAACCACCAGGTGCTCGTGCTCGTGTAGCTCTTACCGCATTATCAATGGCTGAATATTTCCGTGATGAAGAAGGAAAAGATTTACTACTTTTCGTAGACAATATTTTCCGCTTTACTCAAGCTGGTTCCGAGGTATCCGCATTACTTGGTCGTATGCCTTCGGCTGTAGGTTACCAACCAACCCTGGCAACTGAAATGGGCGCCTTACAAGAACGTATTACCAGTACCGACAAAGGTTCTATTACCTCTGTGCAAGCGGTATACGTGCCAGCCGACGACTTAACTGACCCAGCTCCTGCCACTACCTTTGCCCACCTAGATTCCACCGTTGTGTTAAACCGCTCTCTCTCCGAACTTGGTATTTACCCTGCAGTAGATCCACTTGACTCTAACTCTACAATTTTGGACCCACTTATCGTTGGCGAAGAACATTATCGCACTGCCCGTGACGTACAAAAAGTATTACAAAAATATAAAGACTTACAAGATACTATTGCTATCTTGGGTATGGAAGAATTATCTGATGAAGACAAGCTAACAGTAACCAGAGCAAGAAAGTTGCAAAAATTCTTGTCCCAACCATTCTTTGTTGCAGAAACATTTACTGGTACAGAAGGAAAATATGTTAAACTTGCCGACACTATTCGTGGCTTTAGAGAAATCTTAGATGGCAAGCACGACGAAAAGTCAGAACAGTCTTTCTACATGAAAGGATCAATTGACGAGGTAAAATAATTAAACCTTGCACACTACCATATGTTGAAATTCAAAATTGTTACACCAGAAAAAACAATTTATGAAAATGAGATTTTTCAAGTTACTATTCCCACCACAGAAGGTGAGATTACTATTTTGCCAAATCACATTCCACTAATTTCGGTTCTTAAAGCTGGTGATTTACGATTTAAAGATAATAATGGAGAGCAGCATATGGCAGTTTCAGGAGGTTTTGTTGAAGTGAGGGGAAAAAACCAAATAGTAATTTTGGCTGATCATGCACAACGAGTTGAGGATATTGATATAGAAAAAGCCGAGGAAGCAAGAAAACGAGCTCAAGAACAGATGGAGAAACTAAAAAATACCCAAGATGTTGATTACGCAAAACTCCAGGCCGTCTTAGATAGAGAGTTAAACAAGTTGCGAGTAGTTAAAAAATATAGAAATTTACCAGCTAATAAATAAGAAAACCACTTTTCTTGTTTATTCTAACTAGAATTTTTATGGAAAAATGTCAAAAATGTAGGAGTGGACTTGAAGAACAAAACGATCTTTGCTTATGTGATGAAAGTCTTTGTGTACGCTGTTGCCAGTGTGACGAATCTTGTGGCTGCGAATGTATTGACAAGGCGGGCCTCTAAAAAATAGTAACATTTTATCTTTTTTTACGTCTTCTATAGTAGAAAGCTTATTTAAGCTCTATATTTATTATCTCCCTAAGTAGGGGAGATGTGCTGTAGTTATTTATAAATTTCATGAAAGAAAATACTAAAAAAACAATTAAAATATTTTGGGAAGAGGCTATACAGTACAAAATTTCAGGTCTGGTTGTTTTCTTCTCTGTCATTCTTGCTTCAACGGCTAGTGTTATTACGCCAATATACTTTAAAAAAATATTTGACCTTTTAGTTTCGCCACAACCAAAAGACATCTTAATAAATCAGCTCTTTAGCGTGCTCTTTATTGTTGCAATAGTAGAAATGTTGGGTTGGTTATTTTGGCGAATCAGCACATTCTGCATTTCTTATTTCCAAGCCTCTATTATGGCCAGTCTGTCAGATAGGTGTTTTCGTTATATCCATAAACACTCGTTCGCTTATTTTAACGACAACTTCGTTGGTTCCATGGTAAAAAAAGTCACTCGTTTTATTAGGGCCTTTGAAAATATTACAGATAAATTGGCGTATAATATTCTGCAGCTCCTTATAAACATTAGTCTTATTTTGTTTGTTTTATGGAAAAAAAATACGACACTTGTTATCGCTCTTTCTATTTGGATAGTATCATTTTTTATAATAAATTTAATCTTCACACGATTTAAACTGCGATACGATATTGCTCGTAGCGAAGCAGATTCCAAAGCTACTGGCATTTTGGCCGACACTATTACAAACAATGTTAATGTAAAATTATTTGGTGGATATTTCCGAGAAATAAGAAATTTTGCCAAGGCAGTAGGGGAGGTAAAAAGACTACGCTGGTTAACTTGGAATCTAGCAAATACCTACGAAGCTATTCAGGCTCTCCTTACTACCATCTTAGAGGTGGGCATTTTCTATATTGCTATATTACTATGGCAAAAAGATATCCTAACCATAGGTGATTTTGTTCTTATTCAATCGTATGTCTTAATTGTCTTAATGAGAACTTGGGATTTTAGCAGAGTGGTACGAGATATATACGAAAACTTAGCTGAAGCAGAAGAAATGACAGCGGTATTTAACGAGCCACACGGTATTGTAGATGCCAAAAATGCAACAGACTTAAAAGTAACCACAGGCGTAATAGAGTTTAACGCAGTTAATTTTTTCTACCACGAAACCAGACCTATTCTGCAAAATTTTGATATTGCTATAGCAGCTAAAGAAAAGGTGGCGCTGGTCGGCCCATCTGGTGGAGGAAAAAGTACTATTATTAAGCTGTTATTACGAATGTACGATACGACTTCTGGAAGAATTACGATTGATAACCAAGATATAGCTCATGTAAAAATGGATAGTTTGTGGGAACAGGTAAGTATGGTGCCTCAAGATCCAATTCTTTTTCATCGTACCCTGTTAGAAAATATTCGTTATGGCAAACCCAATGCCACTGAAGAAGAAGTTGTTAAGGCGTCAAAGTTGGCGCATTGCCACGAATTTATCAAGGACTTTCCAGAAGGCTACAATACTTTTGTGGGTGAAAGAGGTGTAAAGTTATCTGGTGGAGAGAGACAGCGAGTAGCCATTGCACGAGCTATTTTACACAATGCCCCAATTTTAATACTAGACGAAGCTACTTCAAGCCTAGACTCAGAGTCAGAACAACTTATTCAAAAAGCTCTTGATGTTTTGATAAAAGGAAAGACAGTAATAGTGGTTGCGCATCGATTATCTACAATTATGAAAATGGATAGAATTTTGGTCATTAAAGACGGCGCTGTACTCGAAACAGGCTCGCATACCAATCTCTTACAAAATCAAAAGGGCTTATACAAAAAGTTGTGGGAAGTGCAGGCGGGCGGTTTTATAGCCTAGATATAACGGCTGTATAGCGCTCAAGATTCCTTCAAAAAGTAATACGCAAAGCATCTTGTTTCTCTCGGTAATATCGTTTATACTAAAAATAGCCTCAAGAGGCTGTTTTTATGTAGTTTTAGGTGCTTAAAGCTCAAAATATAAGTCTATGACCATAACTCCTGCAAAAGCTGTTCGTAATGCTACTTTTTTGCAAAAATACAAAAAATTAAACGAACAGCAAAAATTAGCCGTAGATACAACCGAAGGAGCAGTACTTGTAATTGCTGGTCCTGGTTCTGGTAAAACAGAGCTTTTAAGTTTGCGCGTGGCTAATATTTTACAAAAAGGCGATGTCTATCCGTCTAATATTTTATGCTTAACATTTACCGACTTTGCAGCAAAAAATATGAGCGACAGATTGTCTGATCTAATTGGTGTAGACGCACATCGGGTAGCGATACATACGTTTCATAGCTTTGCCTTAAATATTAAAAATCGTTTTCAAGAAAATTTTTACGAAACACAAAAAATGAATGCTGCCGACGAGTTAATTCAAGTAGAGACAATATCTGAAATACTCGCAACACTACCGCTTTCTGATGCTTTGAGTAAAAAAGATCCAACCGGTGCTTATTTTTATTTAAAAAGTATAAAAGACAGAATTGGCAAATTGAAGAAGGCAGGCATAACTCCAGCAGAATATCAAAAGATACTTGAGGCAAATACAATTTATTATAAAGAAATAGAAGAAATGATTATTCCGATTTTTGAAGAGCGAATGTCTAAAAATACTCGAGATGCACTGCCGGAGTTAATTGTACGTATAGAAGGTATTCAGACCTCTGGTACTCCAATTGAGCACAGCAGTCTTTTTGATTACAAAGAACTACTTGTCCAGTCTCTTTCTTTTGCTTATGAGAAATCAGTCGAAGAGGGCGGAACAAAGCCGTTGACCGTATGGAAGGATGATTGGTTAAAAAAAGATCCAGATACCAAAGAGCTGCATCTAAAAGATGCTTATCAAACAGAGAGGAATACCTCTCTTGCGCAGGTGTATCAAATATATCAGGAAAAAATGCTCTTATCTGGCTATGTGGATTTTGACGACATGATCATGGATCTTTTGCGTGTGCTTAGCAGTAAACAGGGGATACTAAGCCAACTTCAAGAACAATATCAATATATACTGGTAGATGAGTTTCAAGATACAAACGATGCTCAAATGAGAATTATAAATTTGTTAGCAGACAATGTGGTTAATGAGGGCAACCCTAACATAATGGTAGTAGGGGATGATGATCAGTCTATTTATAAATTTCAAGGTGCCGAAATAAATAATATTTTGCAATTTAAAAAACAATACCCAAAAACAAAAATAATAACCCTTTCCAAAAACTATCGATCCACCAAAGAAATTGTTGATTTTTCACAAGTTATTATTTCTCAGGGCGATGTCCGCCTAACAAATCAGGTCAAAGAAATAGAAAAAAAACTAGAAGCAGCTAATCCAGCTATTGCCGAAGGTGCTATCGTGGCACATACTTTTGATACCGCATTACATGAGTATGCCTATGTGGCAAACGAAATAAAAAATAAAATTGATAACGGTGTTAATCCAGATGATATTGCTGTTATAGCTAGGAACCATTACCATCTTGAGACTCTTTCAAATTATTTAGAAACGGAAAATATTCCCATTAAATATGAAAAGCAAAGGGATATATTGCATGAACCGCAAATACAGCAGCTGATATCGCTGGCTCGCTTAGTTGAATCAATTTCGAGCAGTAACACGAGCTACCAGAATGACTTACTTCCCATTGTGCTGGCATTTCCCTTTTGGGAACTAGAGCGCCAGACAATTTGGCAACTGTCTATCGACGCAAACAAGACAATAAAAAGTGATAAAAATGGTCGCTGGATCGACAGTATGCTTATTAGTGAAAATATTCATTTAAAAAATATCGCCACTTGGTTGCTGGTTTTAGCAGGTGAGGCACAAACAGAACCTTTCGATTTGATGTTTGACAAATTAATTGGCCCAGAAGAACAGTCAGACTCTTTTTCTTCTCCGTTTCGTCGTTTTTATTTTAGTAAAGAAAAATACGATCAGAATCCTAGAATGTATCTACAATTTTTATCAAGCCTAAACACATTTAAAAACACCATTTCTTTATACGGTACCAGAACAAATTCCCCACGTCTATCTAGCTTAGTCGCTTGCGTGGATATATATCAGAAGAATAATTTGCCAATTACCGACACTAGCCCTTATCTAAGTGGCACAAACGCAGTCTCTCTTTTAACTGCACACAAAGCGAAAGGCTCCGAGTTTGACACGGTCTTTGTAATCAATTGCCAAAGCGATGTTTGGGCAAAATCTCAAGGGAGAGATATGATTGCTTTTCCAAAGAATTTGCAAATAGACCCTTCGGGCGACACGTTCGATGATTTTTTACGTATATTTTTTGTAGCTTTAACTAGAGCAAAACGACACTTATATCTCACGAGTTATACAAAGGAAGACAACGGTAAAGACTCGTTACAGGTTCCTTTTTTAGAACCTTCTATTTTTATTAATTTTGACCACAAAATTGACGCCGCTCATCAAAAAATAGAATTATCACACACCATAAAAACCCTAGAAAAACATATTCTTCCAAAAGTCGGCCCAATTGCCATAGACGAACGCGCTGTTCTTCAGCCGCTACTCGACACATATATAATGAGTGTTACACACCTCAATAATTTTCTAGATATCAAAAAAGGCGGACCATACCATTTTTTTGAACAGAATTTCTTACGATTTCCGCAAGCAAAATCTGCCCATACATCCTACGGTACTGCTATGCACGAAACGATGCAGACCGTATACAGCTATCTAAAAAGTATTGGCACAAAACCTACATTGACAAAGATACACGAAATTTTTAGAGAAAAATTAGAACAACAGGCAATGAGTGAGCAGGATTTTAAAAATTATCTTGAGCAGGGCAATATCGCTTGGAAAATATATACAGAAAAAGCAAGCAATCGCCTTGATCCGTCTCATTGGATAGAAACTGATTTTAGAACACAAAGTGTGATGATTGAAAATGTCCACATTACCGGTAAAATAGACAAAATTGTTCCTAACGAACAAGACAAGGTGTTGGCAGTGTACGATTTTAAAACAGGTAAAGCTCAAAAAGACTGGGAAGTAAAAGACGAAGCTAAAAAGATACAGCTTCATAATTACAAGAGACAGCTTATATTCTATAAACTTCTTATAGAAGGTTCACGTGATTTTCATAAGTACAGTGTTAATAATGGATATTTAGAATTTCTAAACCCAACTAGTGACGAAGAAATGGCCATTCTTCCCTATATAATTACGGCGGAAGATGTAGAAAGGTTAAAAAAAATAGTAATTGCAGTGCACAACAAGATACAAAAACTAGATTTTTTAGATGTTAATAAGTACGAACAAACACTGGAAGGAATGATTCAGTTTGAAGATGATTTAATAAATGGCGTGGTGTAGCTATGAGCCTTACTCACTCAACTTAATTATGCAAACTAAAGTCGATACATATTTATTTGCTCAAGAATAATTAAATAAATTTAATTCTCTTTCACTCATTTCGTATATGACAATGAAATCACTTGGAGATATTTTAAAAAAACAAATGAAGCAAACTCCTGTTTGGAAACAGCTCTCCGCAACTATGGTAGTAGAAAAAGCTAACGAAGTGATAAAAGAAATTTTTGGAGACGCTTCAATCAAATTCGCTCAGGCTATATACTTTAAAGAAAAAACTATTGCTATTACGTGCCTAAGCTCTGTAATGGCTCAGGAAATAAAGCTACACGAGAAAAAGATTATATCTTCAATAAACAATAAACTAGAAGCAGCGGCCATAGAAAAAGTACGTTATTTGCTATAAATAGAGTACTTGCCAAATACCCCAAAGCAGACTAAAATAGAGCTGCTAGTATATTATTATGAGCTTACGTTATTACCTTGTTTTAATGTCTGCTGGAGCACTAATTTGCTGGCTGGCTTGGTTTTTTGTGCTAAATAGTATCGACCCTGTCCAAGCTGGTTTTTTTGGATTTTTATTTTTTTATTCGAGCTTGTTTCTTGCTCTCACTGGCACGTTCTCTGTAATTGGTTTTTTAATCAAAAAAATAGTTTTACAAAATGATGAAGTTATTTTTCATCATGTTAAATCTACATTTAGACAAGGGATGCTCGTTGCAACAATCGTCGTAGCTGGTTTGATACTTTTACAAACTAAATTACTTGCTTGGTGGAGCGCTATCCTCCTACTATCGTTTTTTATAGTTATTGAAGGGATTATATTTACAAATCGTAAGTACAACAACAAAGATTTTACTCGATAAATATCTATGTTTGAAAAACTACTCGGAAAATTCAGAAAAGATATTGGCATTGATTTGGGAACTGCCAATACGCTCGTTTATGTAAAGGGCAGAGGTATTATTATCAATGAACCTAGTGTTGTAGCCGTAAACACTAAAACCGAACAAATTTTGGCAGTTGGAAACGAGGCCAAAGAAATGCTTGGTAAAACACCTCCACACATTCTCACCACGCGCCCCCTTATAAATGGTATTATTTCTGACTTTGAAGTCACTGAAAAAATGCTTAAATATTTCATTGATAAGGTATACGAAGATAACATGAATTTTATGACTCGTCCTCGTGTGGTTGTAGGTGCGCCAATGGAAATTACCGAAGTGGAATTAAAGGCCATTCATGATGCATCTACTAATGCGGGCGCTCGAGAAGTTATTGTTGTTCAAGAACCAATGGCCGCTGCTATTGGTGCTCGTATGCCAATACGAGAGCCTGTTGGGAACTTTATTGTCGAAATAGGGGGCGGAACTGCCGAAATAGCCGTGATTTCCTTGAGTGGCATTGTTACATGGCGCTCAATACCTGTTGCAGGTGACGAGCTTAATCGTAACATAATTCAATATGCACGCGAAAATTTTAACTTACTATTAGGTGAAAAACAAGCCGAGGAAATTAAGATTAAAATTGGATCTGCTATAGAATTAAATGAACCTATGCGTTTTCCAATGCGTGGTCGCGATCTTGTTTCTGGATTGCCAAAAGAAGTTATGATTGACGATACTCAGGTGCGAGAGGCAATCACAAAATCTCTGCGTGCTATTATCGAAAATATAAAAGGAGTCCTTGAAATTACACCGCCAGAACTGGTAGCGGATATTCACGAACGAGGAATTGTTCTTTCGGGTGGCGGTGCTCTGCTGCGTGGATTTGACCAGCTTATTACAAGAGCCATTGAAATTCCTGTTCGTATTGCAGACGACCCCCTTACTTCGGTGGTGCGAGGCACCGGTATTCTTTTGGACGAAGAAGAACTGCTGAGTGAAATCTCTGTTAAAAATCAAAATCAAAAATAAAATGCGTTTTCTTATAGAGTATGCTCAAGTTTAAGGCTAAAAATTATTTTTTCTTAAGCGCTATTTTAGTATTGCTTGTTGCTATGCATTATTTAGGCTGGTTAAAATATCTTGAGAGGGGAGTGCAGAAAATTATTATTCCTATTTCAAGTAAAATCACCAAATGGCGTATTCTTTCTCAGGAATCCTACGATTATTTTACTAATAAAAAAATGGTCATGGAGGACTATAATAAAATTAAAGAAAAAAATGAAAATCTAGAAGTGGCTAACGCTAAACTTGCCAATCTTGAACAAGAGAACTTAGAATTAAAAAAACAACTTAATTTTTTTTCTCAACATGATTTTTCTAAAGTTACTGCAGAGGTTGTTGGTAGAAATACAGATAGCTTAGAGAAAATGGTGATTATAAATGCTGGCGAACAGTCTGGCTTAAAAATTGGACAGCCTGTAATCACCGGAGACGGAATCCTTATCGGAACCATGGCTAAAGTGGAAAAAAATATTTCTATGGTGCGATTAATAAACGACAACCAGAGCAAAATTGCCGCGACCATCCTTAATAAAGACAATAGTCTCGGTGTCGTAGAAGGTGGTTATGGTTTAAGTATAAAAATGAATTTTATCCCCCGAAATGAAACCGTTCTTATTGGCGACAAAATAATTACCTCTGGGCTGGAACAAACAATTCCCAAAGGCCTCCTCATCGGCGAGATTGCCATAGCTGAAAATGAAGCGTACCAACCTTTCCAGCAGGCAGTACTTACTTCAGCGACAGATTTGTCAAAACTATTTATTGTCAGCGTTCTTACTTCTAAGTAAAATTAAACCTTATGAAAATAATCTGGGGAATATTTTTACTTTTTTTCTATATTATCCTTATTTTGGCTAGTCATATTTTTATTATTAATTTTTTACCGTACCCTTTCAATCATACTAATGTTATTTTTGTTCTTTCTCTACTTATACTCACATTGAGTTCTAACAACAAAATGATTTGGCTCACACTTATTATCTCTTATTTCTCAGAGTTATTTAGCAGTATCCCATTTGGCATAGGGACTTTTTCGCTTCTTTTCAGCTTACTTATTATTAACTGGTTTCAATTTAACATTTTAACTAACCGCTCAATTTCGATGATCTTTTTATCGGCTGTACTTGGCATAACTCTCTATCGATTACTTTTTATTACACTACTTACTATTTACAATTATTTTTCAAACCTGCCTGTTTTGCCGTACAAAGAAATAACAACCGATGCTGGCTGGGAAATTCTTTTATCCTCTCTACTACTATTCGTACTCTATATAATTAATGCCAAAATTATAAGATTTCTAAGACCTTCTTCGAGAAGAAGTATCTCAATGTATGGATAAATTATTTGATATTTCAGAGGACAAAATACAGCGAGGGAATCTGGAGGGAAAATATAGCCGTACTTGGGTAGAGGAGTCTTTTAATTTTGAGAATCAAACTGGTAAACAAACTGCTCTTTCGCATACAAAGACATATCTCGGTACAAGCATCGAAAGAAAAAATATCTCTATTATGCTTGGCGTGGTTATGCTTGGACTAGCCGTTCTTTTTGGAAAAACAGCTTATTTACAATTAATAAAAGGAGGGATGTATCGTGATTTAGCAGAAGGAAATAGAATCCGTTTACGCCCCATTCTCTCTGAGAGAGGGATTATTTATGACAGGTTCCATACAGAACTTGTAGAAAATGTACCTAATTTTTCTCTAACTCTTATTCCTCAAGATTTGCCCCGCAACCTTGGTAAACGGGCAGCCGTAATCGATCGAGTTGTTAATTTAAGCGGTGTCCCTAAAGAACAAATTACCGAATTACTCAAACGATACAGCTCTTACAGCTATGCTTCTTTGGTAATCAAAGAAAATTTAGATTATGAATCTGCTTTAAAATTATACATACAGAGCTCTCAACTACCTGGAATTTCCATTGAAAAAGGAAGTAAAAGACAATATATTTCTGGCAAAGAAGGGCTCGCCAATAATCTGAGCGTTTCACATTTAATTGGATATTTGGGGAAATTAAACGATAAAGAGATAGAATCTCTCAAAGAGGGGAATGATTATTTACCCTTTGATAGCATTGGTAAAAGTGGGCTAGAAAAAACATACGAGGCTGATTTGAGAGGAAAGTATGGTTTAAAAAAAGTAGAAGTTAATGCTACTGGTCACGAACAAAGCGTGCTTGCAGAAGACCCTCCGACTCCAGGTAAAAATCTTATCCTAACCCTAGATTTAGAGGCCCAAAAAAAACTAGAAGAATTAACGCAAGCAATGCTTGTTAAAACTAATAAAAAGCGAGCTGCCGCCATAGCCATGGATCCGCGCGACGGCTCTATTATTGCTATGGTAAGTTTACCAGCTTTTAATAACAATGATTTTTCTGGCGGTATTTCACAAGAAGATTATAGTAAATACTCTACCGATACTGACCGCCCTTTGTTTAACAGGGCTGTGGGCGGTATGTATCCTTCCGGATCTATTATAAAGCTAGTGATTGCAGCTGCAGCTTTACAAGAAAAAATTATTACTCCGAGCACTGCTTTTTTAAGTACTGGCGGATTAAAACTAGGCGACAGAATTTTTAAGGATTGGAAAGTTGGCGGCCATGGCATCACCAATGTTGGCAAAGCACTTGCCTGGTCGGTAAATACCTACTTTTATTATGTTGGCGGTGGTTACCAAAATTTTGTGGGTTTAGGAGTTGATAGAATTGTAAAATATATGAAATCTTTTGGTTTGGCTCAAAAAACTAATATAGACATAACTGGAGAGGCCAGCGGTTTTGTTCCAAGCAAAGAATGGAAACAAGAAAACAAAAAAGAAACCTGGTTTGTAGGAGATACATATAATCTATCTATTGGGCAAGGAGATTTACTCGTAACACCTATTCAAGCAGCCGTATGGACTGCAGCTGTGGCAAACGGCAAAAGCGTTGTCCAACCACATTTAGCTGCTCAACTCGAAGAACCTGTAACCCACAAAAAAACTTCCTTAAATTTTAAAAAATATGATGTTCCTGTTTCTGCTGAGAATCTTGCCTTAGTGCGACAAGGCATGAAAGAATGTGTAGCTTACGGAAGTTGTCAGTTACTGCAAGCATTACCTTTTAGCAGTGGCGGCAAAACTGGAACTGCCCAATGGAATTCCAATAAAGACAACCACGCCTGGTTTACCTCTTTTGCCCCATACGAAAATCCAAAAATCGTCGTAACCATCCTAGTTGAAGAAGGAAAAGAAGGTAGCACAGCTGCCCAACCAATCGCCAGAGACTTCTTATTATGGTGGGGTCAAAAATACTTAAATTAGAGGTTTTTCATATTGGACGGGAATCTAGGAATTAGAAGCGAAAGCTTTGCAATTCCGTCAGGTCTCGCCAATACGAAAGCACAGCTTTCATATTGGACTCAACCTTAGGAATTATGATATACTTTTTCTATCATTTTAGACCTGTCACACCTGTATATTTCGTATTAATTAAGCCAATAAATTAACCATTAAAGCCCCTAATATGCCAGAGGAAAGAATTCAATACTTAACGCCGCAAGGACTTGAAGATTTAAAAAAAGAACTAGAAAATTTAAAAAACTTCAAAATTCCAGATATAGCTAATCGCATAGACGAAGCAAAACAGCATGGAGATTTATCAGAAAATGCTGAGTACCACCAAGCAAAAGAAGAGATGGCCTGGGCTCAAGGCCGAAGACAAGAGGTGGAATATCTAATCGATCATTCAGAAGTAATGGTTGCTCCTACGCAAAAACAAGTAATGGTCGGCGTCGGGAGTACTATTATTGTTAAAACTAATAATAAAACAAAAACATATACCATTGTTGGCCCACAAGAAGTAGACCCTCTGCAAGGAAAAATTTCTAACGAATCACCCCTTGGCATGTCATTTATAGGGCACAAGGTAGGGGATGAATTAAGCATCAATACTCCAGCAGGAAAACAAATATATGAAATTTTAGAATTAAAATAACTTTCCCCATTACTCACTTATCACGAATATGACCAATGATATCAGCGAAGACAAAGTAAGATTGGAGCGATTAGACTATTTTCGCAAAGTAGGCACTAATCCGTACCCAAGCCATACAGACGAAAAAATTTCTATCAAAGAAGCTTTGCTCAAACCCGAAACAACGCCCGTAAAAATTGCTGGTCGGCTTGTAGCAAAAAGAGAGATGGGTAGAATTAGCTTTTCTCATCTCAAAGATGAAAGTGGAAAAATTCAAATTGCTTTTTCAGAAAAAGAATTGGGCAAAGATAGCTATAAATTATTTATCAAATATTTTGACCTCGGTGATTTCCTACATATAGATGGAGAACTTTTTATTACCCACAAAGGAGAACTTACTGTTTTAGTAAAAAAATACGAACTACTTTCCAAGGCCCTTCTACCATTACCAGAAAAATTTCATGGCCTTACCGATATAGAAACTAGGTACCGCCAAAGATATCTCGACCTTATTGCCAACGAAGACTCCATGCGAATTGCCAAAATTCGCAGCCAGATTGTTCGAGAAATAAGAAATTATTTTGACGACAAAGGTTTTTATGAAGTTGAAACACCTGTACTGCAAACATTATACGGGGGAGCGCTCGCCAAACCATTTGTTACCCACCATAACGCACTCGATATTCCTTTGTACCTTCGCGTAGCTCCAGAATTATACCTCAAAAGACTTATTGTCGGTGGTTTTGAAAAAGTATATGAAATTGCTAAATGTTTTAGAAACGAAGGTATTGATAATAATCACAACCCCGAATTTACCCAAATAGAATTTTATTGGGCATATGCGAACTACACAGATCTCATGAATTTAATCGAAGATTTATTACCAAAAATAATTACTGCTGCTGGTCTGCCACTGAAATTTAAAGCTCAAGATACCGAGGTTGATTTTACACCACCATACCCAAGAAAAACTATGCGAGAGCTTATTTTGCAGTATGCAAAAATTGATATTGAAGAATTCCCTGATCAAGAAACATTGTATGCCAAAATTAAAGATCTTCATATCGATGGTGTCGATAAAAATACGGGCTACGGCAAGATGGTAGATGAGATATACAAGACCTATGCTCGACCAAAAATTATCAATCCTATTTTTATGATTGATCATCCAGTAGAACTTTCACCACTTGCAAAAAGAAAAGTTGACGATCCTCGGTATGTAGAAAGAATGCAGCTTGTATGTGTTGGTGGAAATGAGCTTTGCAACGGCTTTTCAGAGTTAAACGATCCGATCGACCAAGAATCCAGGTTCAAAGATCAGGAGCGCCTAGGTGCAGCTGGAGACGAAGAAAGCATGCCATACGACGAAGACTTTGTAACAGCGCTTAAACACGGCATGCCACCAACCGCAGGGCTTGGCATGGGTATAGACAGGCTTGTTAAACTACTTATGGATGTACAAAACTTAAAAGAAGTTATTTTGTTTCCAACTCTAAAACCAGAAAAACCTGTTTAATTTCTTTTATGAAAAAAGTTTTAGTTTTTGGCACATTTGATATAGTCCATCCTGGACATATTCATATGCTTACCGAAGCTAAAAATCTTGGAGACTATCTGGTGGTAGTTGTTTCCAGAGACGACATAACTGCACAGGTAAAAGGGGAGCGCCCTATTTTTACCGAAGAGACTCGTTTAGAAGATATAAAAAAACTAAATATTGCTAATAAGGTTCGTTTAGGAAACTTGGGGAAAAATCGGTATCAAGTTATAGAAGAAGAAGATCCAGAAATAATCGCTCTAGGGTATGATCAGGTGGCTTTTGTTGATAAATTAAAAGAAAATATAAAGCCTCATGTACAGATAGTTCGGCTAGAGGCCTACAAACCAGAGACTTACAAAAGTTCCAAAATAAAAGCTCAGTTAAAAAAAGACGGTAAACTTTAAATCATACCCAGTATGCAAAAAATTCTTATTGCTACTACCAATTCTGGTAAACTTGCCGAGATCATGGCCGAACTAGCAGATCTTCATTTTGCATTTGTAAGCCTCAAAGATCTTAAGCTAGATAAGTTCGAGGTTGAGGAGCCATATACCACTACCTGGCAAAACGCTTTAGAAAAGGCAAAATTTTTTGCTAAAAAAAGCGGACTACTCACATTAGCCGAAGATACTGGCTTATTTATCAACGCTCTGAACGGAGAGCCTGGAATAGCTTCAAAGCGCCTTGCGCCCACAGCCAAAGAAAGAAACAGTATAATTCTAGAAAAGATGCGGGGTTTTTCGGGGAAAAAACGCGGGGCATACTTTGAAACATCTGGATGTCTCTACAACCCAAACACCAATAATTTTTCAATTTTTACCGCTACAGCAGAGGGTGAGATTACTCAACAAGTAGGTTCTGGAACAAAAGAAAGTATGGGTTATGACCCAATCTTTTATTTTCCACCGCTCAAAAAAGTTTTTTCAGAAATGAATACTTTAGAAAAAAATCGTATTAGCCATAGAGGAAAGATGGTTTTACAAGTTAAATATTTCTTAACAAAAAACTATCAATCACAACAGGTCATTTGTGCCGCAGGTATTATTGTAAAAGATGGCAAAATGCTACTAACCAAACGCCGTGATATCCGTCCAGAATTTAATGACAAATGGGAATTTCCAGGTGGGGGAGTAGAGAATGGAGAAAGTTTTGACGAGACTCTTATCCGAGAGGTGGGAGAAGAAACAGGGTATCGTGTTTCAAAAATTGAGCAGCTGCCAGATATTTTGACTACGACCGTAAACAGCAAATCGGAACTCTACCAAGTTCACTTATACATGAATATTTGTAAAATCAAATCTGGCAAATTTCAATTTGCCGACGCAGAAACTTCGGATTACGGTTGGTTTACATATAAAGAAGCGTTAAAAAAAGATCTACTTCCCTTGAACAAAAAACTTATTCAATCAAAAAATAATAAAAAGGTGCTACTAAAATACATAAAATAACTAGAGCACAGAAATTACATTATATGCTTGATATAAAATTCATCCGTGAAAATCTAAAATTAATAAAAGAAAATTGTAAAAATCGCCATGTTACTGTCGATCTGGATTCTCTTATAGTTCTTGATGAACAAAGAAGAGCTCTTCAAAAAGAAGCAGACGAACTTCGCTCCCAAAGAAAAACCCAATCCAAGGGCAAACCAAGCCAAGAAGATATAGCCAGACTCCGAAAGATGGGGGATGATATTGCAGCCCTCGAAAATAAAATGCAGGAGGTAGAAAAAAACTATCACGAAATTTTGTTACAAATTCCGAACCTTACTCATCCCGATAGCCCTATCGGGGGAGAAGTTGATTTTAAAATTATAACTAAGGGAGGTAACCCCCCAGAATTTTCTTTTACACCAAAAGATCATGATGAGCTTATGCTTAACTTGGATCTTATAGATTTTGAACGAGGTGCAAAAGTAGCAGCCTCCAAATTTTATTTTGCTAAAAATAACCTTGTCCGACTCAACCAAGCTTTAGTTAACTACGGTCTCGACATCTTAAGTCAAAATGGTTTTACCCTAATAGAAACACCAGATGTAGCCAAAAACGAAATTCTTTCTGGTATTGGTTTTAATCCTCGCGGAACGGAAACACAGGTCTATTCTATAGAAAATACCGACCTAAGCTTGATCGGCACAGCCGAAATTACCATGGGCGGATTTCATGCCAACGAGGTTCTCGACTTAACAAATGGTCCAAAGAAATATGCGGCCCTTTCGCACTGTTTCCGTACCGAAGCGGGCGCCTACGGCAAAACAAGCAAAGGGATGTATCGCGTACACCAGTTTGCTAAGCTAGAAATGTTTGTATTCTGCAAACCAGAGGATAGCGAAAGAATGCACACGGAACTCCTCGAATTAGAAAAAACAATCATTGGCGGGTTAGAGTTACCATACCAAGTAATTGATGTTGCCAGTGGTGATTTAGGTGGTCCAGCATATCGAAAATATGATATCGAAGCTTGGATGACCATGAAAAATGATTATGGTGAGGTTACAAGCACCAGCAACTGCACCGACTACCAGGCTCGAAGACTTAATATAAAGTACAAAAAAGAAGATGGCACAAACGAATTTGTCCATACACTTAACGGTACTGCCGTAGTGTTAAGCAGATTTCCACTTGCCTTAATCGAAAACTTCCAACAAGCAGATGGTAGTGTTTTGGTACCAAAAGCATTACAAAAATATACTGGTTTTGAAAAATTATAAATAATAACAATAGCGGCACCTCATCTAAAAATGCGCAGTATGCTAACCTGGTTAGAAATAAACACGGCAGCTATCGAGCATAATATAGGGCAAATCAAAAAATTTATAGGCGCAAACGTCTTGTTAATGCCAGTGATTAAAGCAAATGCGTACGGACACGGATTTTTAAACATTGCTCGTATTTGCCAAAAAAATCCGAACGTAGACAGGATTTGTGTGGTGAGCCTAGACGAAGCTTTGGAGCTTATCAGAAATAAACTTACTAAAAAACCAGTAGTCATTTTAAGCTTCTTTGACCGAGACAAAGACAAGTTAATAACAGCAGCAAAAAATAAAATTATTTTTCCATTATATAATTTGCAAGATGCTACTGTACTAAATCAGGTAGGGGAGAAGGTGCAGCAAAAAATAAAAGTGCATATTAAAATTGATACAGGAACATCCAGGTTAGGTATTTTACCTAAAAATATTATCAGTTTTATAGAACAAATAAAAAAATTTAAGTATATAGAAATAGAGGGGTTATGGAGTCATTTTTCTTCAAGTGAAGAAAGTTACAAAATTACAAAAAAGCAGCATAGCACTTTAAAGGCAGTTGAAAAAATACTTACAAACAAAGGTTTTCATATACCGATAGTACATATCGCATGCTCGGCAGCCATCCTCAACCATCCATTTACACACGAAAATGCTGTTCGTTTGGGCCTTAGTCTCTATGGCTTATACGCAAATAAAAATAGGCGAATTTCGCTAAAACCAGCACTATCTTGGCTTACGAAAGTTATCCATATACAAAATGTAAACGCAGGTACTGCTATTGGTTATGGCACTACCTATACAACTAAAAAACCCACTATCATCGCCACCTTACCTGTTGGATATTCCGACGGCTTTGATCGAAGACTATCTAGCAAAGGATATGTCCTTATCAGAGGCGCCAAATGCCCCATTCTTGGTAGAATTTGTATGAATATGTGCATGGTAGATATTACTGGGGTACCTGTAAAAATAGGAGACACGGCCACTCTTGTTGGAAAAGATAAAAATAAAACTATTACAGTAGAGAATATAGCAACATGGTGCAATACCATTAACTATGAGATAGTTGCTCGAATCAATCCTTTACTTCCAAGGGTTAACAAACACGTATGAAACATTTTCGCTCAGAACATGCATTTGAAAAATACAAACCTCATGTGAGTTGGTATAAAAAACTGCTCCGTATTTTTCGTAAAAAGCCTTCTGCGCCTTCAGCTTCTTTTGAAAATACACATTATAAATCAAACCCCTTTCGATCTCAAAAAAAGACTTCAACTTCCAAAATAAAAATGATACTTTTGTTTATTTTAACAGCTTTTTGGATGGCGTGTCTTGCATATCTTCCTTATTTTAAAATTACAAAAGTAGAATATTCCGGACTCAACAATACAACCAAACAGGAAATAGATGCCTTTATTTCGGAGCACTATCTCAACAAACCAAGTCGTTTACCACTTAATAACTATTTTTTAATTAGTGACGACAAGCTCACCAAAGATCTTTATTCCAATTTTTCTTTTGAAAATGTAGAAGTTACAAAAGTTTTTCCAGGAAAATTAGAAATAAATGTGACAGAAAAAATATCTTCGGTTATCTACGACACTGGTAGTAAATATTATCTTTTAGATAGTGGGGGAACAGTCATTAAATATCTTACCGATACAGAAGCAAGCGAAACTATCAAAAAGACTGCTTCAACCATCCCTCAGCTACTTTTGATAACAAGCTCTACAACCTCAACTCCTGTAATAAATACTACAACCTACGAACACATCCCAAACAATGAAAAAATTAACAAATTATTTGGAGACTATCCAATAGTATACGATCGAAGAAATTTAGAAATAAATATTAAACAAACAAATATTTTACCCGAAAATTATATTTCAGCAATTATCTCATGGTATAAATTCCTAAACGAACAGGGGAGAACAAGCCCTAAATTCTTCGTCTTAGACGATCTAAACTCTGGCATTGCCATTGATACCACCGTATCATGGAATATTATATTCCAGCCTAAAAAAGACACCGAAACCCAAATAAGAACCTTTAGAGAAATTTTATCTTCAATAAAACCAAAAGAGTACGTGGATCTGCGGTTTGGAGAAAAAGTATATTGGAAATAAATTAATTTTATTTTAATACACACTCTACAGCACAACCATTTTCGGATTATGAACTGTGGGGAAGTACCTTTTCTGAGCTGTGTCTTAGGTAGATAGAACGTCGTATAACATAGATTAAGAGACGTGCCTACGTAGAGAAAAGGACCTTTAAATACATTTTAAAAAACAAAAAACCACTCGCAATTTCTATCCTCCTACCTCAATTCCCTTTTAAGAAACTAAGGTAAGGGTGCGA